>NZ_JBEXOP010000032.1:0-90106 GCF_040611575.1 Streptomyces sp. NPDC006610
AAGTGTCTGGACGCCTCGGGCGGTACGTGGAACGACGGCACGCCCGTGCACCTGTGGACCTGCCACACCGGAGCCAACCAGAAGTGGACCCTGCCCTGACCGTCCTCCTCCGATTCACCCGGCCGACACACGTGTGCCGCCCCGCTCACCGCCGTGAGCGGGGCGGCCCCGTGTCCGGGCGGCGCGGGCGGCGGGCGTCCGCCGTTCGGGTGCGCTGCGGTGGTGGCACTCGCGGGAGGGGCGAAGCATGGGCGGCAGTGCCCCGAGCCCGCGGACATGAAGGACGGCGACGGGGGTACTTCGCCCGCCCGGCCCTTGTTGGAGGAGAGCGCCCGTGACATTCAACCCCCTGGAGCAGCGGGGCATCCCGCTGGACCGCCAGCTGCGCAGCTGGCGGGAGCTCGACGTCAGCCCCATCGACCCCGACCGCTGCGACCCGTACACCCGCTGCCGCGTCATCACCATGAACGGCATCGAGGTCGAGGCGATCATGTTCAGCCACCAGCTGGCCCGCAACACGGTCGACCCGGAGGTCAAGCGGCAGCTGGCCCGGGTCCGCTACATCGAGGCGCAGCAGCAGAAGGTCGTGAACTGGCTGCTGCCCGGCGTGTCGTCGGTGCTGGAGACGACGATCGCCTACGAGCAGGTCGCCGTGGACCTCACCGCGTGGATCGCGCGCATGGAACCGGACCCGTACCTGAAGCAGGCGTACCAGTTCGGAGTGCTGGAGGACTTCGACCACCTGTACCGGTACGCCAACCTGTACGAGATGATCGAGCACCGCAAGGCGGAGTCGATCGTCGACAACCTCACCGAGATCATGCCGGGCCGCCCCACCAAGTACCACCACCGCGACCCGTACGACAACGTCCGCGACCCGTACGCGAAGGACGAGACGAACCCGCTGTCGAAGCTGCACGCCCTGACGGTCATGTCCGCCGAGCAGCAGACCATGAACTTCTACATGAACACCGGCCCCACCTACATGGAGCCCATCGCCCGCCAGCTGTACCAGGAGATCGGGCTGATCGAGGAGGAGCACGTCACCCACTACGAGTCCCTCGTCGACCCGGGCGAGACCTGGTGGGAGCAGCTCGTCAACCACGAGTACAACGAGTGCTACCTCTACTACTCCTTCATGGAGCAGGAGAGCGACCCCAGGGTCAAGGCGATCTGGGAGCTGCATCTCAACATGGAGCTGGAGCACCTGCACACCGCCTGCGACCTGATGCGCCGCCACGACGGACGCGACCCGGAGTCGGTCCTCGCGCCCGAGCTGCCCAACGTGCTCACCTTCGAGCCGAACAAGGCGTACGTGCGCGAGCTGCTCGACACCCAGATGGATCTGACCACCCTCGGCGCCGGCTACGTCCGCGAGGCGCACGAGCGGTTCGAGAAGATGCAGGAGGCGATCCACGGCGGCGAGGCGCCGCCGAGCGAGCGGGTCATGGCCGAGCACGACCAGATGTTCGGACGCGAGTACCGCGTCCAGTCCGAGGGCGAGCACCCCGACCCCGCGATGCGCGAGAAGTAGGGGAGGGCCGACATGACCGAGCTGCACACCCCCCAGGCCGGCGACGACCGGAGTCAGGACCTGGACGTCGTCGGGCTGCTGATGCGACAGCACGGCGACATCCGCAACCTGTTCGACGAGGTCGAGGCGAGCAGCGGCGACGAGCGGCGCGACGCGTTCCGCCGGCTGGTACGGCTCCTCGCCGTCCACGAGACCGCCGAGGAGGAGGTCGTCCACCCCTTCGCCCGGCGCGCCTTCCCGGGCGGCGAACAGGTCGTCGAGGAGCGGCTCGCCGAGGAGCGGGCGGCGAAGGAGACGCTCAGCGAGCTCGACGACCTCGACACCGACGACCCGGAGTTCATGCCGCGGCTGATGCGGCTGCGCACCGAGGTGCAGGAGCACGCCCGCAAGGAGGAACGCTACGAGTTCGCGTTCATCCGGCGCAGCACCGACGTGACGAACCTCGCCGCCATGGCCAAGGCCGTCAAGGCCGCCCAGGCCATGGCCCCCACCCGGCCGCACCCGGGCGTCGAGTCCGCGGCGGCCAACATGGCGCTCGGACCGGTCGCCGCCCTGATGGACCGCACCAAGGACGCGGTCCGCAAGGCCATGGGCAAGGACGGCTGACCGGACCCGCGACCGGCGCACCCCCGAGGGAAGGGAACCCGTGGTGATCGACGAGGACCTGCTTCGCGCACTCCTGGACGCGACGGACGACGGCGCCGCCCTGGTCCTGCTCGAAGGCAGGGCACAGGTGGCGAACCGCGCCGCCCTGGAGAGCGGGCAGTCGCGCGGGGCAGTGGTGCTGCTGTCGCGCGCGGACCTGGTGGACCGGCTGGGCACGGCGTCGCCCGGCCCCGAGGAACTCACCCGGGCGGCGGCGTCGCTGCGGGACGCCGCCGCCAAGCTCGGCGCCTGAGCGGCCCGGCGGGCGCGCGGCGATCACTCACACGAAAGGACGGCCATGGGCAGGAGCAGACCGACGCGGCGAAGCGGGGAGCCGGCGGACGCCGTCGCGCTCGGGCAGGGAGTGTTCAACCTCGTGGGCGGACTGTGGCCGCTGCTGCATCTGCGCAGCTTCGAACGGGTCTTCGGCCCGAAGACCGATGTGTGGCTGCAGCAGACGACGGGCGGACTGCTGGTGGCCGCGGGCGCCGCCCAACTGGCGACGAGCGCCGACCCGGAGGGCCGGCGCCAGGCCCGCCTCGTCGGCCTCGGCACCGCGCTGACCCTGCTCGCCGTCGACCTCGTCTACGTGCCCAAGGGACGGATCAGGCCGACCTATCTCCTCGACGCCGCGATGCAGACGGGGTGGATCGCCGCGTGGCTGCGTTCCACCCCGTGACGTCCGCACCACCGCACGGCACTCCTCGCACAGAAAGGACCACCATGACCGAGCAGACCCCCTCCCAGGCGGAGGGCGAGCCCGAGCGGGACGAGGCGGAGACCTCCGGCGAAAACGCCGCGCCGCGGACCACACCGTCGCAGGCGGAGGGCGACCGTGACGACGACGGCGACGCCACCGACGCGCAGGAGGGCGACGGGTCCCGGTCGTGACGGATGAGGTCCGCTCCGGATTCCGGCTCTTGGCCGGCGCGCGCCATGCTCCCGCGCTGCACCCGCACGGACTGACCTGCGCGGGCGAGCTGGAGATCGTGGACGACGGGCGCGGGCCCTGGGGCGTGCCCTTCCTGGACACGCCCGGCCGGCACGCCGCCACGGTACGGCTCTCACGGGCCGCCGGACTGCCGCGCGGCCTGCCCGACGGGCTGGGCCTCGCCGTGCGCGTCGAGCGGGCCGACGAGGAGGGCCGCACCCTCGACCTGCTCCTCACCGGCAGCGGCAGGGGCCGGTTCACCCGGCGCCTGCCGCTGCCGCGCATCGACGTGCTCGGCGGCCCGTACTCCAGCCTGCTGGCCTACCGCGTCGGCGACCGCGACCGTCTGCTGGCCGCCCTGCCGCGCCCCTCCGCGCGCCGCCCCGTGCCGGGCGACCCGGCGGGACTGCGGGCGGCCCTGGCCGCCGGGCCGATCGTCCTCGACCTGTGCGCCGGGACCGGACGGCGGTCGTGGCGCGTGTTCGGCGTGCTGACGGTGCGCACACCCCTGCCGGTGCCGACGGAGCAGACCCCCGGCTTCGACGTCTATGCCCATGATCTTCCCGGCCTCACCCCCGGCGAGGCTCTGGCCGGGGTGCGCCGCGCCGCCTACCGGGGGTCCCGCGTCGGCCGCCGGGAGGCCCCGCGCGAGTGAACGGGTACGCCCGAATGAGGCGTTCCCTCGGCCATTCGGCTCGAAATCGGCGCCCGCAGGGCGTCGCCGCCCGCTCCGCAGGACTAACGTCCGCTGAGCTGGTTACGCGCTGCGCGACAGCCAGACCGCGACCCCCCACCCAGCTGACCGAGGGACTCGATGGCGACACACACTGAACCGGTTTCTCCTGTCCCGGCGGCGGAGCGCCGTGGTCGTGGGCAGGTCGTCGTCACCTGGCTGACGACGACCGACCACAAGAAGATCGGGCATCTCTACCTGATCACGTCGTTCGCCTTCTTCCTTATCGGTGGGGCGCTGGCCCTGGTCCTGCGGGCGGAGCTGGCCCGGCCGGGGATCCAGATCGTTTCCAACGAGCAGTACAACCAGGCGTTCACGATGCACGGCACGATCATGCTGCTGCTGTTCGCGACCCCGACCTTCGCCGGGTTCGCCAACGCGATCATGCCGCTGCAGATCGGCTCCCCGGACGTCGCCTTCCCGCGGCTGAACATGTTGTCGTACTGGCTGTTCCTGTTCGGCGGGCTGATGGTCCTCGGCAGCTTCCTCACGCCCGAGGGCGCCGCCGACTTCGGCTGGACCGCGTACACCCCGCTCAGCGGCGGTGAGCGCACCACCCAGCTCGGCGGGGACCTGTGGGTCATGGGGCTGGCCCTCTCCGGGTTCGGCACGATCCTCGGTGCGGTCAACTTCATGACCACGATCATCTGCATGCGCGCCCCGGGCATGACCATGTTCCGGATGCCGATCTTCACCTGGAACGTGCTGCTGACCTCCGTGCTCGTGCTGCTGGCCTTCCCCGTCCTCGCCGCGGCGCTGCTCGCGCTGGAGGCGGACCGCAAGTTCGGCGCGCACGTCTTCGACCCGGAGAACGGCGGCGCGATCCTCTGGCAGCACCTGTTCTGGTTCTTCGGCCACCCCGAGGTGTACATCCTCGCGCTGCCGTTCTTCGGGGTGATCACGGAGATCATCCCGGTGTTCTCCCGCAAGCCGATCTTCGGCTACTCCGGGCTGATCGCCGCGACCATCTCCATCACCGGCCTGTCCGTGACCGTGTGGGCGCACCACATGTTCGCCACCGGAGCGGTGCTGCTGCCGTTCTTCTCCTTCATGAGCTTCCTGATCGCCGTCCCCACCGGGGTGAAGTTCTTCAACTGGATCGGCACGATGTGGAAGGGGTCGCTGTCGTTCGAGCCGCCCATGCTGTGGGCGGCCGGCTTCCTGGTGACGTTCCTGTTCGGCGGGCTGACCGGTGTCCTGCTCGCCTCGCCGCCGCTGGACTTCCACGTCACCGACAGCTACTTCGTCGTCGCCCACTTCCACTACGTGCTGTTCGGCACGATCGTGTTCGCCATGTTCGGCGGGTTCAGCTTCTGGTGGCCGAAGATGACCGGGACCATGCTCGACACGCGCCTGGAGAAGGTCCACTTCTGGACGCTGTTCGTCGGCTTCCACACCACCTTCCTGGTGCAGCACTGGCTCGGCGCCGAGGGCATGCCCCGCCGTTACGCCGACTACCTCGCCGCCGACGGCTTCACCGCCCTGAACACCGTCTCCTCCATCGGCGCGTTCCTGCTGGGCCTGTCCACCCTGCCGTTCCTCTACAACGTCTGGAAGACCGCGAAGAAGGGCGAGCGGGTGGAGGTCGACGACCCCTGGGGCTACGGCCGCTCCCTGGAGTGGGCCACCTCCTGCCCGCCGCCCCGGCACAACTTCCACGCGCTGCCCCGCATCCGCTCCGAATCGCCCGCCTTCGACCTGCACCACCCGGACATCGCCCGGCTCGAACAGCAGCAGCACACCGGCCGCCGCGACGTGATCGACGCGCCGGGCCACGAGAGCGACCGCAGCGGCCCCGACGTTTGACCGGGCCGGGATCGCGGCACTTGGACCGGGCCCCGGACGGCCCGCGGAACGGGCCCGGACGAAAGGCGCTTCGGTGGCGACGGTCGGTGTCGAAGAGGAGTACCTGCTGATCGATCGGGTCACCGGTCAGTTGGCCGAACAGGCGGAGAAGGTGCGGGCGGCGGCCGGTCTGGAGCCGTTCGTCGCGCGCCGTGAGATCCAGTCCGAACTGCTCCAGGGCCAGATCGAGGTGGCCACCCCCGTCTGCCGGACGCTGGACGAGGTCGGCGGCCATCTGCTGCGGCTGCGGCACGCGGTGGCCGGGGCTGCGGAGGCGCACGGCTGCCGCCTCGCCGCCTGCGGCACGCCCCCGCTGCGGCAGCAGGTGCCCGTGGCCGTCACCCGGCAAGCCCGCTACCGGGCCCTGCAGCGGCAGGCGCCCCAGCTGGTCGCCGAGCAGATGGTCAACGGCATGCACGTGCACGTGGCCGTGGACAGCCGCGCGGCCGGCGTCGACGTGCTCAACCGCATCCGGCCCTGGCTGCCGGTCCTGACGGCCATGTCGGCCAACTCGCCCCTGTGGGAGGGACACGACACCGGGTTCGCCAGCTGGCGCACGATCGTCTTCGGGCGCTGGCCGGTCGGCGGCGTCCCGCCCCGCTTCGCCGGCGAGGCGGACTACGACGCCCGTGTCCGGCACCTGCTGGCCACCGGCGTGATCACCGACACCGGGCAGCTGTACTGGCAGGCCCGGCTCTCGGAGCGGTACCCCACGGTGGAGGTGCGCTGCCTGGACGTCCAGCTGCGCACCGACGAGGCGGCGATGCTCGCGGGCATCGTCCGCGCCCTCGTCGGCATCGCCGTGCACGACGCCGCTGCCGGCCGTCCGGTCCCCGACTGGCCGCCCGAGCTGGCGCAGATCTCCATGTGGCAGGCCGCCCGGCACGGACTGAGCGACACCCTCGTCGACGCCGGGGGCATGCGCCGACGCGCCGGCGACGTCGTGTGCGGGCTGCTGGACCACATCGCGCCCGCCCTGGACGCGGCCGGCGACACCCGCGAGGTGACCTCCCTCGTGCACCGGCTGCTCCGGCAGGGCACCGGCGCCGACCGGCAGCGCCGGGCGCTGGAGGCGGGCGGACTCGACGCCGTCACGGAGATGATCGCCGAGGAGACGACCATGCCGTGACCTGCGGAGTCTCCACGGGTCACGGCATGGTCGCCGTCGGTCAGTCCTCCTCGCCGCCGTCCTCGTCCTCGTCCTCGTCGTCGTCGTCGCCGGTCGCGCGGTCGGACAGGACGCTGTACGCCAATTGCAGCGCGTCCGCCCCGGCCAGCGCGGTGAGCGCGCCCATGGCGGTGCGGGTCGCCCGGGGCCACAGCAGCTGCCCCGCGGTCAGTGTCGAGGCCACCCACACGCTCAGGCAGAACGGGCAGGTCACCAGCTCCCCGACGGTCCCCCTGCCGTCCTCCTCGCGGGCCTCCTCGTGCAGCTCGGCGGGGCCCTGCGGACCGGCGTAGGTGGTGAAGGGCGCGCGCAGCGGACTGGTCACCGACGCCTTGCTCAGCAGCCGGCTCAGCCGGAACGTCGCCACGGAGGTCAGGACGACGTCCCAGGGCACGGGCCGCTCCGGCAACGGGCGCCCGCGCAGCCGCACCGCCGCGGCCCAGGCCGCCGTATAGGCCGTGAAACCGCCCATCGCCGCGAGATAGCCGCCCAGCGGGCGTTCGTGACCGGCCGAGTAGTCGTTGCGGGTGCGCCGGAGGAGGCCGCGCAGGTGATCTGCGGCGCGGCGGTGAGCTGCGATGTTCATGGCCCGCCGGGTCCCCCCGCAGCCGTCCGGCAAACGAGGGGCCGCGCGGGTGTGCCGATCCGCGGACGGGGGCGTAACGTCCCCATAGGGCGGATGCCGCGCTTGGGACGCCGGGAGGTGCTCGTGACCGGCACGACGGACCCGGCCGCCACCGACGCCGGGGAACTGGACGCGGCGCTGGCGGAGACCGTGCGCCGCACGGGCGCGTCCATCGGCGCGCTCTACCTGCTCGCGCCGGACGGGCAGCTCCTGATCCTCGACGTGCTCTGCGGCGCCCCCGCCGAACTGGCCGCGCCCTGGACCAAGGTCCCGGTCGCCGCCCCCGCCCCGGTCGCCGACGCCGTCCGCGAGGACCGGGTGGTGTGGGCGGGCAGCCAGGAGGAGATCGCCCGCTCCTATCCGCGCACCGCGATGGCCCTGCCGTTCCCGCTGGCCCTCGTCGCCGCACCGGTCACCGGCGTCCGCCGGTGGGGCGCCCTGCTGCTGATGTGGCCGGCGGGCCGTCCCCCGTACATGACCGGGCGGGAGCGGGGCAACATCGCCGCCAGCTGCCGGCGGCTGGCCCGCCTGCTGGAGGAGACCGGCCGGCCGGCCACCCCCGGGGACCGGCCCCGGGTCGTCGCCGTCGGGACCGGCCGCCCGGCCATCAACCCCGGCACGGCGGCCGTCGACTTCATCGAGCGGCTGCCCGGCGGCAGCTGCTCCCTGGACCTGGAGGGCCGCTTCACCTACGTCAGCTCCGGCGCCTGCGAGCTGCTGGGCGCGGACGCCGAACGGCTGCTGGGAACCCTGCCCTGGCAGTCGCTGCGCTGGCTGGACGACCCCACCTACGAGGACCGCTACCGGGCCGCCGTGCTCAGCCGCGAACCCGTCGCCTTCAGCGCCTGCCGCCCGCCCAACGACTGGATGGACTTCCACCTCTTCCCGGACGCCAGCGGCATCAGCGTCCGCATCGTGTGCACCGGAGCGCCGGCGCTGCCGCAGCCCGCGCCCCGCACCCCCCTCGGCGCCGCCGAACCCACCCGGGCCGGCCGGCTCTACCAGCTCACCCATCTGGCCGCCGCGCTGACCGAGGTCGTCGGCGTCCAGGACGTCATCGACCTGGTCGCCGACCAGGTCATGCCCGCCTTCGGAGCGCAGGGCCTGGTGCTCTCCTCCGCCGACGCGGGCCGGCTGCGCATCACCGGGCACCGCGGCTACGACCGGGCGACCATCGAGCGCCTCGACGCCCTGCCCCTGGACACCCGCCTCACCCCGGCCGGACGCGCCCTCGGCAGCGGCATCCCGGCGTTCTTCACCAACGCCGAGGACATGCGGCGCATCTATCCCGAGGCGTCGGAGATCAGCGGCAAACAGGCATGGGCCTTCCTGCCGCTGATCGTCTCGGGCCGGCCCGTCGGCATCTGCGTCCTGTCCTACGACCGTCCGCGCGAGTTCCCGGCCGAGGAACGCGCCGTACTCACCTCGCTCGCCGGGCTCATCGCCCACGCCCTGGACCGCGCCCGCCTCTACGACACCAAGCACGAACTGGCCCACGGCCTCCAGCAGGCGCTGCTCCCGCGCACCCTGCCCGAGGTCGCGGGGCTGCGCGTCGCCGCCCGCTACCTGCCCGCCACCCGGGGCATGGACATCGGCGGGGACTTCTACGACCTGATCCGGCTCGGCGACACCGCCGCCGCGGCCGTCATCGGCGACGTCCAGGGCCACAACGTCGCCGCCGCCGCGCTGATGGGCCAGGCCCGCACCGCAGTGCACGCCCACGCGGCCCTCGGCGCCAGCCCCGACCAGGTCCTCGCCGGGACCAACCGGCTCCTCGCCGACCTCGGCCCCGACCTGTTCGTCAGCTGTCTCTACGCCCGGCTCGACTTCGCCCGCGGGCGCGCCCTGCTCGCCAGCGCCGGCCATCCGCCGCCGGTCCTGCGGCTGCCCGACGGCGACACCCGGCCCCTGGACGTACCGCCCGGACCGCTGCTCGGCATCGACCCGGACGCCGGTTTCCCGGTGACCGAGATCCCGCTCGACCCCGGCACGCTGCTCGTCCTGTGCACCGACGGCCTGATCGAGCGGCCGGGCGAGGACGTCGACGACTCCCTCGCCCGGCTCGCGCACCACGTGGCCATCGGCGACGACCGCGACCTGGAGCTGCTCATCGACCATCTGCTGCGGCAGGTCCGCACGACGGGGCAGCGCGCCGACGACATCGCGGTCCTGGTCCTACGGCACGACGGGGACGCCCGGGTCGCCCCGGACGCCCCCGTCACAGGGGTCGGACTCAGACCAGGTCGAACCGGTCCGCGTTCATGACCTTGTTCCACGCGGCGACGAAGTCCTGGACGAACTTCTCCTTCGCGTCGTCGCAGGCGTACACCTCGGCGACGGCGCGCAGCTCGGAGTTCGAGCCGAAGACGAGGTCGGCACGGGTGCCGGTCCACTTCTTCGCACCGGTGGCGTCGAAGGCCTCGTAGAGGTTCGACTCGCCCTCGACCGGCTTCCACGTCGTGCCCAGCTCGAGCAGGTTGACGAAGAAGTCGTTGGTCAGCCGGCCCGGGGTCTCGGTGAGGACGCCGTGCTGCGAGCCCTGGTAGTTGGCGCCCAGCACGCGCAGGCCGCCGACCAGGACGGTCATCTCGGGCGCGCTGAGGTTCAGCAGGTTCGCCCGGTCGAGCAGGAGGTGCTCGGCCGGCAGGCGGTTGGCCTTGCCGACGTAGTTGCGGAAGCCGTCGGCCTTCGGCTCCAGCGCGGCGAACGACTCGACGTCCGTCTGCTCCTGTGTGGCGTCGACGCGGCCCGGGGTGAACGGGACCTCGATGTCGTAGCCCGCGTCCTTGGCGGCCTTCTCGATGCCCGCCGCGCCGGCGAGGACGATCAGGTCGGCGAAGGAGACCTGCTTGCCGCCGGTGAGGGAGGCGTTGAAGGACTCGTGCACGCCCTCCAGGGTGCGCAGCACGGTGGCGAGCTTCGCGGGCTCGTTGACCTCCCAGTCGGCCTGCGGCTGCAGGCGGATGCGGGCGCCGTTGGCGCCACCGCGCTTGTCGCTGCCGCGGAAGGAGGAGGCCGACGCCCAGGCGGTGGAGACCAGCTCGGACACGGACAGGCCCGACTCCAGGAGCTTGGCCTTCAGGGCGGCGACGTCCGCGGCGTCGATCAGCTCGTAGGTGCGCTCCGGCAGCGGGTCCTGCCAGATCAGGACCTCGGAGGGGACCTCCGGGCCGAGGTAGCGGGCGACCGGGCCCATGTCGCGGTGGGTCAGCTTGAACCAGGCGCGGGCGAACGCGTCGGCGAAGGCCTGCTCGTCCTCCAGGAAGCGGCGCGAGATGGGCTCGTAGATCGGGTCCATGCGCAGCGCCAGGTCCGTCGTGAACATGATCGGCTGGTGGCGGACGCCGGCCTCGTGGGCGTCGGGGACGACCTGGCCCGCACCGTGCTTCGGACGCCACTGCAGGGCGCCGGCGGGGCTGCGGAACTGCTCCCACTCGTAACCGAACAGGATCTTGAAGTAGTCGTTGTCCCACTTGGTGGGCTCGTAGGTCCACGCGCCCTCGAGACCCGAGGTGACGGTGTCCTTGCCGTTGCCGGCGCCGTGGGTGTTCTTCCAGCCCAGGCCCTGCTCCTCGAGCGGGGCGGCCTCGGGGTCGGGGCCGACGGCGTCCGCCGGGCCGTTGCCGTGGGCCTTGCCGAAGGTGTGGCCGCCGGCGATGAGGGCGACGGTCTCCTCGTCGTTCATCGCCATCCGGCCGAAGGTCTCGCGGATGTCGCGGGCGGCGGCCAGCGGGTCGCCGCTGCCGTTCGGGCCCTCGGGGTTGACGTAGATGAGGCCCATCTGGACCGCGGCGAGCGGCTCCTCGAGGTTGCGCTCACCGCTGTAGCGGCCCTCGTCGCTGAGCCAGGTGGTCTCCGGGCCCCAGTACACGTCCTCGTCGGGCTCCCACACGTCGGCGCGGCCACCGGCGAAGCCGAAGGTCTCGAAGCCCATGGACTCCAGCGCCACGTTGCCCGCGAGGACCATGAGGTCGGCCCAGGAGATGCTCTTGCCGTACTTCTTCTTGACCGGCCACAGCAGACGGCGGGCCTTGTCCAGGTTGGCGTTGTCCGGCCAGCTGTTCAGCGGGGCGAAGCGCTGCTGGCCGGCGCCGGCGCCGCCGCGGCCGTCGGTGATCCGGTAGGTGCCGGCGCTGTGCCAGGCCATGCGGATCATGAACGGACCGTAGTGGCCGAAGTCCGCCGGCCACCAGTCCTGCGAGGTGGTCAGCACCTCGGCGATGTCCCGCTTCACGGCCGGGAGGTCCAGGGCCTTGAAGGCCGCGGCGTAGTCGAAGTCCTCGCCGAGCGGGTTGGCGACGGCGGGGTTCTTGGCCAGGATCTTCAGGTTCAGCCGCTCGGGCCACCACTGACGGTTGCCGCCGCCCTGGGTCGGGTGCGGGGCGCGGCCGTGCGCGACCGGACAGCCGGACGCCTCCTCCGGCTTCGGGTCGGTGACGATCGCGTCGTGGTTCTCAGACATCGAATTCCTTCCGGACTTCATTGATCACGGTGCTGTGTTGCGGGCGGTGGAACAGTCGGGGCACAGGCCCCAGTAGATGACCTCGGCCTCGTCCACCGAGAAGCCGTGGTCGTCGGAGGCGGTGAGACAGGGGGCGTGGCCGACCGCGCAGTCGACGTCGACGACGGCGGCGCACGAGCGGCACACGAGGTGGTGGTGGTTGTCCCCGACGCGGCCCTCGAAGCGGGCGGGGCTGCCGGGCGGCTCGATGCGGCGGACGAGGCCTGCCGCGGTGAGCGCGTGCAGGGCGTCGTACACGGCCGGCAGCGATATGTGGCCCACGCGTTCGCGCACCCCCGCGGCGATGGCCTCGACGTCGAGGTGGTCGCCGGCCCGGACGGTCTGCAGCAGCGCGACGCGTGCGGCGGTGACCCGCAGGCCGGCGCCGCGCAGCTCCTCGGCGGCGGTCGGGGGCAGGGATGCGGAGGTCATGGCGCACAACCTACCGCCTTAAACCCGAATCATTAAAGAAAACGAAGGGTTAACCTCTGGACAGGTTTGCGGGGCGGGCGGGGGAGGGTCGGGGCGAGGACGGGCGGCGTGCGCGACGCGGGCTCCCCGGCCCGTGGCTCACAGGCGTTCGCGGGCCACGTCGTCCTCGCCCGGTTCCGTGCCCGGGCGGGTGGCACGGCGGGCCTGGAGCAGCCGGAGGCGGTCGAGGCGGGTGATCACGGGGGAGGCGGTCACGCCGTGCAGGGCGACGGAGGCGAGGACCGTGAAGGTGACGACGGCCCACAGCTCCCGCGCCGGGACGCCGAAGCCCTCGATGCCTAGTGCGTAGGCGAGGTAGAAGAGGGAGCCGATGCCGCGGATGCCGAAGAAGGCGACCACGACGCGCTCCCGGGGCCCGGCCGCCGTGCGCAGCTGGCCGCCCCAGCCGGTCAGCGGCCGCACCACGAGCAGCAGGAGCACACCCGTGAGCGCGCCCTGCCAGCCGAGCGGGGCGAGTCCCCCCTGGGCGACGAACGCGCCGAGCAGGAACAGCAGGGCCGCCGTGAGCAGCCGCTCCACCTGCTCGACGAAGTCGTGCAGGACGGTGTGGTACCCATGGCTGCGCTCCGCGGCGCGGATCCGGCAGGCGGTGACGAACACGGCCAGGAAGCCGTACCCGTGCGCCAGCTCGGTCAGCCCGTAGGCGAGGAACGTCGCGCCCAGGGCGACGAACCCCTCCCGGTGCTCCGACAGCCGCATCGCCTGCCAGTTGGTGCGGAAGAACAGCCAGCTCAGCAGCGTGCCCACGAGCAGGCCGCCGAGCACGCCGGCCACGCACCGGTACGCCACGTCCACCAGCGCCCAGTGCCCGATCCAGTCGCCGGACGGGCCGGGCCCCGCCGCGGCCATCGCCAGCGCGGCCATGACCACCGGGAAGGCCAGGCCGTCGTTGAGCCCCGCCTCGCTGGTCAGGGCGAAGCGGACCTCGTCCTCGTCGTGCTCGGCGTCGGTGGGCGCGCCCACCCGCACCTCCGAGGCGAGCACCGGGTCGGTGGGCGCGAGCACGGCCGCCAGCAGGAGTGCCGCGGCCGGCGGCCAGTCGAGCAGGAGCCACGCGAGCACGGCCGTGGCCGCGATCGTCAGCGGCATCGTCACGCCCAGCAGCCGCCAGGTGGCGTGCCAGTGGCGGCGGCCGAAGGGCCGGTTGAGGGCCAGGCCCGCGCCCATCAGCGAGATGATCACGCACACCTCGGTGAGGTGCTCCGCCCACAGCCGGTCGGCGACCGGGTCGATCTCGGGCAGCGGCGTCGGCAGCAGTTGGAAGGCCACCCCGCAGGCGAGGAAGACCAGGGGGGCGGACACTGGTCTGCCCGCCACGAGCCGGGGCACGACGGCGGCACCGAGGGCGCCGGCCCCCAGCAGGGCAGAGAGGTAATCGGCCGAGGTCACCGCTGACGTCTGCCCGGTTCGCCGGGCCGGTACGCCCGCCGCACGGCTGACGTCCGCGGCGGGCAGGACGTGATCGACATGCCCATGCCGTCATGCAGTGGCCAGGTTCACATGGCGTGGCGCCGGTCACGCCGACACCATGGGGGGCGTTCACCGGCAGGCTGAAGGGATCGACAATGTTCCGCAAGGTGCTGGTCGCCAACCGCGGTGAGATCGCGATTCGGGCGTTCCGCGCAGGATACGAACTGGGCGCGCGCACCGTCGCCGTCTTCCCGCACGAGGACCGCAACTCGCTGCACCGGCTGAAGGCGGACGAGGCCTACGAGATCGGCGAGCCCGGCCACCCGGTGCGCGCCTACCTGTCCGTCGAGGAGATCGTCGGCGCGGCCCGCCGCGCCGGAGCGGACGCCGTCTACCCGGGCTACGGCTTCCTGTCCGAGAACCCTGAGCTGGCCCGGGCGTGCGAGGCGGCGGACATCACGTTCGTCGGGCCGAGCGCGGACATCCTGGAGCTGACCGGGAACAAGGCGCGCGCGGTCGCCGCCGCCCGCGCGGCCGGCGTGCCGGTGCTGGGCTCCTCGGCGCCCTCCACCGACGTCGACGAACTGGTGCGCGCCGCCGAGGACGTCGGCTTCCCCGTGTTCGTCAAGGCCGTCGCGGGCGGCGGCGGGCGCGGCATGCGCCGCGTCGACGACCCCGACCGGCTCCGGGAGTCCATCGAGGCGGCGTCCCGGGAGGCCGCCTCCGCGTTCGGCGATCCCACCGTCTTCCTGGAGAAGGCCGTGGTGGAGCCCCGCCACATCGAGGTCCAGATCCTCGCCGACGGCCAGGGCGACGTCATCCACCTGTTCGAGCGGGACTGCTCGGTGCAGCGCCGCCACCAGAAGGTGATCGAGCTCGCACCCGCCCCCAACCTCGATCCGGAGCTGCGCGACCGGATCTGCGCCGACGCCGTCCGCTTCGCCCGGCAGATCGGCTACCGCAACGCCGGCACCGTGGAGTTCCTCCTCGACCGCGAGGGCAACCACGTCTTCATCGAGATGAACCCGCGCATCCAGGTCGAGCACACCGTCACCGAGGAGGTCACCGACGTCGACCTCGTCCAGGCCCAGCTGCGCATCGCCGCCGGGGAGACGCTCGCCGACCTCGGACTCGCCCAGGACACGGTCGCCCTGCGCGGCGCCGCGCTCCAGTGCCGCATCACCACCGAGGACCCCGCCAACGGCTTCCGCCCGGACACCGGCCGCATCAGCGCCTACCGCTCGCCCGGCGGCTCCGGCATCCGCCTGGACGGCGGCACCACCCACGCCGGCACCGAGATCAGCGCGCACTTCGACTCGATGCTGGTCAAACTCACCTGCCGCGGCCGGGACTTCGCCACCGCCGTGGGCCGCGCCCGACGGGCCGTCGCCGAGTTCCGCATCCGCGGCGTGGCCACCAACATCCCCTTCCTCCAGGCGGTGCTGGACGACCCGGACTTCCGGGCCGGCCGCGTCACCACGTCGTTCATCGAGCAGCGCCCGCACCTGCTCACCGCGCGCCACTCCGCCGACCGCGGCACCAAACTGCTCACCTATCTCGCCGACGTCACCGTGAACCGGCCGCACGGCGAACGGCCCGAGCTGACCGACCCGCTGGCCAAGCTGCCCCCGCTGCCCGCCGGCGAGCCCCCGGCCGGCTCCCGGCAGCTGCTCGCCGAACTCGGTCCCGAGGGCTTCGCCCGCCGGCTGCGCGCGTCGGACGCCGTCGCCGTCACCGACACCACCTTCCGCGACGCCCACCAGTCCCTGCTGGCCACCCGGGTCCGCACCAAGGACATGCTCGCCGTCGCCCCGGTCGTCGCGCGCACCCTGCCGGGCCTGCTGTCGCTGGAGTGCTGGGGCGGCGCCACCTACGACGTCGCCCTGCGCTTCCTCGCCGAGGACCCGTGGGAGCGGCTGGCCGCCCTGCGCGAGGCCGTGCCCAACATCTGCCTCCAGATGCTGCTGCGCGGCCGCAACACCGTCGGCTACACCCCGTACCCGACCGAGGTCACCGACGCCTTCGTGCAGGAGGCCGCCGCCACCGGCATCGACATCTTCCGCATCTTCGACGCCCTCAACGACGTCGACCGGATGCGCCCCGCCATCGACGCCGTACGGGAGACCGGCACCGCCGTCGCCGAGGTCGCCCTGTGCTACACCGCCGACCTGTCCGACCCGGCGGAGAAGCTCTACACCCTGGACTACTACCTGCGCCTCGCCGAGCGGATCGTCGACGCGGGCGCCCATGTCCTCGCCGTCAAGGACATGGCGGGCCTGCTGCGCGCCCCGGCCGCCGCCACGCTGGTCACCGCGCTGCGCCGGGAGTTCGAACTGCCGGTCCACCTGCACACCCACGACACGGCCGGCGGACAGCTCGCCACCTACCTCGCTGCGATCCGGGCCGGCGTGGACGCCGTGGACGGGGCGGTGGCGTCGATGGCGGGCACCACCTCGCAGCCCGCCCTGTCGGCGATCGTCGCCGCGACGGACCACTCCGAGCGGACCACCGGCCTGGACATCCGGGCGGTCGGCGACCTGGAGCCGTACTGGGAAGGCGTCCGCAAGGTCTACGCCCCCTTCGAGGCGGGGCTGCCCGCGCCGACCGGCCGTGTCTACCACCACGAGATCCCCGGCGGGCAGCTGTCCAACCTGCGCACCCAGGCCATCGCGCTCGGCCTCGGCGACCGCTTCGAGGAGATCGAGGCCATGTACGCCGCCGCCGACCGCATCCTCGGCCGCCTGGTGAAGGTCACCCCCTCCTCCAAGGTGGTCGGCGACCTGGCGCTGCACCTGGTCGGCGCCGGCGTCTCGCCGCGGGACTTCGAGGCCGAGCCGGACCGCTTCGACATCCCCGACTCCGTGATCGGCTTCCTCCGCGGCGAGCTGGGCACGCCGCCCGGCGGCTGGCCCGAGCCGTTCCGCACCAAGGCGCTGCGGGGGCGCGCCGAGGCCAGGCCCGTCCAGGAGCTGACCGCCGACGACCGGGAGGGCCTCGCAAAGGACCGCCGGGCGACGCTCAACCGGCTGCTGTTCCCCGCCCCCACCCGCGAGTTCGAGGCCCACCGCCAGAACTACGGCGACACCAGCGTGCTCGACAGCAAGGACTTCTTCTACGGTCTGCGCCCCGGCACCGAGTACGCCATCGACCTGGAGCCGGGCGTGCGGCTGCTGATCGAGCTGCAGGCGATCGGCGAGGCCGACGAGCGCGGCATGCGCACCGTGATGTCCTCGCTCAACGGCCAGCTGCGTCCGATCCAGGTCCGCGACCGGTCCGCCGCCTCGGACGTCCCGGCCACCGAGAAGGCCGACCGCGCCAACCCCGGCCATGTCGCGGCCCCCTTCGCGGGAGTGGTCACCCTCTCGGTCGCCGAGGGCGACGAGGTCGGGGCCGGCGCCACCGTCGCCACCATCGAGGCGATGAAGATGGAGGCGGCGATCACCGCCCCGAGGGCCGGGACGGTGTCCCGGCTCGCCATCAACCGCATCCAGCAGGTGGAGGGCGGCGACCTGCTGGTGGAACTGCGCTGACCCGCGGTCGCCGCCCGGGGGAGGGCCCGGCCCGGCGCACGGCGCACGCCGGGCCCTCCACCGCCCTGCGTCCCGTTCGGTCCCTCGCCGCGTCGCGCCCGGCGCCCAGGTGTTCTCCCCCCGGGTTCTGGGGACTCGGTCCCCCGGACAGGCGGAGAGGTGATCACGATGAGCGGATCCAACCGGTACGGCGGCAGCACCGTCGACGGCGACATCCGGCGGACGACGCCGGGCGACGAACCGGTCGGTGAGCTGGTGCGGCGCGCCTCGCAGCAGCTGACCGAGCTGGTGCGCGGCGAAATGCGGCTGGCGCAGGCGGAGATGAAGGAGAAGGGCAGGCGCTACGGCAAGGGCGGCGGCCTGTTCGGCGGCGCCGGCCTGGTCGGCTTCCTGGCGCTGCAGGCCCTGGTGGCCACGGCGATCGCCGCGCTCGCGGTGCCGCTGCCGGTGTGGGCCGCCGCGCTGATCGTCACGGCCGTGCTCGGAGTGATCGCCGCGGTGCTGGCGCTCGTCGGCAAGAAGGAGGTCGGCCGGGCCGCCCCGCCGGCGCCCCGGAAGACCATCCACAGCGTCAAGGCCGACATGGCCGAGATCAAGGAGAGCGCCAAGCGCTGACCCGGCGGCGGCGCCGAGCGCCGGCCGGGCGGCACGGGAGGTACTGATCGCCGTGACTGGTCGTCACGCCCTGCCCGCCCTGACCGCGGGCGCGGCCACCGGACTGGTCCTGATGCTGCGCTGGGCGGCGAGCCGGTCGCGCCGCCCGAGGTCGGACGCGGACGCCGTGCTCCGGGAGGCCGAGCGGCACGTGTACCGGTACTGGAAGAGGCTGCGCACCCAGCTGCCGCCCCGCGACGCCGAGGACTTCTGACTCCGGACGCCGAGGGCCTGCGACTCCGGGCCCGCGCTTCCGGGAACCGGCCCCGCGGCTCTCCGGAACCGACTTCAAGGGCCTCCCGACCGGGGAGACGGCCCGCCTCCGGTTGCGGACCCGCCCGGACGGAGGTCCCATGGGCGCACGACCGCGGTGAGCCGCCGAGAGGCAGGATGCGAGGACGCACGGCGCCGGCGCGCATGCCGTGGCCGCGGTCGGCCGCGGCGCCGACAGGGCCGGCTGTGCGGTGCCGGCAACGGGCCGACGGGGTTCAGGGCCGGTGGCCCGCGGCGTCGCCGCCGGGATCGTCGGCGAGTTCCACCGCGGCCGTCGTGCGCTTGCCGACCGGCTCGCGGTGCACCTCGAAGCTCTGGCACACGGCCATGACGATCTCCAGACCGTGCTGCCCGACCCGGCCGGGATCGGCGGCCCGGGCCACCGGCAGCACCGGGTCGCTGTCCCAGACCGTGATCTCGACGCGCCCCTCGACCACCTCCAGGTCGAGCAGGCACGGGCCCGGCGCGTACTTGCAGGCGTTCGTCAGCAACTCGCTGACCACCAGCTGCACCACGTCCATGGCCCGCCCCGACACCGGCAGGCCGTGCGCCGACTGCACCCGGGTCAGAAAGGCTCGGGCGAGGGCACGGCCCTGGGCGATGTCGCCCGACCTGCCCTCGTAGGCCGCCGACGCCCGCACCAGCTGGGCGCCGATCAGCCGATCGTCGTCCGGCACAGCTCCGTCCATCCGATCCGCCCTCTTCCTGAGCCTGACCGCTTCACACCGAGCCTCTACCCTCCCCGCGCGAGAACACCGGCCTTGGGCCGAACCGGCCGTGAAACGGTGTCGCCCGCCTATGGGCTCACTGATCCGAGTAGTTGATGTCCCCCACCGTCCACGCGCTCACGTCCGCGATGGCCACACGGAACATGCCGCCGGTGTCCGGGATGCCGTAGCTGCCCTGGAGGATCCGCGCGACATGGAAGTGCAGATGCGTGGGGCGGCCGTCCGCGCCGCCGGACGACGTGAAGGGCCGGGCGAAGCCCCGCAGTTGCTCGGAGTCGCGCAGCACTTCCGCCACGCGCTCCTTCCACAGGGTCTCGGGGGCGAGCCGTCCGGTGATCACGGCCCCCGGAACCACCACCGTGAGGGACATCCGACTGCTGTGCTCCGACTCCACCATCGCAGCGATGTCGACGAGCAGGTCATCAGGGTGCGACATGGCTCGTGAGCCTACTCCAGAGAACGGTTGCCGCATGCGTCCCACGGTGGCAGGAGGATCGCTCATCTGTGATGTGAGTGTCTCAGATGGGCACCAGGGGCTTACGGTGCGCCGTCCTGGGCACTCGGACGTTGTCACCGATGCCGCACCGCCCGAGGAGAGACCGTGACGATTCGCATCGGAGTGGAGGAAGAGTTCCACGTCCTGGAGGTGGAGAGCGGTTTGCTCGTGCCACGCGCCGACCCGGTCCTGCGACGGCTTCCCCGGCGGACCTTCACCAGTGAACTCCACCGGACCACCGTGGAGACCAACAGCGGCGTCCACGCCTCGCTGCACGACCTGTACACCGACCTCCACGCCACCAGACGCAGGCTCGACGCGGTCGCCTCCTCGCTGGGGCTCGCCGTGGTCGCCGCGGGCACCGCGCCGCTGGCCCCGGCCGGCCCGCCGCGCCCCACCGAGGGCGCGCGGTACCGGCACATGGTCGAGGAGTACCGCCGGGTCGCCGACGAACAGCTCATCTGCGGCGCCCAGATCCACGTCGACGTGCCCGACCGCGACACCGCGGTCCGGGTCGCCTGCGCGGTCTCGCCCTGGCTGCCCGTCCTGCTGGCCCTGTCCGCCAGCTCGCCCTTCTGGCAGGGCTCCGACACCGGCTACGCGAGCTGGCGCACCCTGCTGTGGCAGCGCTGGCCCACCGCCGGCCCCATCGGCTGCTACCGGGACGCCGCCGACTACGACGCCGCGGTCGAATCCCTGGTGCGTTCCGGGGTCATCAGCGACGCCGGGATGGTCTACTACGACGTCCGTCCCTCGGCGCATCTGCGGACGCTGGAGCTGCGCGTGTGCGACGCCTGCCCGCGCGTGGAGACGGTCGTGCTCGTCGCCGGGCTGTTCCGGGCGCTGGTCACCGAGGCCCGGGAGCGGCTGGCCGCGGGCGACGCGCCCGAGTGCGACGGCCGCCACGACTGGCTGCGCGGCGCCACCTGGCGGGCCGCCAGGTCCGGCCTGGAGGGCGCCCTGATCGACCCGGAGACCCGGTGCGAGGCGCCCGCCCCGCACGTCGTGCGGGGACTCCTCGCCCGCCTGCGCCCGGCCCTGGAGGCCCACGGCGACTGGGACACCGTCCGGGCGCTGACCGACTCCGCCCTCGCCCACGGCAGCGCCGCCCGGCGCATCCGCCGCACGGCGCAGGAGGAGGACCTGCTCGCCTGTGTGGACCTGCTGATCGCCCAGACGCGCGGCGAACGCCCGCGCCCGGGCGCCGCGTCCCTCACCCGCGGACGACGCCTTCCGACCGACGGCCGGAGTACGGCCCGCGTCCCGGGAAAGCCGGAGGCCGTCGGCCGCTGACCGCGCCGAGCACGCCCCCCGGAACCTTTCACACCCTCGTATTCAGGAGAGATCCCTTCATGTCCAGCAGCACCGCCCAGGCCGCGGCCGCACGGCGCGCCGCGGCGCCTCCTCCGCGGGACACCGACCACCGGACTCGGAAGGGAGGCGGCGCGGCATGTGCGGTCTGAGCGGGGAGATACGTTTCGACGGCGGACGGCCCGACCTCGAGGCGGTCCGGCGCATGAGCGACCGGCTCGCCGACCGCGGCCCCGACGGCAGCGGGACGTGGACGCGCGGCGCGGTCGCGCTCGGCCATCGCCGGCTGAAGATCATCGACCTGTCGGAGCAGGGGGCGCAGCCCATGACCGACGAGGCCGGCGGCGTCACCGGCGTCTTCAACGGCTGCATCTACAACTACCGGCAGCTGCGCGAGGAACTGCGCGGCCTCGGCCACCGTTTCGCGTCGACCTCGGACACCGAGGTCGTGCTGAAGGCCTACCGGCAATGGGGCACCGCCTGCGTGGAGCGGTTCCGCGGCATGTTCGCCTTCGCGCTCGTCGAGCACCGCACCGGACGCCTCGTCCTGGGCCGCGACCGGCTCGGCATCAAGCCGCTGTACCTCGCCCACGCCCCGGGCCGGCTACGGTTCGCCTCGTCGCTGCCCGCCCTGCTCGCCGCCGGGGACGTGGACACCTCGCTCGACCCGGTCGCCGTCCACCAGTACCTGAGCTGGCACGCCACCGTCGCCGCGCCCCGCACGGTCCTCAACGGCGTGCGCAAGCTGCCGCCCGCAACCGTGCGGGTGATCGAGCCGGACGGCGCCCACCGCGACCGGGTGTACTGGCAGCCGTCGTACACCCGGCGGGCCGAGTACGCGGGCATGGACGCCGACGACTGGCGCGACGCCGTGCTCGACGTCCTGCGCACCGCCGTACGCCGCCGGATGGTCGCCGACGTGCCGGTCGGCGTGCTGCTCTCCGGCGGACTGGACTCCAGCCTGATCGTGGCGCTCCTCGCGCAGGAGGGCCAGCGCGACCTGATGACGTTCAGCGTCGGCTTCGAGTCGGAGGGCGGCGAGGAGGGGGACGAGTTCCACTACTCCGACCTGGTCGCCAAGGAGTTCGACACCGACCACCGCCGGCTGATGGTGCCCTCCGACCGGGTGTCGACGGCGCTGGACGGCGCGGTCGCCGCGATGAGCGAGCCGATGATCAGCCATGACGTGGTCGCCTTCTACCTGCTGTCCGAGCAGGTGTCCAAGGACGTCAAGGTGGTGCAGAGCGGCCAGGGCGCCGACGAGGTGCTCGCCGGCTACCACTGGTACCCGCGGCTGGCCGAGGTCGCCCGGGAGGAGGAGCCGGAACGGTACGCCGACGTCTACTTCGACCGACCCCACGGCGACCTCGCCCGCGTCCTGCAGCCCCACATGCTGCCCGCCGAGGACGTGTCCGGACGCTTCGTGCGCGAGCACATGGCGCACCCCGGCGCCGAGACCGCCCTGGACGCGGCCCTGCGCCTGGACACGCACGTCATGCTCGTGGACGACCCGGTCAAGCGCGTCGACAACATGACGATGGCGTGGGGCCTGGAGGCACGGGTGCCGTTCCTGGACCACGAGCTGGTGGAGCTGGCCGCGGCCTGCCCGCCGGAGCTCAAGCTCGCCGACGGCGGCAAGGGCGTGCTGAAGGCGGCGGGCCGTCAGATCCTGCCGCGCGAGGTCGTGGACCGGCCCAAGGGCTACTTCCCGGTCCCGGCGATCAAGCACATGGCGGGCCCCGTCCTGAACCGGGTGCGCGAGGCGCTGCACGCGCCGGAGGCGAAGGAGCGCGGCCTGTTCCAGGAGTCGTATGTCGCCGAGCTGCTCGCGGCGCCCGACGAGCACCGGACCCGGCGCGGGGCCAACGCCCTGTGGCAGATCGCCCTGCTGGAGATATGGCTGCAGACGCACGGAATCAAGTGACCGACGCGCACGGAGCGCGGACGGCGGCGGACGCGGGCGACCCGGCCCGCGCCGCCGCCCCGGCGCCCGTGCCGCTGCCCGGCGCGGGCGGCCCGCGCGACGCGGTGACCCGGCTGCACGCGCACGGCTGCTGGTATCCCTCCGCGAGCCCCGACGGCACCCGGGTCGCCTTCATCTGCGACCGGGGCGGCGTGCCCCAGCTGTGGGCCGGGCCGGTCGACGGCGACGACGTCCACGTCCTCGACTCCTCCCCGGATCCGGTCAAGGAGGTGTCCTGGTCGCCGGACGGCCGCTGGATCGCCTACACCACCGCGCCGGGCGGCGGGGAGCACTCGCGGGTGCTGTGCGTACGGCCCGACGGCACCGGACGCCGCATCCTGGCCGGGGCCGACCCGGACAGCTCCGCCTACCTGGGCTGCTGGGCCCACGACGGCTCGGCGGTCGCGGTCACCGTCGCCCCGCCGTCCGGCGCCCGGCCGCCCGACGGCGCGGAGCCCGGCGCCCCGGGGGAGACCCACCCCGTCCCGCCGGCCGACTGGGCCGGCCGCGACGGCCGGGCGACGCTGCTGGGCGGGGTGCCGTACGACGCGACGACGGACGCCCGGGCGACGCTGCTCGGCGCACCGGGCGCGCCGGGCACGAGCGGCGTACCGGCCGGTGCCCCGCTCGCGGAGTTCCGGCCCCTCGCCGGCCGGGCGACGCTGCTGGGGGCGGTCCCCTACGGCGCCGCGGCGCGCGGCCCGGCCGTCCGGTCCGGCGGCGGTCTGTCGGCGTATCTGATCGACCCCGACGGGATCGCGTCCCCCGTCCTCGTCGCCACCGAGACGCACGCCGCCACCCTGCGGGTCTGCGACCTCAGCCACGACGGCGGGCTCGCGCTGCTGCGGCGCGGACCGCGCGGGCGACGCGAGGCGGTGATCCGGCGGCTCGCCGACTCCGCGACGACCGGCACGTTCGCCGTCGCCGACGGCGACCCGTGGATCGGCCGCTTCTCGCCCGACGCGCGGACGCTGTGGCTGCGCAGCAACGCCGACCGGGAGTTCGCGGCGCTGTTCGCCGTCGCGCTCGGCCCCGGCGGGGAGCCGCTCGGCCGCGCGGTCGTCGCCGAACGCGACGGCAGCGACCTGGAGCTGCTCGCCCTGGCCCACGACGGCCGCACGGCCGTACTCGCCTGGAACGTGCAGGGCGCGAGCGACCTCGAACTCGTCGAGACCTTCCCCGCCCACCGGGCCACGGACGCCACCGGCCCCGCCAGGCCCGTCCCCCTGCCCCATGAGGTCGTCACCCGCATCACCCCCGCCGGGACGGGCCGGCTCCTGCTCGCCCTGTCCGGTTCCCAGCGCCGGCCCGGCGTGTGGTGGGCCCACGAAGGCGTGTCCCTGCTGCGCACGCCCTGGTCCTCACGGGCCGAGGACGCCGTCCCGCCCGGCCGTCCGCCCGTCCGCCCCGTCCCGCTGCGGCTCACCGCCCGCGACGGACTCCCGCTGAGCGGCTGGTACTACAGGGCGCCGGGCCGCCCCTCGCACGTCCCCGCGCCCTGCGTGATCCATCTGCACGGCGGCCCGGAGGAGCAGGAACGCCCGGTGTTCAACCCGCTCTACCACGAGCTGCTCGGCCGCGGCCTGGACGTCTTCGCACCCGACGTGCGCGGCTCCTCGGGGCACGGCCGGTCCTTCGTCGACGCCGACCTGGGCGCCGGCCGTTTCGCCGCGCTGGACGACGTCGCGGACTGCGCCGCCCACGCCGTGCAGGCGGGCCCCGCCGACCCGACCCGACTGGCCGTCATGGGCCGCTCCTACGGCGGCTACCTGTCCTTCGCCTCCCTCGTGTGGCACCCCGACCTGTTCCGCACGGGCGTCGCCGTCTGCGGCATGTCGGACTTCCTGACCTTCTTCGCCGGCACGGAGCCCTGGATCGCGGAGTCGGCGGCCCACAAGTACGGGCACCCCGAGCGCGACCGCGAGCTGCTGCGGGCGTTGTCGCCGATGACCCGCATCGACGCCCTGCGCGTCCCGCTCCTCGCCGTCCACGGCGAGCACGACACCAACGTGCCGCCGGGGGAGTCGGAGCAGTTCGTGCGCGCCGCGCGCGAGCGCGGCATCCCCGCCGAGCTGCTCACCCTGCGCGACGAGGGACACGACTTCCTGCGCGCGGACAACCGCCGGCTCTTCCGCCGGGCCGCCGCGGACTGGCTGGAACGCGTCCTCGGGGAATGACCGCGGGAAATCACCGCGCAAGCAGCCCCGCAGGACGGTTCGACCCGCGCGTCGCGGGTTACTCGGGGGAGCCATCGAGCCGGAACTTCCGGAGGTGATGGGAGTGGCAACCTCTCACGGGTCCCCCATGGAGACCCATCCCGACATCATCGACATACGCAACCGTCACGAGATGGCGGAGCGTGCCGCGAGCACTCCCAAGGCGCAGGCCATCGAGACCCTGGCCTTTCTGACGGGCGTGTACCTGGCGGCCTCCCCGTGGATCGCGGGGTTCAGCAACCTGTCCGCGCTGGCGGTCAACAACCTGATCGTCGGCATCGCCTACGCGCTGCTGATGAGCGGTGGTTTCGGCCGCGCCTACGAGCGCACCCACGGCATGGCCTGGGCGGCCTGCGCCCTCGGCGCCTGGACGATCGTCGCGCCGTGGGTCGTCGCCGGCGACGTGAGCACCACCCGGTCGGTCTGGAACAACGTCGTCGTCGGCGTCATCGGCCTGCTGCTCGCCCTGGGGGCGAGCGCGGCGGCCAGGGCGGCCGAACGGCCGCCGAAGCCCGGACGCCGTACGCCGGCCTGACGGGGACGCCGTACGCCGGCCCGAAAGGAGCGAGCCGGCCCCCACCGCACCGCGGCCCGGACCCGGATGCCGGTCCGGGCCGCACCTCTGTCCGCCTCCGTCCCCCCCGCCCGTCCCGTCCACGTCCGCCCGCGACGGGCCGGGGCCGGCCGGCCCGGTCCGGTCAGACGCCGGGGCGTGTCCCGATGCGCATGCCGGGGCGGCGGCGGTGCACCGTCAGATACGTCAGCCCGTCCTCGCCCGCGACGAGACCGCGCGCGGCGCCGTGCGGCAGCCAGACCAGAGCGCCGGCGGCCAGGGGCCGTCGGTCCCGCCCGGTGGAGAGGGCGCCGTCGCCGGCCAGCACGAGCAGCAGCACGTCGAGGTCGGGCTCCGTGTGGGCTCCGACGCCGGCGCCCGGCGCGACGCGCACCACGTTGGCGTCCAGCTGCCGGCCCGGCTCGGCCAGTCGCCACAGCGCCCCGGTGGCCGACGCCTCGGCGGTGAGCGCCCCGGTGTCGCACAGCACCCGCGCAGCCCCGTCGTCGGCCGCCGCGTCACCCATCAGCCGTCACCCTCCGCACACGTCCCGAACCGGCAGGACCGGAATCGTATACGCGCGGCGGGCCGCCCGCCGTCACGCCGGCGCGTACTGCCGCCCGTCGCGTTCCGTGTCGGCGAGGTAGTCGCGCAGGGCGCGGCGTGAGCGGGTGAGGGTGTCGATCTGCTCGTCGAGCGCGTGCAGCCGGGCGCGCAGGGCGTCGACCAGCTCGGGGCAGGCGTAGAACTCGGGCGTCGGGCCGTTGGCGCAGGGCAGCAGGAACGCGATGTCCTGGGTCGACAGACCCGCCTCCAGCATCTTCCTGATCTGGCGCACGGTCAGCACCGCGTCGTCGCCGTACTCCCGGTACCCGCCCGGGCTGCGGCGGGGCTTCAGCAGTCCCTGGGCCTCGTAGTAGCGCAGCTGGTGGGTACGGACCCCGGTCCTGCGGCTCAGCTCGCCGATCAACATGCCGGTCTCCCCCTTGACCTTCATACCGGTGTGAATGTCCAGGATTCTGTCACGGCGTCCGCGCCGGGGGGCGGATGCCCGCGAAGTCAGGTGAATGTGCGGACATATGAAGGAGTGGCGACGATGAGCGACGACGGCGACGCGAGGAGGCCCGTCCCGGTGACGGTCCTGGGGCTGGGACTGATGGGACAGGCGCTGGCCGGGGCCTTCCTGGACCGCGGGCACCCCACGACCGTGTGGAACCGCACCGCGGCAAAGGCGGGGGAACTGGTCGCACGGGGCGCGAGGGCGGCCGGTTCGCCTGCCGAGGCGGTGGCGGCCGGCCCGCTGGTGATCGTCTGCGTCACCGACCACGACGCCGTGCGCGCACTCCTGGACCAGGTGGACGCGTCGCTCGGCGGACGGGTTCTGGTGAATCTGTCCTCCGGCACGTCCAAGGCCGCGCGCGAGACGGCCGACCGCGTGGCGGACCTGGGCGGCCGCTATCTCGACGGCGCCATCATGGCCGTGCCGCAGGCCGTCGGCACGGACGAGGCGATCGTCGTCTACAGCGGGCCGCGCGACGTCTTCGACGCCCACGCGGCCGACCTCGCCGCCCTGGCGGCGAGCACCGAGCACCTGGGCGAGGACCCCGCCCTGGCCGCCCTGTTCGAGCAGGCCGGGCTCAGCCTGATGTGGAGCGTCATGAACGGCTTCCTCCAGGGCGCCGCCCTGCTCGGCGCGGCCGGCGTCGACGCGACGAGGTTCGCGCCGCTCGCCCGGACGGCGGTCGGGACCGTGGCCGACTGGCTGCCCGGCTACGCTCAGCAGGTCGAGGACGGCGCGTACCCGCCCCTCGACGCCACCCTGGACATCCATCTGAACGCCATGGAACACCTGGTCGAGGAGAGCGAGTCGCTGGGCGTCAGCGCCGAACTGCCGCGCTTCGTCCGGGCACTGGCCGCCCGGGCCGTCGCCGGCGGGCACGGCGGCGACGGCTATGCCGCTCTGATCGAGCAGTTCCGCGAGCCCACGGAGGCATGACATGACCGATGCCGCGTTCGACCCCCGCGCCCTGCTCGCCGAGAGCCGGCTCGGCGTCCTCGCCACCATCAAGTCCGACGGCCGGCCGCAGCTCTCCCCGGTCATGCCGTTCTACGACCGCGCCGCCGAGCGCTTGTACGTGTCGATGACCGAGGGCCGGGCCAAGACCGCGAACCTGCGGCGGGACCCGCGGGCCGCGCTGGAGGTCACCGCCCCCGACGGCCGCTCCTGGGCCACCGCCGAGGGCACGGTCACGCTCGTCGGCCCGGGGACCGATCCGCACGGCCCCGAGGCCGACGCGCTCGTGGACTACTACCGTCTGGCCGCCGGTGAGCACCCGGACTGGGCCGAGTACCGGTCGGTGATGGTGTCCGACCGCCGGGTGCTGATGACGATGGCGGTCGAGCACGTGTACGGCGCTCGCATCGGCTGACCGGCCGGGCGGGGCCGCGCCGCTCACCGGAGCCGGGACATCCGGATCCCGACTCCCGGTCCGGTCCCGGCTCCGGTTCGGCGTCCGGTCCCGGCTCCGGTCCGGCGTCCGGTCCCCGGCTCCCATCCGGTCCCGGCTCCCGTCCCGGCTTCCGGACGTCCCGTCACGCGGTGAACCGCACCGGCAGGCTCACCGGGCCGCGGATCATCATTCCCGACCGCCAGGTGAGGGCCGCCGGATGGACGTCCAGGGCGAGATCGGGACAGCGTTCCAGCAGGGTACGGACGGCGATGCGGGCCTCCAGCCGGGCCAGTGGGGCGCCCAGGCAGTAGTGGATGCCGTGGCCGAAGGCGACATGGCCGCGGGCGTCGCGGGAGATGTCGAAGCGGTCGGGGGAGGGGAAACGGCCGGGGTCGCGGTCGGCGTCGGCCAGTGCGACCAGGACCAGTTCGCCGCCGCCGGGCACCACCGTGTCGCCGATCGTCACGGGCTCGGTCGTGAAGCGGTAGGTGGGGGTCTCCACCGGCCCGTCGTAGCGCAGCATCTCCTCCACGGCCGCGTCGATGCGGGAGAGGTCGGCGCGCAGGGCGGCGAGTTGGCCGGGGTGGGTGAGCAGGGCGAGGACGCCGTTGGAGATGAGGTTCACCGTCGTCTCGTGACCAGCGACGAGCAGCAGCCAGGCCATGCCGAGGAGTTCCTCGGGGGAGAGCCGGTCGCCGTCCTCGTCCGAGCCGTGGATCAGGGCGCTCATCAGGTCGTCGCCCGGCCGTTCGCGCTTGTCGGCGACCAACTGCTCCAGGTACCGGGCCATCGAGGCGGCGGCGGCCCTGCGGACCTCGGGCTCGGTGGCGCCGAGCGCCTCGTTCGACCAGGCGCGGAAGGAGTCCCGGTCCAGGTCGGGGACGCCGAGGAGGGCGCAGATCACCGAGATGGGCAGGGGGAAGGACAGTGCCTCCACGAGGTCGGCCCGGCCGTCGGGCGCCGC
Source organism: Streptomyces sp. NPDC006610 (assembly GCF_040611575.1). Classification (NCBI taxonomy): domain Bacteria; kingdom Bacillati; phylum Actinomycetota; class Actinomycetes; order Kitasatosporales; family Streptomycetaceae; genus Streptomyces; species Streptomyces sp. NPDC006610. Next base: position 29,023 of record NZ_JBEXOP010000032.1, read on the forward strand.
CAGCATCCGGTCCAGCAGGGCGTCGGTGGTGCGCTGGATGCCGGGGGCGAGTTCCTCGACCCGGCGCGCGGTGAACTCCCGGGCGACCAGTCTGCGCAGCCGTGTGTGGTCCGGCGGGTCGGCCCTGAGCATGTGGGGCCCGGAGGAGATCGCGCCCAGCGGCAGCGCGGGGGAGGCCTTGGCCCAGTCCTTGGACAGGCGGGGATCGGCGAGCGCGGCGCGTCCGGCCTCGTACCCGACGACCAGCCAGGCTTCCGCCTTGCCCTCCGGCATCCGGACGCGGTGCACCGGGCCCTCGGCACGTAATCGGGCGTACACGGGGTAGGGGTCGCGGGTGAAGGACTCGCCGAGCGCGGCGAGATCGACGATGCTCACGGGGCTACCACCTCACTGGCAGAGCACGGCAGGTGCGGCGCTGGTCCGCCGGACCGCATTATCTCCGTGCCGCGGGCGGGAGCGCCGCGAAGACGAAGGGCGGGATGCGGGAATGGCGGGGAACGACCCCTGGATCAGGGAACTGCGCGGTGCCGAACGGCCGCGCGCGCGGGTGGTGTTCTTCCCGCACGCCGGTGGGGCCGCCTCGTTCTTCTTCCCGTTCGCGCGGCGGTTCCCGGAGGGGTACGACGTCTCGGCCGTGCAGTACCCGGGGCGGCAGGACCGTCTCGGCGAGCCGTTCGTCACGACCGTCGAGGGCCTCGCCGACCAGGTGACGCCCTCGCTGCGCAGGCTGGCGGCCGGGCCGGCGCCGCTGGTGCTGTTCGGGCACAGCATGGGGGCGTCCGTCGCCTTCGAGGCGGTGCTGCGGCTGGCCGCGCTCGGCGCGGGCGGACGCTGCCGGCTGGTCGTCTCCGGGCGGGGCGCGCCCTCGGCCCCGCGCGAGGACCCCGTGCTGCGCACCGACCAGGAGATCCTCGACCACGTCACCGGCCTGGGCGGCACCGACTCGGCCGTCGTCACCAGCCCGGAGCTGATGGAACTGCTGCTGCCCGCCATCCGCAACGACTACCGGGCGGTGGAGCGGTACCGCCCCGCACCGGACGCCGTGGCGGACGTGCCCGTCCTCTGCCTCACCGGCGACCGCGACCCGCGCGCGACGGTGGAGGAGGCCGCCGCCTGGAAGAGCCACACCACGGCCGGCTTCCGCCTGGAGGTGCTGCCCGGCGACCACTTCTACCTGTCCGACCACGCGGACACGGTCGTACGGTTCACCGCCGAGCACGCGACCGCCGGGGACCAGCCGGGCGCCCCGGGGCGTCGGCGACCGGAGGAGGTCGCGCCGCACAGCGACTGACGAGGTCGCGCCTCCCGGTGCGGCGGCGAGGTCACGCCTGCCCGTGCAGACGGGACAGGAACCACTCGGCGGCGGCCTCGGCCACCTCCTCCAGCGCGCCCGGCTCCGGGAAGAGATGGGTGGCGCCTTCGACGACCCGGAGTTCGTGCGGGGCCGTCAGCTGCCCGGCCGCCCGCCGGTTGAGGCGCAGGACCTCCTCGTCCCGGCCGCCGACCAGGAGCAGGACCGGTGCCGCGACCCGCCCCAGCGCGTCGTCGGCCAGGTCGGGCCGGCCGCCGCGGGAGACCACGGCGTACACCCGCCCGGGCCGTTCGGCCGCCGCGACCAGTGCCGCCGCCGCGCCGGTGCTGGCCCCGAACAGGCCGACCGGCAGGCCCGCGGCGCCGGGGAGGGCCGCCAGCCGGTCCACGGCCGCCGTCAGCCGCCCCGCCAGCAGGGGGATGTCGAAGCGGTGCAGGCCCGTCACGGCGTCCGCCCGCTCCTCCCGCTCGCCCAGTAGGTCGAGCAGCACCGTGCCCAGTCCCGCCCGCAGAAGGCGACCGGCGACCGCCCGGTTGCGGGGGCTGAACCGGGAACTGCCGCTTCCGTGCGCGAACAGCACCACCGCCCGGGCGCCGGCGGGCACCGTCAGATCGCCGTCGAGCACGGTGCCGTCCACGGGAACGGACACCGGCACCGACGCGGACTCGGCCTCCGCCTCCGGCTCAGGGACCGGCTCGGGAATCACCCCGCTCACCTCCCGCGCCCCCTTTTCCGCACCCTCGGGCGCGGTCCGTCAGCCGTCCAGTTCGTCCTGCACGGGCGGCTTGGGCGTATCCCGCAGATGCTGGGACTGGCCGGGCCGGCCGCCCTCCCGTGCCTGCAGGGCGCGCTGTGACGGGGACAGGCCCAGATCGGAGTCGGGGTCCACGCGCACCGACCGGGCCACCTCCTCGCGGTTCGCGTACTTCTCCGGCGGAATACCGCGCAGTGCCTTGACGACCTCTTGAGAAGCGCCGGAGACGCGCGCCGCCTCGACCAGTTCCTCCTTGCCCGCCGGGAAGTCGACGCCCTTGATCGCCTTCACCACGTCCCGGGCACTCGTACGGTGCGCCATGGTCCTCTCCTCCTCTTCCGCCTGGTCTCCAGCCTGGTGTTTTCCTGCCTCGTCGTCCTCGTGCGTCACACACTCCCGGGGTCCGGGTAACCGTCCTCGGCCTCAAGCTCACCTCGAGACGGCGTCTACCTCTTGGTGCACGCCCGCGCACACGAGGTGACTCCGAGCGCCGGTGCAGTGGTTCGCACGCCGGTGCCTTTGCGTCACGCCGAACGGCTCGGGTGAGGCTGTTGGGGCTGGTGGCGGCGTGCGTGCCACCAGGTCGGCGAAGAAAATCTGACTTTTCTCGGGAGCGTCGAGTTTGAAGGTCGGGTGACGGGATACACGCGGTCAGGGCGTGCGAGCGCTGGGGCATCTCCCGTTCAACTTCGGGGGGTTGCCATCTCGTGACCCACCGTGAAGACTGTGAGCGCGTTCGACAGGGACCAAACGGGTCGAACCTGTGTTCTTAGCGTGAAACGCACCATCGTGGGACAGGGGAAGTCCCGCGCAGCCGCTGCGCGGGAAGAGTCGCTGGGAGATGTGTGATGTCTGCTTGGTGCCCGAGGGGTGTGCCGCAGTCCGGCCGCGTGCGTGCGGCCCGGTCGGCGGTGCGGCGGACGTCCGAAACGGCCCTTGTGGCCGCCCTGCCGTACGGAATGCGCTCTCCGGTCTGTTGACGGCCCCGCCCGGGGCCCCTTCGACCCTCCACGCCGACCGGGGCGGACCCGGCGGCCGAGCAGCGGCGCGTCCGTTCCACCCGTGGCCACGCAGGGCCCGCGCGTCCTCACCCAAGGAGAAACGGTGTCAAGCAGCGAACTGACGGGGACCGCCTCGGTCCTGGACGCGTTGTCCGACCGGTGGAGAACCCTCGCCGACGCGGACCCCGTCACCCACGACGCGGCGCAGGGCCTGTGGCGTGTCGTGGATCACCAGGGCGTCTCGGCCGTGCTCGCCGATCCGGCGACGTACTCCTCGGACCTCACCCCGATCACCCCCGCCCAGGAGGACTTCGACGCCTTCCGGAAGGGCAACTTCGTCGGTATGGACCCGCCGGAGCACCGCAAACTCCGAACCCTGGTGAGCCAGGCCTTCACCCCGAGAGTGGTGCACGGACTCGCACCGCGCATCGAGGCCGTGTGCGCGGACCTGCTGGACCGGGTCGCCGACCAGGACGTGTTCGACGTGGTCGACGCCCTCGCCTATCCCCTGCCCATCATCGTGATCGCCGAACTCCTCGGCGTCCCGGCCGGCGACCACAAGCTGTTCCAGGAATGGGCCGGCACGCTCTTCGCCGGGGACCAGCTCGGCGAGAGCCTCGACATGGCCGACCTGGAGCGGGCGCTGGAGGCCATCGCGCCGACCGTGCGCGAGATGAACGGCTACGTGCTCGACCACATCCGCCACCGCCGCGCGCACCCCGGCGACGACCTCACCAGCAAGCTCCTCGCCGCCGAGGTGGACGGCACCCGCCTGGCGGACGAGGAGATCGTCGGATTCGTGGCCCTGCTGCTGGTCGCCGGGCACATCACCACCACCGCGCTGCTCGGCAACGCCGTCGTCACCCTCGACCGGCACCCCGGCACCCTCGCCGCGCTGCGCGAGGACCCCGACCGGCTCCCGGACACCATCGAGGAAGTGCTGCGCTGGCTGCCCCCCTTTCCCGAACTGGGCCGGCGCACCACCCGCCCGGTCGTGCTCGGCGGGCACGAGATCCCGGCCGACGCCCTGCTGATGGTCCACCTGGGCGCCGCCAACCGCGATCCCTCCCGCTTCACCGCCCCGAACGTCTTCGACGTCACCCGCAGCCCCAACCCCCATCTGACGTTCGGACACGGCATCCACTTCTGCTTCGGGGCGCCCCTGGCCCGGCTGGAGGCCCGGATCGCGCTGCGCACGCTGCTGGAACGCCATTCCCGCATCGCGGTCCCCTCCTACGAGGACGTCGCCTACCAGAACCCCGCCGTCCTGGTCGGCGTACGCCGGCTGCCGATCGCCGTCACCGGGCCGTAAACGCGCACCCCGCGCACCCCGCACCGCTCCCCACGCGGCCCGACCCCGCTCTCCCCGCACCCGCTCTCACGAGGAGTCCCCTTCTCATGCCGTACCCCACAGCCGCTTCGGCCCTCGACCGGCCGCCGTCCCCCGCCCGCCGGGCGCTGCAGAGCCGCCTGGACACCCTCGCCCGCGAACACCGGGTACCCGGCGCCCAGTTGGCCGTGGACACCGGGACGGAGCTGATATCCCTGCACACCGGCACGGCCGACGCCGTGACGGGAGCACCGTTCACCGCGGACACGGCCGTGCCGCTGGGCTCCGTCACCAAGGTCGCCACGGCCGCCGCCGTCCTGCTCCTGGCGGACGACGGAGAGTTCGACCTCGACGACGCCGTCGCCGAACTCCTGTCCGAGTTACGCGCGTTACCCGACCTGACGGTACGACACCTGCTGAGCCACACCTCGGGCCTGCCCACCGGCCCCGACTCCGACAGCGCCGCAGGCGCCACCGCCGCGCGCTATCTGTCGGCCGTCTGCACCGCCCACAACGCCCTGTTCCCGCCCGGCAGCGGCTTCTCGTACTCCAACGCCGGCTACGTCGCCGCCGGCCGGCTCGTCTCCGAAGTGACCGGCATGACCTGGCACGAGGCGATACGGGCCCTGCTCCTGGAACCCCTCGGCATCACCCCCGCCTTCCTCGGCGACCCGGCCCCCGCCCGCCCCGTCGCCGGCGGCCACGCCCTCAACACCGCCTCCGGGCAGGTCCGCCCGGCCCGGCAGAACCTCGCCCCGGTGGAGGCCCCGGCCGGCGCCCTGCTGGCGAGCGCCGCCGACCTCGCGGCCCTCGGCAGGGCGGTCATCGGCCGCACCCGCGTGCTCCCCGCCCCGCTCGCCGCCCGGATGCGGCAACCGGAACCGGCCGCCGACCCCGGCGCCCTGGCCGACGCCTGGGGACTGGGCCTCGCCCTCTTCCAGGAGGACGGCCGCGTGTGGTGCGGCCACGACGGAAACGCCCAGGGCACCTCCTGCCATCTGCGGGCCGACGCGGACAGCGGCGTCGTCGTCGCCTTCACCGGCAACGCGGGCGGCGCCACCGCCCTGTGGCGCGACCTCGCCGCCGACCTCGCCGACCTCACCGGCGTGCGCGTGCCCACCGCCGCCGCGCCCACCCGCACCGGGCCCGCCGTACCGCTGCCCGAGTGCGCCGGCGTCTACCGCAACGGCGGCGTCGAGTACGCCGTCAAGCTCGACGGCGACGGCATGCCGACGCTCTCCGTCGACGGCGACTACCCCCTGCCGCTCGTCTGCCACCCGGACCTCACCTACGACCTGGTCGACCCGGCCACCGGCCGGCGCGAACCGGGCGGGCGCTTCCACCGCGACCCCGCCACCGGCGTCATCGACCGGCTCCAGATCTCCGGACGCACCGCGCGCCGCGCCCCCACCGCCTAGACCGCGCGCCGCCGCGTCCCCCTCCCCGTAACGCGCGGACCCCCGCACCGCCCCGGTGCGCCCGCGGGCTGCCGACCGGCCCGCCGGGCCCGCGCGCCGCCGCCACGCCCGAAGGACGACACCTCCATGACGGACCTGCACGACCAGCGCACACCGGAGCCCGCCGCGCCCCCGGCCGGCACCGAGCACGCCACCCGGCACGTCCCCCTCGGCGAGCTGTTCGCCGCGTGGGTGCGGCGCGACCCGCACGCACCGGCGGTGACCGACGGCCGGCGCACCTGGTCCTACCGGCAACTGGCCCGGCGCGCCGAGCGGCTGGCCGGCCACCTCGTCCGCGCCGGCGCCGGACCGGAACGCACCGTGGCCCTGGTGCTGCCGCGCTCCATGGAGCTGATCGCCGCCGAACTCGCCGTGTCCCTCGCGGGCGCCGCCTTCCTGCCCGTCGACCCCGGCTACCCCGCCGAACGGCGCGCGCTGATGCTCACCGACGCGGCGCCGGCCGTCGTACTGGACGATCCCGCCCGGGTGCGCGCCCTGCTGGAGGAGGAACCCGCCGGCGCGGCGCCCCCGTTCGAGCGCCCGCTGCCCGACCAGGCGGCGTACGTCATCTACACCTCCGGCTCCACGGGCACCCCCAAGGGCGTCACCGTCACCCACCGCGGCATCAGCGGCTTCACGGCGGCCGCCGCACGGCGCTACGACGTCGGCCCCGGCGACCGCGTGCTGCAGTTCTCCTCGCCCAGCTTCGACGCCTCCGTGCTGGAGCTGTGCATCTCCGTGCTGTCCGGCGCCCTCCTGGTCGTCCCGCCGGACGGGCCCTGGCTCGGCGACGAACTGGCCGCCGTCCTCGACGAGCACCGCATCAGCCACACCCTGATCCCCCCGGCCGCCCTGGCCACCCTGCCCGACCCGGCGGACCTCGGCGGCCTCCCCCGTCTGCGCACGCTGATCGTCGGGGCCGAGGCGTGCCCGGCCGCGCTCGTCGACCGGTGGGCGCCCGGCCGCCGCATGATCAACTCGTACGGCCCGACCGAGGCCACCATCGTCGCCACCTGGACCGGACCGCTGACCGCGGGCACCGGCACCCCCGCCATCGGCGGCCCCCTGCCCGGCACCGAGGCCCACGTCCTCGACCCGGTGATGCGGCCCGTGCCCCCCGGCGCCGAGGGCGAACTGTACGTCGGCGGCGACGGGCTGGCCCGCGGCTACCTCGGCCGTCCCGGCCTCACCGCCTCCCGGTTCGTCGCCCACCCGTCCGGCCCGCCCGGCGCCCGGCTCTACCGCACCGGCGACCTCGTGCGGCAGCGCGCCGACGGCGAACTCGAGTACCTCGGCCGGGCCGACCGGCAGGTCAAGGTGCGCGGCTTCCGCATCGAGCCCGGCGAGATCGAGGCGGCGCTGCTGCGCGACCCGGCCGTGCGCGAGGCCGTCGTCGTGGTCCGCGAGGAGGAACCGGCCCGCGGCCGGCTCGTCGGCTACGTCACCCCCGCCGACGCCGCCGCCCGCCCCGAACCCGCCCGGCTGCGCACCGCCCTCGCCGCCGCCCTCCCCGCCCACATGGTCCCCTCGGCCGTCGTGGTCCTGGACGAACTCCCGCTCACCCCGCAGCACAAGATCGACCGCAGAGCCCTGCCCGCCCCGGGCAGCGTCAGATCCGACGGCCACGTCGAGCCGCGCACCGACCGGGAGCGGGCGCTCGCCGCGATCTGGGCCGACGTCCTCGGCGTCGACGCCGTCGGCGCGACCGACGACTTCTTCGACCTGGGCGGCGACTCGATCCTCGCCGCCCGCGCCCTGTCCCGCATCCGCGAGGACCTCGGCGCCCGCCTGTCCGTGCGGGACGTCTTCACCGCCCGCACCGTCGCCGGGCTCGCCCCCCTCACCGCCGCACCGGACGCCGCCGCGCCGCCGGAGCCGATCCCGGCCGTCCCGCGCGACCGGCCCGTCCCGCTGTCCGGCGCACAGCGCCGTCTGTGGTTCCTGGACGACCTCACCGACGGCGGCACCGAGTACAACACCGGCGTCGCGCTGCGGCTGCGCGGCCCGCTCGACGAGGCCGCCCTCGGCCGCGCCCTGGACCGGCTCGCCGCCCGCCACGACTCCCTGCGCACCACCTTCGCCACCGTCGACGGCCAGGGCGCCCAGACCGTCGCGCCCCACGCGGCCCTGCCCCTGCGCACGGCGGACGTCCCGCCCGTGCCCGACGACCGCCGCGACGAGGCCGTGGAGCGCCTGCTCACCGAGGAGCTGAGCCGCCCCTACGACCTGACGACCGGCCCCCTGACCCGCGCCCTCCTCGTCCGCCGTGCGGCCGAGGACCACGTCCTGCTGCTGGCCCAGCACCACATCGTCACCGACGGCTGGTCGGTGGGCGTCCTCACCCGCGACCTCGCGGCGCTCTACCGCGCGGAGGCGGACGGCGAACCCGACGGTCTGCCCCGGCCGGCCGTGCAGTACCCCGACTTCGCCGCCTGGGAGCAGCGGCGGCACACCGAGGACGCCGACGCCGACGACCTCGCCTACTGGAAGCGCCACCTGGCCGGCCTCCAGCAGCTGGAACTGCCCACCGACCGGCCCCGCCCGCCCGTGCGCACCACCGCCGGCGCGGCACTGCGCCACCACCTCCCGCGCGGACTCGTCGAGCGGCTGCGCCGGTTGGCGGCGGGCCGGGGCACCACCGTGTTCACCCTGTACGCCGGGGCGGCGGCCGTGCTGTTCTCCCGCCACTCGGGGCAGCGGGACGTGGCGTTCGGGACCGTCACCAACGGGCGGGGCCGCCGCGAACTCGAGGACGTCACCGGCTTCTTCGCCAACACCGTGGTGCTGCGCGGCGAGGTGGACGACGCCACCACGGTCGACCGCTTCGTGGAGTCCATGCGCGCCACCGTGCTGGACGCCTTCGCCCACGACGGGGTGCCCTTCGACCGGGTGGTCGAGGAACTCGCCCCGCCGAGGGACCCCAGCCGGACCCCGCTGGTGCAGGTGATGGTGGTGCAGCAGACGGCGCCCGTCCGGCCGCCGCTCGCCGCCGGGGTGCGGATCGAGGAGCATCCGCTGCCCCGCCCGGCCGCCCGCTTCGACCTGGTCCTGGAGTTCGCGCCGCGCGCCGACGGCGGCTGCGAGCTGACGGCCGAGTTCAACACCGACCTGTTCGACGCGGGCACCGTGGCCCGCATGACCCGGCAGCTGCACCGGCTGCTGGAGGGCATGGCCGACGGCCCGCAGCGGACGCTGGCCGAACTGCCCCTGCTCTCGGACGACGAGTGGCGCACCCTGCTCGACTCCTGGAACCCGCCCGCCCCGCCCGCCGGACCGGGCGACACCCTGCCCGCGCTGTTCGAGGCTCAGGCGGCCCGCACCCCCGACCGGACCGCCGTGACCTGCGGCGCCGTCCGCCTCGACTACGCCGAGGTCAACCGGCGCGCCAACCGGCTCGCCCGGCTGCTCGCGGCCCGCGGCGCCGGCCCCGAGTCCCTGGTTGCGCTCTGCCTGCCCCGCTCGGCCGACCTGGTGCCGGTGCTGTGGGCGGTGCTGAAGTCGGGCGCCGGCTATCTCCCGGTCGACCCCGCCTACCCGGCCGAGCGCATCCGCCTGATGCTCGCCGACGCCGCCCCCGCCCTGGTCGTCGCCACCCGGGAGACGGCGCACGCGCTGCCCGAGGGCTGCGCGCCGCTGCTGCTGGAGGACGCGACCGCGGCCCCGGACCCCGCCGACGCCGGCGACCTCACCGACGCCGACCGCACCCGCCCCCTGCACCCGGCCCATCCCGCGTACGTCATCTACACCTCCGGGTCGACCGGCCGGCCCAAGGGCGTCGTCGTCGCCCACCGCAGCGCCGCCGAGCTGGCCGTGTGGGCGCGCGAGCGGTTCGGGCCCGAGCGGCTGTCGCACGTCGTCGCCTCCACCTCCCTCAACTTCGACGTGTCGGTCTTCGAGCTGCTGTGCCCGCTCACCGCGGGCGGCAGCGTCGAGGTCGTCGCCGACCTGCCCTCCCTCGCCGACGCCGAGACGCCGCGCCGGGCCGGACTCCTCAGCGGCGTCCCCTCGGTGATCTCCCGGATGCTCGCGGCGGGCACAACGCCCGTCGAGGCGGACACGGTCGTACTGGCCGGGGAGGCGCTGCCCGCGCAGACCCTGCGGGACCTCAAGAACGCCATGCCCGAGGCCGAGGCGGCGAACCTCTACGGCCCCACCGAGGCCACCGTCTACGCCACCGCCTGGTTCGCCGACGGCGCCGTGCCCGACCACGCCCCGCCGATCGGCCGGCCCGTCGCCCGCACCCGCGCCTACGTCCTGGACCGGCTGCTGCGCCCCCAGCCGCCCGGCGTCCCCGGCGAGCTGTACCTGGGCGGGGGCGGACTCGCCCGCGGCTATCTGCGCCGCCCCGGCCTGACCGCCGCCCGCTTCGTCGCCGACCCGTTCGGCGCGCCGGGGGAGCGCATGTACCGCACCGGCGACCTGGTGCGCTGGAACGCCGCGGGCGAGCTGGAGTACCTCGGCCGGATCGACCAGCAGGTCAAGGTGCGCGGCTTCCGCATCGAACTCGGCGAGGTCGAGGAGACCCTGCTGCGCTGCGCCGGCGTGGCCGAGGCGGCGGCGAGCGTCCGGGAGGACGACGGCAACCGCCGCCTGATCGGCTACGTCGTCCCGGCGCCCGGCGCCCGCGTGGAACCGGAGGCGGTGCGCCGCGAACTGGGCCGCACCCTGCCCGACTACATGGTGCCCTCGGCCGTGCTGGTGCTGCCCGCCCTGCCGCTCAACCCCAACGGCAAGCTGGACCGCGGCCGGCTCCCCGACCCCGGCCCCGCCGCGCCCGCCGCGCGCCACGTCGCCCCGCGCACCCCCACCGAGCGGACCCTCGCCGCGATCTGGGCGGACGTCCTGCACATGGAACGGGTCGGGGCGGACGACAACTTCTTCGCGCTCGGCGGCGACTCCATCCTCTCCATCCAGGTCGTGGCCCAGGCCAGACAGGCCGGCCTCACCGTCACCTCCCGCGACGTCTACCGGCACCAGACCGTCGCCGCCCTGGCCCGCTGCGCCGACGCCGCCGCAAGCCGGCGGCCCGCCGTCGCCGCGGCGCCCGTCGAGCCCACCGGCCCCGCGCCGCTGACGCCCATCCAGCGCTGGCTCTTCGACAGCGCCGCCGACCGCGCCGGGCACTTCGCCCAGGCCCTGTCGGTGGAGCTGCGCGAGCCCGTGGACACGGCCGCGCTCGAGAACGCCCTCAACGACCTGGTCGCCCACCACGACGCCCTGCGCTCCCGTTTCGTCCCCGGCGACGACGGCGTGCGCTGGCACATCGACGCCCACGCCCCCCGCTTCCGGCTCGCCCGCCACACCGGCCCGGAGGCCGCCACCCCGCACTTCGGCCCCTTCGACCTGGCCCACGGCCCGCTGCTGCGCGCGGTCCTGCACGACCGCGGCCCCGGCCTGCCCGCCGTGCTGCACCTGGCCGTCCACCACCTGGTGGTCGACGGCGTGTCCTGGCGGCTGCTGCTGGAGGACCTCGACCGCGCCTACCGCGCCCGCAGCGCCGGCCTGGACGGCGCGGCGGCCCTGCCCGGCAAGTCCTCCCCGCTGCGCCAGTGGGCCGAGCGCCTCGCCGCGCACGCCGCGTCGGGCGGATTCGACGACGAACGCGCCTACTGGACCAGGGCGACGGAAGGCGCCGTCGCCGCCCTCCCCGCCGACCGGACGGGCGCCGGCGCCTACGCCTCCGCCCGCTCGGTCACCGTGCGGCTCGGCGCCGAGGACACCGAGGCGCTGCTGCGCACCCTTCCGGAGACCTACCGCACCCAGGCCAACGACGTGCTGCTCGCCGCCCTCGGCCGGGTGCTGTGCGGCTGGACCGGGCACGCCGGCGTACTCGTGGACGTCGAGGGACACGGCCGCGAGGAGCTGTTCGCCGACGTCGACACCAGCCGCACCGTCGGCTGGTTCACCACCCGCCACCCGGTCGCCCTCGCCGTCCCGCCGGACGCGCCCTGGGACGCCGTGCTCAAGCAGGTCAAGGAGCAGCTGCGGGCCATACCCCGGCACGGTCTCGGCCACGGCGTCCTGACCACCCTGCCGGACGCCGGCGCCCGGCTCCCGTCCGAGCCCGCGCAGATCAGCTTCAACTACCTCGGCCGCATCGCGCTGCCGCAGACCCCGGACGGTCTGTACGCGGCCCCGCTGCGCCCCCTCGAGCTGGACGCCGACCCCCTCGCCGCACGTCCGCACCCGCTGGAGGTCGTCGGCCAACTCGACGGCGACGGCCTGGAGTTCACCTGGTTCTACTCCGACGAGCTGCACCGGCGGGAGACCGTCGCCGGCCTCGCCGAGCGGTTCGCCGCGGCGCTCGCCGACCTCGCCCGCCACGCCGCCACTCCGGGCGCCGCCGGACGCACCCCGTCCGACTTCCCGCTGGCCCCGCTCGACCAGGCCGCCGTCGACCGGATCGCCGGCGACGACCCCGCCGCGGTGGAGGACGTCCACCCGCTCACGCCCACCCAGGCCGGGATGCTCTTCCACCGGCTCTCCCAGGACGACCGGGGCGTGTACTTCCAGCAGCTCACCTTCGTCCTCGACGGGGTCACCGACCCGGGCCTGCTGGCGGACGCCTGGCAGCAGGTCGCCGACCGCACGCCGGTGCTGCGCTCCCGCGTCGTCTGGCAGGACGTGCCCGAGCCGCTGCTCGTCGTGGAGCGCAGGGCGGCCGTGCCGGTGGAGCGGCTGGACTGGCGCACCCTGTCCGACGCCGAACGCGACGGCGCCCTGCGCGACCTGCTCGACCGCGACCGGGCCCGCGGCGTCGACCTCACCCGCGCCCCGCTGCAACGGCTCACGCTGGCCCGGCTCTCCGACGGCGCCGTGCGGGTCGTGTGGTCCTTCGACCACCTGATCCTGGACGGCTGGAGCCTCTTCCAGGTCCTCTCCGACGTTTTCGCTCGCCACGCCGCCCTGTCCGGCACGGCCCCGGACGGGCCGCTGCCCGACCGCCGCCCCTTCCGCGACTACGTGGCCTGGCTGCGCGAGCGCGACGACCGCGCCGAGGCCGAACGGCACTGGCGCGCCCGGCTGGACGGCCTGAGCGAGACGACCGCCCTGCCCTACGACCGCGAGCCGCGCGAGAGCCACCGCGCCGAGTCCACCGAGGCCGTGCGCGTCACCGTGCCCGAGGGGACCACCCGCGCGCTGGAGTCCCTCGCCCGGTCGGCCGGCCTCACCCTCAACACCCTGGTGCAGGGCGCCTGGGCCGTGCTGCTGGGCCGTCAGGCGGCCCGCGACGAGGTGGTGTTCGGCACCACCGTGTCCGGCCGGCCGCCCGAGCTGCCCGGCGCCGAGTCCATGAACGGCCTGTTCATCGCGACCCTGCCCACCCGCGTGACCGTGCCCCGCGACGGGACCCTGCTCGACTGGCTGGCCCGGCTCCAGCAGGAGCAGAGCGAGGACCGCCGCTTCGGCCACGTGCCCCTGCACCGGATGAGGGCGCTGACCGGACTCCCGGAACAGGCCCCCCTGTTCGACAGCATCGTGGTCTTCGAGAACTACCCGGTCGACGACGGACTCGCCGCCGCGCACGGACTGCGGCTGACCGGCCTGGACGGCGTCGAGACCACCAACTACCCGCTGAGCCTGGTGGCCTACCCCGGCGCCGCGCTCACCCTGCGCCTCGGCTACGACCCGGACCTCTTCGACACCGCCACCGTCGAGCGCCTGGCCGAGTACCTCGCCGTCCTGCTGGAGAACGTCGCCGCCGCGCCCGGGAGCGCCCCGGCCCGGCTGCCGCTGCTGACGCCCGCCCGCCGCGAGCAGGTGCTCCACGCGTGGAACGACACCGCCACCGACGCCCCGGCGGCGACCACGGCCGCCCTCTTCGCCGCGCAGGTACGACGCACCCCGGACGCCCTCGCGCTGCTGGCCGGCGACGAGCGGCTCACCTACCGGCAGCTCGACGACCGCGCCCGGACGCTGGCCGCACGGCTGGCCGCGCTCGGGGTGCGGCCCGAGGTCTGCGTCGGCGTCCTGATGGACCGCTCGGCCGCCCTGGTCGTCACCCAGGTCGCCCTCGCCCGCCTCGGCGGCGTCTACGTCCCCCTCGACGGCCGGGCCCCGCGGGAGCGGCTGCGCACCATGCTCCGCGAGGCCGGCGCCGGCCTGCTGCTCGCGGACGGCGCCTGGGAGGAGACCGCCGCGGACCTGCTGCCGGACGGCCGGGTGCTGCGACCCGACACCGAGGCCGCCGACGCGCACGCACCCGACCCCGCGTTCCGGGTGGACCCGGACAACGTGCAGTACCTGATGTTCACCTCCGGCTCCACCGGCGCCCCCAAGGGCGTGGCCGCCCGCCAGCGGGACGTGGCCGCGCTCGCCCTCGACCGCGCCTTCGCCGGCCACGACCGGGTCCTGGTGCACTCCCCGCACGCCTTCGACGCCTCCACCTACGAGGTGTGGACGCCGCTGCTGCGCGGCGGCACGGCCGTGCTCGCCCCGCCGGGCGACCTGGAGGCCGCCGCCGTGCGCCGCGCGATCGGCGAACAGGGGGTGACCTGCCTGTTCCTGACGGTGGGTCTGTTCCGTCTGCTCGCCCAGGAGGACCCCGCGTGTCTGCGCGGCGCACGGGAGGTGTGGACCGGCGGCGAGGCCGTCCCCGGATCCGCCGTACGGCGCGTGCTGGACGCCTGCCCCGATCTCACCGTCGTGGACGTGTACGGCCCCACCGAGACCACCACCTTCGCCACCCGGCGGGCCTTCCGCGCCCACGACACGCTGCCCGCGACGCTGCCCATCGGCCGCCCCCTGGACGACACCCGCGTCTACGTCCTCGACGCCGCGCTCCAGCCCCAACCGCCCGGCGTGCCCGGCGAGCTGTACCTGGCCGGCGCCGGACTGGCCCGCGGCTACGCCGGACGCCCCGGCGCGACCGCGGCCCGCTACCTCGCCGACCCGTACGGCCCGCCCGGCTCCCGCATGTACCGCACCGGCGACATCGTGCGCTGGAGCGCGGACGGCGAACTGCACTTCGTCGGACGCGCCGACGACCAGATCAAGATCCGCGGATTCCGCGTGGAACCCGCCGAGATCGAGGCCCGGCTCACCGCGCTCGGCGAGATCGCCGAGGCCGTGGTGTCGGCCTTCCGGCACGCGGGCCGCACCCGCCTGGTCGCCCACCTGGTGCCCGCCCCCGGCGCGGCCGTCCCGCCGGCGGCCGAGCTGCGCGACCGCCTCGCGGGCGAACTGCCCGACTACATGGTCCCGGCCGCGTTCGTCACCGTCGCCGAGCTGCCCCTGACCGCGAACGGCAAGGTCGACCGGCGCCGGCTGCCCGACCCGGACCTCTCGGCCGCCGCCGACACCGCCTACCGGGCGCCGAGCAGTGACGCCGAGCGGGTGCTCGCCGGCATCTGGGCCGAACTCCTCGGCGTGCCGCGGGTCGGTGTGGACGACAACTTCTTCATGCTGGGCGGCGACTCGATCGTCAGCATCCAGGTCGTCTCCCGCGCCCGCACCGCCGGGCTCGCGCTCTCCCCGAGGGACCTGTTCCGGCACCCGACGCTCGCCGCCCTGGCCACCGCCGCGACCGGGGCCGCCGCGACCGTCGCGGGCACCGGACCGGTGAGCGGCGAGGTCGGGCTCACCCCCATCCAGAGCTGGTTCCTGGACGCCGAGCCGCCCCGGCCGGAGTACTTCAACCAGTCCGTGGTCGTGGAGACGCCCGAGGACGTCGACGCCGACGCGCTGAGCGCGGCCCTCGCCGCCCTGTGGGCCCACCACGACGCCCTGCGCGCACGGTTCGCCCGCGCGGCGGACGGGAACTGGCGTCAGGAATACGCCGCCCCGGACACCGAGGCCCCGGGGCTGCTGCGGGCGCACGACCTGAGCGGCCTCGACACGGAGGCGGCCGAGGCGGCCGAGGCGCGCTTCTCCCACGAGGCCCACACCGGCTTCCGGCTGGAGACCGGCCCGCTGATCGCCGCCCGGCTGTTCACCCGCGCGGGCCGCCCCGCCCGCCTGCTGCTGACCGCCCATCACCTGATCGTGGACGGCGTCTCCTGGCGCATCCTCCTGGAGGACCTGGAGACCGCCTACCGGCAGGCCCTGGCGGGGGAGCCGATACGGCTGCCGCAGCGCACCACCTCCGTGCGGGAGTGGGTGCGGCGCCTCGCCGAACGCGCCGGCGAGTCGGACCTCGCCGCGCAGCGCGCCCACTGGCAGGCCGTGTCACGGCACTGCGCCGACCCGCTGCCCGTCGACCTCGACGGCGGCAACACCGCCGCCGACCTGCGCGCCGTCACCGTGCGTCTGGACCGCCGGCGCACCGACGACCTCCTGCGCAAGGTCCCCGGCGTCTACCGCACCCGCATCGACGACGTCCTGCTGACCGCCCTCGGCCGGGTGCTGGCCGACTGGACCGGACGCGGCACGGTCGCCGTGGGCCTGGAGGGCCACGGCCGCGAGGACCGCCTCTTCGACGACCTCGACCTGTCCCGCACGGTCGGCTGGTTCACCAGCCTCTTCCCGGTCGCCCTCGCACTGCCCGACGGCGGCTGGGGCGACGCGCTGAAGTCCGTGAAGGAGCAACTGCGGGCCGTGCCCGACCGGGGCGTCGGGTACGGCGTCCTGCGCCACCTCGCGGGCGACGGGCCGCTCGCCGCCGCGCCCATGCCCGGCATCAGCTTCAACTACCTGGGCCGGTTCGACTGGTCCGCCGACACCGGAGCGCTGGTCCGCGCCGTGCCGGGCGGCCTGGACGGCGCCGAGGACCCCGGCTCGCCGCGCCCGCACCTGCTGGACGTGGTGGCCCGCGTCGAAGGCGACGAGCTGGAGATCGCCTGGCACTACAGCGCCGGACGCCACCGCGAGGAGACCGTCGCCGCGCTCGCCGAGGGCATGCTGCGCTCGCTGGAGGAGATCGTCGCGCACTGCGCCGCACCCGGCGCGGGCGGCCGTACGCCCTCGGACTTCCCGCTGGCCCGGCTCGACCAGGCCGCCGTGGACCGCGTCGTCGGCGACGGGCGCACGGTCGAGGACGTGTACCCGCTCACGCCGATGCAGGCCGGGATGCTCTTCCACAGCCTCCTGGACCCCCAGGCCCGCACCTACGTCAACCAGGTGCAGGTCGTGCTGCACGGCGTCACCGACCCGCACGCGCTCGCCGAGGCCTGGCGGCGCACCGCGGACGCCAACCCGATCCTGCGCACCCGTCTGGTGTGGCAGGAGACCGCCGAACCCCTCCAGGTCGTGGAGCGCCGGGCCGTCGTGCCCGTCGCCCACCACGACTGGACCGCACGGTCCGAGGCACAGCGGGCCCGGGACATGGAGGCGCTGCTCGACGCCGACCGGCGGGCCGGGATCGACCTCGGCGCGGCCCCGCTGATGCGGCTCGCGCTGATCCGGCTCGCACCGGACCGGGTGCGCATGGTGTGGACGTTCCACCACGTCCTGCTCGACGGCTGGAGCGCCGCCCAGGTCTTCGACGAGGTGTGCGAGCGGTACGCGGCCCTGACCACCGGGCGCCGCCCGCACGTTCCCGACCGGGCGCCCTTCGCCGGCTACCTGCGCTGGCTGGCCGGCCAGGACACCGGCCGCGCCGAGCGCTACTGGCGCGAGACCCTCGCCGGGTTCGCCGTCCCCACCGAACTCCCGCGCGACAGGCGTCCCGCCGAGGCCCACCGCGCGTCCTCCTCGGGCACGGTCCGGGTGTCCCTCGGCCGGGAGGTGTCGGCCCGGCTGAAGGAGACCGCGCAGCAGGCCGGGCTGACCGTCAACACGGTGCTCCAGGGCGCCTGGGGACTGCTGCTGCACCACTACGGCGGCGGCGACGACGTCGTCTTCGGCACGACCGTCTCCGGCCGCCCGGCCGAACTGCCCGGCGTCACCTCCATGGTGGGCCTGTTCATCAACACCGTGCCGACCCGGCTGCGGATCGACGGGAGCCGGCCCGTGCTGCAGTGGCTCGGCGAGGTGCAGGCAGCCCAGTCGGAGGCCCGACGGCACGACTTCGTCTCCCTCGCCCAGCTGCAGACGTGGAGCGACGTCCCGGGCGGGGCGAGCCTGTTCGACAGCATCGTCGTCTTCGAGAACTACCCCTTCGACGCGGACGCGCTGGCCCGGCACGGACTCGCCGTCGAGATGGAGAGCGACCTCGAGCCGACCAACTACCCGCTCAGCGTGGTCGTCGCCCCCGGCGACGACGTGACGGTCTCCCTCGACTACGACCCGGCGGCCTTCGACGCCGCCACCGTCGAAGGCATCGGCGCGAGCCTGCGCACCCTGCTCACGCAGATCACCGCCGACACCGGCCGCCGCCTGGCCGACCTCGCCCCGCTCGACCCGGCCGACGCGCGCCGGCTGCTCGACCGGTTCGCCGGTCCGGTGGCCGAGCTGCCGCGCCGCACTCTCCCGGACGCCTTCGCGGCCCAGGCGGCCCGCACCCCGGACGCCCCCGCCGTGACCGCGGGCGCCGACCGGCTCACGTACCGGGAGCTCGACGAGCGCGCCAACCGCGTGGCCCGCCTCCTCGTCGAGGCCGGCGCCGGGCCCGAGCGGTTCGTCGCACTGGCCCTGCCCCGCACCGCCGACCTGATCGTGGCGCTCCTCGCGGTCCTCAAGAGCGGCGCCGCCTACCTGCCGGTCGACCCCGGGCACCCGGCCGAACGCATCGCCTTCCTCTTCGACGACGTACGCCCCGGCGCGGTGATCACCTGCGCGGAGACGTCCGGCCGGCTGCCCGACGGCCCGCACACGCGGATCGTCCTGGACGACCCGGACTGGGCCGCACGCCTGGCCGCCGCGTCCCCCGCCCCCCTCGGCGACGCCGACCGGCGCGGCCCGCTGCTGCCGGACCACCCCGCCTACGTCATCCACACCTCCGGCTCCACCGGCCGGCCCAAGGGCGTCGTCGTCCCCCACGCCTCCGTGGTCGCGCTGACCGACTGGGCGGCGGGCGAGTTCACCGGCCGGGGGCTCGGCCACGTGGTGGCGTCCACCTCGCTCAACTTCGACGTGTCGGTGTTCGAGATCCTCTCGCCGCTGCTGTCCGGCGGGCACGTGGAGGTCGTCCGCGACCTGCTGGCGCTCGCCGAACGGCCCGGCCCGTGGCGGGCGGGACTGCTCAGCGCGGTCCCCTCCGCGCTGGGCCGGCTGCTCGCCGAGGGCACCGTGCGCGTCACGGCCGACACCGTGGTCCTCGCCGGGGAGGCGCTGCCCGCGCGGGCCGTGCGCCAGGTGCGCGAGGCGATACCGGGCTGCCGCGTCATGAACATCTACGGCCCCACCGAGGCCACCGTCTACGCCACCGCCTTCACCTGCGACCCGGCCGACCCCGACCGCGTCCCGCCCATCGGCCGGCCCCTCGGCGGCGCCCGCGCCTACGTCCTGGACGCCCGGCTGCGCCCGGTGCCGCCCGGCGCCCCCGGCGAGCTGTACCTCGCCGGCACCGGAGTGGCCCGCGGCTACCTGCGCCGGCCCGGACTGACCGCGTCCCGCTTCCTGGCCGACCCCTACGGCGCGCCCGGCAGCCGCATGTACCGCACCGGCGACCTGGTCCGCCAGTCGGCCGACGGCGACCTGGTCTACCTGGGCCGCGGCGACGACCAGGTGAAGGTCCGCGGCTTCCGCATCGAACTCGGCGAGGTCGAGGCCGCCCTCGCCCGGCACCCGCAGGTGGCGCAGGCCGCCGCACGCGTCGTGGAACAGGACGGCCACAAACGCCTCGTCGGCTACGCCGTGCCCCGGGGCGGCGACGCGCCCGCGCCGGCCGACCTGCGCGCCTTCCTCGCCCGCACCCTCCCCGACCACCTGGTCCCGGCCGTGGTGGTGCCGCTGGAGCGGCTGCCGCTGGGCGCCACCGGCAAACTGGACCGGCGCGCGCTGCCCGAACCGCGGTGGTCCGCCCCCGCCTCGGAAGGCGGACGCCCGCCCCGCACCGGCGCCGAGCACACCCTCGCCACGATCTGGTCCGAGGTGCTGGGCGTGCCCGAAGTCGGCGCGGACGACAACTACTTCGCGCTCGGCGGCGACTCCATCCTCGGCATCCGCATCGTCTCCGCCGCCCGCCGGGCCGGCCTCGCGCTCACCCCGCGGCACCTGTTCCGGCACCAGACGGTCGCCGAACTCGCCGCAGCCGTCGAGGAGTCCGACGCCGGGACCGCGCCCGCCGCCGACCAGGGGCCGGTCGTCGGGGACGTCCCGCTCACCCCCGTACAGCACTGGATGTTCGACACCCTCACCGGCGACCCGGCCCACTTCACCCAGGCCGTCTCCTTCCAACTGGTCGCCGACGCCGACGAGTCCGCGCTGCGGGAAGCGCTCGCCGCGGTGCTGGAGCACCACGACGCCCTGCGCCTGCGCTACGACCCGGCCGGCGACGGGCGGTGGCGTCAGTACGGCACCGCGCCCGGCGACGCCCCCCACCTGGAGGTGCACGAGGCGCCCGAGGAGGCCCAGGCCGTGGCCGCCGGCCTGTGCGCCGGGTTCGACCTGACGCGGGGCCCGCTGCTGCGGGCGGCCCTGTGCCGCCCCGGCGAGGACCGGCCGCCGGTGCTGCTGCTGGCCGCCCACCACCTGGTCGTCGACGCCGTGTCCTGGCGGGTGATCCTGGAGGACCTCGACACCGCCTACCGCGCCCTGCGCGCCGGCTCGGCGCCCGACCTCGGCCCGAAGACGACGTCCTTCCGGGACTGGGCCCGGCGCCTGGCCGCCCACACCGCGGCCGGCGGCTTCGACGACGAGATCGCCCACTGGAGCGCCCTGCGCCCCACCCCCCTGCCCACCGACCTCGACGGCGGCAACACCGCCGCCGACGAGGAGACGGTGACCGTGAGCCTCGGCGGCGAGGACACCCGCCGCCTCCTCCAGGACGTCCCCGACGTCTACCGCACCCGCGTCAACGACGTCCTGCTGTGCGCCCTCGGCCGTGTCCTCGCCCGCTGGACGGGGCAGGACCGGGTGGTGGTCGCCCTGGAGGGACACGGCCGCGAGGACCTGTTCGACGACGTCGACCTCGCCCGCACCGTCGGCTGGTTCACCACCATGCATCCCGTCGGCCTCGACGTGCCGCGCGACGCCGGCCCCGGCGCGGCCCTGAAGTCCGTCAAGGAGAGCCTGCGGGCCGTGCCGCGCGGGGGACTGGGCTACGGCGCCCTGCGCCACCTGCGCCCCGAGGCGGCCGGCGAGCTGCCCGAGCTGCCCCAGGTCGGCTTCAACTACCTGGGCCGGCAGGACTGGGACGCCGCCCCGGGCGGCCTGCTGCACGCGCCCCACGGCGGCCTGACCGGAGGCATGGACCGCTCCGCCGAGCGGCCCCACCTCATCGACGTCCTCGGCCGGGTCGCCGACAAGCGGCTGGAGTTCACCTGGTCCTACTCGCGCGGCGTGCACCGGCCCGACACCGTCGCCCGGCTGGCCGCCGAGACGGCCGAGGAACTGCGCGAGATCGTCCGGCACTGCGCCGAGCCCGGCGCGGGCGGCCGCACCCCCTCGGACTTCCCGCTCGCAGGGCTCGACCAGGCGGCCGTCGACCGGCTCGTCGGCACCGGACGCGACGTGGTCGACGTCTACCCGCTCACGCCCACCCAGACCGGCATGGTCGTGCACGCCCTGGACGAACCCGGCGAGGGCCTCTACACCGAACAGATCACGTTCGTGGCGGACGGCGTACGCGAGCCGGGGCTGCTGGCCGCCGCCTGGCAGCACGTCGTGGACCGCACGCCGGTCCTGCGCACCGCCGTCGCCCTGCACGGGGTGCCGGTCCCGCTCCAGACCGTGCACCGCCACGCCGTCCTGCCCGTCGCCCAACTCGACTGGAGCGCCGTGGCGCCGGCCGAGCGGGAGGAGCGGCTGCGACGGCTGCTCGACGAGGACCGCGCCCGCGGCGTCGCCCTCGACCGGCCCCCGCTGCTGCGCGTCACCCTCATCCGGCTCGGCCCGGACCGGGTGCGCGTCGTGTGGACCTTCCACCACGTCCTGCTGGACGGCTGGAGCGTCTTCCACGTCCTGGGCGACGTGCTGGCCGCGCACGCCGCGCTCGCCGCCGGAAGCGAGCCGCGACTGCCGGACCGCCGTCCCTTCGCCGACTACGCCGCCTGGCTCGCCGCGCGGGACACCGCCGCCGCCGAGGAGCACTGGAAGGCCGCCCTCGCCGGATACACCGCGCCCACCCCGCTGCCCTACGACCGCAGGCCCGCGCCCGGGGCCGCCGCCCGCTCGGGCACCTGGCTGTCGCGGCGGCTCGGCGCGCACGGCACGGCACGACTGACCGACTTCGCCCGCCGGCACCGCCTCACCCTCAACACGCTGGTCCAGGGTGCGTGGGCGCTGCTGCTGGCCCGCTGGAGCGGCGAGCGCGAGGTGTGCTTCGGCACGACCGTCTCCGGGCGGCCCGCCGACCTGCCGGGCGCCGACACCATCACCGGCCTGTTCATCACCACCCTGCCCGCCCGGGTCGCGGTGGACGAGGACGCGCCCTGCGCCGCGTGGCTGCGCGACATGCAGGCGGCACGGGCGGAGGACCGGCGCCACGACCACGTACCGCTGTCCGAGCTGCACCAGTGGAGCGAACTTCCCTCCGGCACCTCCCTCTTCGACAGCCTGCTGGTCTTCGAGAACTACCCGGTCGGCGACGCCACCGCCGGCGCGCACGGCGTCCGCATCCACGACCTCGACGCCCGCGAGGCCACCAACTACCCGCTCACGGTGGTGATCTCGCCCGGCGACGACCTGAGCGTCGAACTCGGCTACGACCCCCGCTACTTCGCGAAGTCCACCGCCGACGCCCTCGCCGCCCGGCTGATGCACGCCCTCGCCGCCCTCGCCGACGCCGACGACCCGGCCCCGCTGCACGCGGTGGACGTGCTGCCGCCCGCCGAACGCGAACGGCTGCTGCACGGCCCCGCCCGCCCCGAACTGCCGCCCGTGCCCCCGGCGACGCTGCCCGCGCTGATCGAGGCCGCCGCCGACCGCCGGCCGGACCGGCCCGCCCTCGCCACGACGGACACCACGCTGACCTTCGCCGAGGTGGAGGCGCACACCAACCGGCTCGCGCACCGGCTCATCGCGCGCGGCGCCGGACCCGGCGACATCGTCGCCCTCGTCCTGCCGCGCTCGGCGGACATGGTCCTCGCCCAGCTCGCCGTCGCCAAGGCCGGCGCCGCCTTCCTGCCGGTCGACCCCGGCTACCCGGCCGACCGCGTCGCCCTGATGCTGAGCGACGCCGACCCCGCCGTCACCCTCACCGCCGACGAGGTCGCCGCCCTGCTCGCGGCCCCGCCGGACGGCGTCCCCGGCCACCGGCCCACCGACGCCGACCGGGTCCGCCCCCTCGACCTGGACGACCCGGCGTACGTCATCTACACCTCCGGCTCCACCGGCACGCCCAAGGGCGTCGTCGTCACCCACCGCGGACTGGCCGCGTTCGCCGCCGCCGAGGCCGCCCACTACCGGGTCGGCCCCGGCGACCGGGTCCTCGCCTTCGCCACGCCCAGCTTCGACGCCTCCGTGCTGGAGCTGTGCATGTCCCTGCCGAGCGGCGCGGCCCTCGTCGTCCCGCCGCCCGGCCCGCTGCTCGGCGCCGAACTGGCGGACGTCCTGCGCACCGGACGCATCACCCACACGCTGCTGCCGCCCGCCGCGCTCGCCACCCTCCCGCCGGACACGCCCGGCACCCTGCCCGACCTGAACACCCTGATCGTCGGCGCGGACGCCTGCCGGGCCGAACTCGTCGCCCGCTGGGCCCCGCACCACCGGATGGTCAACTCCTACGGGCCCACCGAGGCGACCGTCGTCGCCACCTGGTCCGACCCGCTGGAACCGGACGGCGCCGCACCCCCCATCGGCCGCCCCCTGCCCGCCACCGCCGCCTACGTCCTCGACGCCCGGCTGCGCCCCGTGCCCGACGGCGTGCCCGGCGAACTCTGGCTCGCCGGACCGGCCCTGGCCCGCGGCTACCTGGGCCGCCCCGGACTGACCGCGTCCCGCTTCCTGGCCGACCCCTACGGCCCGCCCGGCAGCCGCATGTACCGCACCGGCGACCTGGTCCGCCGCGACGCCCGCGGCGAACTGCACTACCTGGGCCGCACCGACCACCAGCTCAAACTGCGCGGCCACCGCATCGAGGCCGGCGAGGTCGAGGCCACCCTCGTGCGCCACCCCGCGGTGCTCGACGCGGTGGTGAGCGTCCGCGAGGACGAACCCGGCCTGCCCCGGCTGGTGGCCCACCTGCTCGCCGCGCCCGGCGCCGACCGGCCCGCCGGCGCCGAGCTGCGGGCCTTCGCCGCCCGCACCCTGCCCGGTCACATGGTCCCCTCGGCCTTCGTGGTCCTGGACCGCTTCCCGCTGACCGAGAACGGCAAGACCGACCGGGCCGCCCTGCCCGCCCCGGCAGCCGGGACCGAGCCCCCGGCCGCCGGTCACGTGCCGCCGCGCACGCCCACCGAGGAGGTCCTGGCCGACCTGTGGGAGGAGGCGCTGGAGACCACCGTCGGCGCGGAGGACGACTTCTTCGCCCTCGGCGGCGACTCCCTGCGCGCCCTGCTCATCTCCTCCCGCGCCGGCGAGGCCTTCGGCGTGTCCCTCACGCCGCGGGACGTGCTGGTCACCCGCACCGTCGCCGCCCTGGCGGAGCTGGTGGAGGAGCAGGTGCTGAGCGAACTCGAAGACGCCGTACGCGGCGACAGCGACCACGACGAACGGTGAGGACCGACAACCCCATGACGTCTTCGAAGCGAGACCGCGCCCAGGCCCTGCCGCAGGACCTCCAGGAAGAGCTGCGCCGCCGACTGGCCGGCCGTGCCGCCAAGGCCGCCGCCCGCCGGGGCATACCGCGCGCCGACCGCACCCGGCCGCTGCCGCTGTCCTTCGCCCAGCAGCGGCTGTGGTTCCTGGACCGGCTGCGGCCCGGCGACCCCCGCTACAACAGCGCCGTCGCCCTCCGCCTCACCGGCGCCCTCGACCACGACGCCCTGACCGCCGCGCTGGAGCTGGTGGCGGCCCGGCACGAGGCGCTGCGCACCACGTTCGACGAGGCCGACGGCAGACCCGTGCAGACCGTCCGCCCGGCCGGACCGCTCCCGCTGCCGGTCCGCGACCTCCCCGCGCCCGGCGACGCGACCGCCCTCGACGCCGCCCTGACCGCCGAGTACGAGCGCCCCTTCGACCTGCGCACCGGGCCCCTGCTGCGCGCCCTGCTGCTGCGCGAGTCGGACCGGGCGCACGTCCTGCTGCTGACCGCCCATCACATCGTCACCGACGGGTGGTCGATGGGCGTGCTCCTGGAGGAGCTGTGCACCGCCTACGACGCCCTGGCACAGGGCGCCGAGCCCGCGCTCGCGCCGGTGGCGACGCAGTACCCGGACTTCGCCGTCTGGCAGCGAGAGCAGCTCTCCGGCGACCGGCTGGAGCGCGAGATCGCCCACTGGAAGGAGCGGCTGGCGGGTGCGGTGGCGCCCGAGCTGCCGCTGGACCGGCCGCGTGGCGGTGAGGAGTCCGGCGCGGGCGCGGTGCACGCCTTCAGCGTCCCCGCCGCCACCACGGCCCGCCTGAAGCACCTCGCGGCCGAGCGGCACACCACCCTGTTCGCCGCCCTCGTCGCCGCCTCCCAGGCCCTGCTGGCCCGCTGGTCGGGCCAGGACGACATCACCGTCGGCTCGCTCACCCCGGGCCGCGGCCGGACCGACCTCGAACGCGCCGTCGGCTTCTTCGTCAACACCGTCGTGCTGCGCACCCGCGTGGACACCGCCGGCTCCTTCCGCGACCTGCTCGACGCCGCGGGCGACACCGTCAACGACGCCTTCGCGCACGGCGACACGCCGTTCGAGCGGCTCGTGGAGGCCGTCGGCGCGAGCCGCGAGGCCGGCCGCAACCCCCTGTTCGACGTGATGGTCCTGCTGCACCCGGCGCCCCCGGCCGCCCCCGACCCGCGGGGCCTGGCCACCGCCCCGGTCGCCGTGCCCCGCCGGGCCGCCACCTTCGACCTGAGCGTCGAGTTCGTCCCGGACGGCGAGGGCCTCACCGGCCTGCTGGAGTACCGCACCGACCTGTTCGACGCGGACACGGCCGCCCGCATGGCCGACCAGCTGCTGCGCCTGCTGGACGCCGCCGCGACGGAACCGGACCGGCCGCTGGGCGCGCTGCCCCTGCTGTCGCCGCGGCAGCTGGAGCAGGTGACGCGCGACTGGAACGCCACCGACCTGCCCGTCCCCGACGGGACCGTGCCCGAGCTGTTCGCCCGCCGGGCCGCCCGCACCCCGGGGGCCACCGCCCTGGTCGCCGGGGACGACCGCCTGGACTACGCCACGCTCGACGCCCGCGCCGACCGCCTCGCCCGGCGTCTCGCCGCGCAGGGCGCCGGCCCCGAGCGGCTGGTCGCGCTGCGACTGCCGCGCACCGCCGACATGATCGTGGCGATCCTCGCCGTGTGGAAGGCGGGCGCCGGCTACCTCCCGCTCGACCCCGCGCTGCCCGAGGAGCGCGTCCGGTTCCTGCTCGCCGACGCCCGGCCCGCCCTCGTCCTGGACGAGACCGCGCTGCGCGAGGCGACCGCCGCCCCCGCGACCGGCGCGGGCCCGCTCGCGCCGCCCGACCCCGACACCACCGCCTACGTCATCTACACCTCCGGCTCCACCGGCCGCCCCAAGGGCGTCGCCGTGACGCACCGGGCCGCGGCGAACCTGCTGGCCGGCCACCGCGCCGGGTTCGTCGCCGAGGCGGGCGGCGGGCCGCTGCGGGTGGCGCTGACGGCGTCGTTCTCCTTCGACACCTCGCTGGAGGGCGTGCTGCTGATGGCCGACGGCCACCCGCTGCACCTGGTCGACGAGACGACCCGGCTGGACGCCGCCGCCCTCGTCGAGTACGTCGTGGAGCACCGCGTCGACTTCCTCGACCTCACCCCGACGTATCTGCGCCAGCTGCTGCCCGCCGGGCTGCTCACCGACCCGCGCCACCGGCCCCGGGTCCTGATGCTCGGCGGCGAGGCCGTGGGACCGGGGCTGTGGCGGGAACTGGCCGCGCTGCCGGACGTGGCCGCCTACAACTTCTACGGCCCCACCGAGTGCACGGTCGACGCGCTGGCGTGCCGGATCGAGGGCGACGGCCGGCCGAGCGTGGGCCGGCCGCTGGCCAACGTCCGCGCCTACGTCCTGGACGACCGGCTGCGGCCCGTGCCGCCCGGAGTCGGCGGCGAGCTCTACCTCGCGGGCGCGCAGCTGGCCCGCGGCTACGCGGGCCGGCCCGGCCCGACCGCCGCCCGCTTCCTCGCCGACCCGTTCGGCCCGCCCGGCTCCCGCATGTACCGCACCGGCGACCTGGCCCGCTGGAGCGCCGACGGCCGGCTCGACTACCTCG
Organism: Streptomyces sp. NPDC006610; assembly: GCF_040611575.1. NCBI lineage: Bacteria > Bacillati > Actinomycetota > Actinomycetes > Kitasatosporales > Streptomycetaceae > Streptomyces > Streptomyces sp. NPDC006610. The sequence continues at coordinate 56,162 of NZ_JBEXOP010000032.1, forward strand.
GCCGCGTCGACGACCAGGTCAAGGTGCGCGGCCACCGCATCGAGCCCGGCGAGGTGGAGGCGGTGCTGACCGACCTGCCGGAGGTCGCCGCCGCCGCGGTCGTCGCGGTCGCCGACCCGCACGGCCACACCCGCCTGGCCGCCCACCTCGTACCCGCCCCGGGCGCAGGGCGCCTGGACGTGGGCGCGGTCCGGGCGGCCTGCCGGCGGGTGCTGCCCGACCACATGACTCCGTCGTCGTTCACCGTGCTCGACGCCCTGCCGATGACCGTCAGCGGCAAGGTCGACCGGCGTGCCCTGCCCGCGCCCGACTTCGGGGGCGGCGAGCGGGACCGGGAGTTCGTCGCCCCGCGCACCCCGCAGGAGGAGGCCCTCGCGGGCATCTGGGCGGACGTGCTGGGCGTGCCCCGGGTCGGCGTCACCGACAACTTCTTCGAGCTGGGCGGCGACTCGATCCTGAGCATCCAGGCCGTCTCCCGCGCCCGCGCGGCCGGCCTCCGCCTGACCTCGCGGGACGTCTTCCGCCACCAGACCGTCGCCGACCTCGCCGCCGCCGCTTCCGGCCGCACCGCGGACGTCCCCGCGCCGAGCCTGCCGCGCGCCCAGGGGCCCGTCCCGCTGACGCCGATCCAGGAGTGGTTCTTCGCCGCGCACGGCCCGCTGCGCCACTTCTCCATGTCGATGCTGCTCGACCTGCCCCACGACCTCGACGAGCCGGCGCTGGAGCGCGCCCTGGAGGCCCTGCCCGTCCGCCATCCCGCGCTGCGCACCCGTTACGTCCGCACCGGGGACGCCTGGGAGCAGCACCCCGGCGACGGACCCGCCACCGGCCTGCTCACCCGCCACGACCTCGCCCGCGCCGGCGACGCCCAGGCCGCCCGCGAGCAGGCCGCCGAGGCCGCCCGCGCCGCCCTCGACCCGGCCACCGGCGCCCTGTTCCGCGCCGCCCTGCTCCAGCCCCCGCCCGGCGAACGCCCGCAACTCTTCGTCGCCGCCCACCACTTGGCTGTGGACAGCGTCTCCTGGCGCATCCTCCTCGCCGACCTCGAACAGGCCTACCGGCAGGCCGCCCAGGGCGAACCCGTCCGGCTGGACCCGGTCCCCGCCCCGTTCGCCGACTGGGCCGCGCACCTCTCCCGGCGGGTACGGGCCGGCGAGCTGGACGCCGACCTGCCGTACTGGACGCGTGAGGCCGCCGAGCCCCGCATCCCGCTGCCGGTCGACCGCCCCGGCGTCCCGCTCGCCGGATCGGTGCGCACCGTCCGCACCCGCGTCGACCGCGCCACCACCGAGGCCCTGCTGCGCCGGGTCCCCGCCGCCTACCGCACACAGGTCAACGACGTGCTGCTCAGCGCGCTCGGCCGGGTCCTCGCCGACTGGGCCGGGACCGACCGCGTGACCGTCGCCCTGGAGGGCCACGGCCGCGAGGACGAGGCGCTCGACCTGTCCCGCACGGTGGGCTGGTTCACCAGCCAGTACCCCGTCACCCTCGCCCCGGCCGGGCCGGCCGGCGCGCCCGACTGGGGCGCCACCCTCAAGGCGGTCAAGGAGCGGCTGCGCGCGGTGCCCCGGCACGGCCTGAGCCACGAGGCCCTGGCCCGCCTCGGCTCGCCCGACCCGGCCGCCCGCGCCCTGCGCGACCTCCCGCTGCCGCAGGTGTCCTTCAACTACCACGGCCAGTGGGAGGCCGGCGAGGGACACGACTTCGCCCCGGCGGGCGCCGTCCCCGGCCGCGACATCGCCGCCGACGAACCGCTGGACCACCTGCTCGACGTCTCCGCCGTCGTCGCGGGCGGCGAGCTGGAGATCACCTGGCACTACAGCGACACCGTCCACGACGACGGCACCGTGCGCACCCTCGCCGACGGCATGACCCGCGCGCTCGCCGCGATCGCCGAGCACTGCGCCCGCCCCGGCGCCGGCGGACGCACCCCCTCCGACTTCCCGCTGGCCCGCCTCGACCAGGCCGCCGTCGACCGGCTCGTCGGCGACGGACGGGACGTGGAGGACGTCCTGCCGCTGACGCCGCTCCAGGAGGGCATGCTGTTCCACCGGCTGGTCGGCGGCCCCGACGACGTCTACGTCGACCAGGCCGCGCTGCTGCTCGACGGCGTCGCCGACCCGCACGCCCTCGCCGCGGCCTGGCAGCGGGTCGCCGACCGCACGCCCGCCCTGCGGACCTGCGTGGTGTGGGAGGACGTGCCCGCGCCGCTGCAGATCGTGCGCCGGGAGGTCCGCGTCCCCGTCACCCACCTGGACTGGCGCGACCTCGGCGAACAGGAGCGCGCCGAACGGTTCGACCGGCTGCGCGCGCAGGACCTCGCCCGCGGCATCGACCTCGCCGCCGCGCCGCTGACGCGGCTGACACTGGTCCGGCTGCCCGACGCGCGGCTGCACCTGCTGTGGACCTCCCACCATCTGATCCTGGACGGCTGGAGCCTGGCCCAGGTGCTGACCGAGGTGTTCGAGGAGTACGCCGCGCTCACCGCCGGCGCCGAGCCCCGCCCGCCCGTGCGGCGGCCCTTCGGCGACTACGTGCGCTGGCTGGCCGACCAGGACGCCGACGCGGCCCGCGCCCACTGGCGCGACGTCCTCGCCGGCTTCGCCGAGCCCACCCCGCTGCCCGTCGACCGCCCGCTGCGCGAGGCGCACCGGGCCCGCTCGGCGGACGTCCATGTCGCCGGGCTGGGCGAGGAGGCGTCGGCGCGGCTCGCGCGCACCGCACGCGACGCCGGGCTCACCCTCAACACGGTCGTGCAGGGCGCGTGGGCGCTGCTGCTGTCCCGCTACGCCGCCGAACCCGACGTGGTCTTCGGCGCCACCGTCTCCGGCCGCCCCGACGACCTGCCCGGCGTCGAGTCGATGGTGGGCATGTTCATCAACACCGTGCCCACCCGGGTCCGCGTGGACGCCCGGCGCACGGCCGCCGAGTGGCTGCGCGAACTCCAGGACGCGCAGGCCGAGTCCAGACGGTTCGCCGCCGTGTCGCTGGCGGAGCTGACGCAGCTGACCGACGTGCCCTCCGGCAGCCCGCTCTTCCACAGCATGGTCGCCTTCGAGAACTACCCCTTCGACGAGGCCCGCGCGGCCGGCTCCGGGATCCGCCTGACGGAGGTGGCCTCCCGCGACGCCACCAACTACCCGCTCGTGCTGCGCGCCTACCACGGCGAACGCCTCGGCTTCGACCTCGCCTACGACCCCGCCCTGTTCGACGCCGGCACCGTCCGCGCGCTCGCCGGCCGGCTCTGCCTGCTGCTCACCGAGATCGCCGACCACCCCGGCCGGCCCTTGCGCGCCCTCGCCTGGACGACCGCCGAGGAACGGCGGCGGATGCTCGCCGACTGGAACGGCACCCAGGAGGGCCGCCCCGACGAGACCCTCGTCGACCTGTTCGAGGCGCAGGCCGCCCGCACCCCCGACGCGATCGCCGTCACCTGCGACGCCGACCGCCTCGACTACGCCACGCTCGACGCCCGCGCCGGCCGGCTCGCCCACCGCCTCGCCGAACTCGGGGCCGCCCCCGAGCGATTCGTCGCCCTGGCCCTGCCCCGCTCCACCGACCAGGTCGTCGCGATCCTCGCGGTCCTGAAGACGGGCGCGGCCTATCTGCCCGTCGACCCCAACTCACCGGCCGAACGCGTCGCCCACCTGCTCGCCGACGCCGCCCCCGTGACGCTGGTGACCACCACCGGCACGGCCGCGCTCGCCGACGGCACCGACGTGCCGGTGCTGCTCCTGGACGACCCCGGCGTCCGCGCCGACCTCGACCGGCGCCCGGCCGGCGGCCCCGGACCGGCCCGCCGCCCGCTGCCGGAGAGCCCCGCCTACGCCATCTACACCTCCGGCTCCACCGGCCGCCCCAAGGGCGTGGTGATCCCGCACGCCAACGTGGTGCGGCTGTTCACCCGCACCGCCCCCTGGTTCGGCTTCGGCGCGGACGACGTGTGGACGCTGTTCCACTCCTACGCCTTCGACTTCTCGGTGTGGGAGCTGTGGGGCCCGCTGCTGCACGGCGGCCGGCTCGTCGTCGTCCCCGACGAGACCGCCCGCTCCCCGGAGGACTTCCTGCGCCTGCTGGCCGACGAACGGGTCACGGTCCTCAACCAGACGCCGTCCGCCTTCTACCCGCTGATCCGCGCGGACGCCGAACACCCCGAGGTCGGCGCCCGGCTGGCGCTGCGCACGGTCGTCTTCGGCGGCGAGGCACTCGACGTCGGCCGCCTCGCCGACTGGTGGGCCCGCCACCCCGACACCGCGCCGCGGCTGGTCAACATGTACGGCATCACCGAGACCACCGTGCACGTCACCCACGCCCCCCTGGACGCCGCCACCGCGCGCACCGGCCCGGCCAGCCCCATCGGCGTGGCCATCCCCGACCTGCGCGTGTACGTCCTCGACGCCGGACTGGCCCCCGTGCCGCCCGGCGCGGTCGGCGAGCTGTACGTCGCCGGGGAGGGCCTGGCCCGCGGCTACCTGGGCCGCCCCGGCCTGACCGCCTCCCGCTTCCTCGCCGACCCCTTCGGGCGGCCCGGCAGCCGGATGTACCGCACCGGCGACCGGGCCAGGTGGCGCGCCGACGGCACCCTGGAGTACCTGGGCCGCGCCGACGCCCAGGCCAAGATCCGCGGCTACCGCATCGAGCCCGGCGAGATCGAGGCCGCCCTGCACACCCACCCCGGCGTCGCCGAGGCCGCCGTCGGCGTGTTCGAGGACGCGTCCGGCACCCGCCGGCTCGTGGCCCACGTCGTCGGCCCCGGCGGCGACGCGGCGCCCGCAGCGGCCGAGCTGCGTGCCCACCTGGAGCGGCTGCTGCCCGCCCACATGGTGCCCGCCGCCTATGTGCCGATGCCCGCGCTGCCGCTCACCGTCAACGGCAAGCTCGACCGGCGCGCCCTGCCCGCGCCCGGCCCGGACGGCTACGCCGCCGGCGCCGACCGCACCCCGCCGCGCACGCCCGCCGAACGGCTGGTCGCCGCCGCCTGGGCCGACGTGCTCGGCGCGGGCGAGGTGAGCGCCGGGGACGACTTCTTCGCCCTCGGCGGCGACTCCATCCTCGCCGTCCGCGTCACCGCCCGGCTGCGCGCCGCCTTCGGCCCCGACGTCTCCCCGCGGCTGCTGTTCACCCACCCCACCGTGTCCGCCCTGGCCGCCGTGCTCGGCGAACCCGCGGCGGACGGGACAGCCGTGTCCGCCGACGCCATCCCCGCCACCGCGCCGCGGACCCCGGCCCCGCTGTCGTACGCCCAGCAACGCCTGTGGTTCCTCGACCGGTTCGAGCCGGGCAGCACCGAGTACACCACCCTGTCCGTGCTCCGCCTGCGCGGCCCGCTGGACGAACCGGCGCTGCGCGCCGCGCTGGACGGACTGGTCGCCCGGCACGAGGCGCTGCGCACCACCTTCACCGAACAGGACGGCCAGGCACGGCAGCTGGTGCACCCGCCGCACCCGGTCGGCCTGCCCGTGGACGACCTCACCGCGGCCCCCGACCCGGGCGCCGCCCTCGACGCGGTGCTGGAACGCGAGGCCGGCACGCCCTTCGACCTGGCCGCCGGACCGCTCCTGCGCGCCCGGCTGGCCCGGTTCTCCGCCGACGAGCACGCGCTGCTCCTCGCCGTCCACCACATCGTCACCGACGGCTGGTCGCTCGGCGTCCTCGGCCGCGACCTGGGCGAGCTGTACGCGGCGGCGCACGAGGGCCGCCCACCCCAGCTCCCGCCGCTGCCCGTGCGGTACGCCGACCACGCCGCCTGGCAGCGCTCCCGCGCCGACCACGTCGAGAAGCAACTCGCCTACTGGCGCACCGCGCTGGACGGCGTGCCCCCGCTGGAACTGCCCACCGACCGGCCGCGTCCCGCCGTACGCGGCCGGGAGGGCGCGCTGCACACCTTCACCCTGCCCGCAGCACTTGCCGACCGGCTCCGCGCCCGCGGCCGGGAGGCCGACGCGACCCTCTACATGACCCTGCTGAGCGCCTGCACGGTGCTGCTCTCCCGCTGGGCGGACCAGGAGGACGTCGCCGTCGGCACCGTCACCGCCGGCCGCGACCGGCCCGAACTGCACGACGTGGTCGGCATGTTCGTGAACACCGTGGTCCTGCGCAACCGGGTGCGCCCCGGCATGTCCTTCCGGGACCTGCTGGAGCGCACGCGCACCACGGTGCTGGAGGCGTTCGCGCACCAGGACGTGCCCTTCGAGCGGCTGGTCGACGCCCTCCAGCCCGAGCGCGACACCAGCCGCACCCCGCTGTTCCAGGTCATGGTCGCCCTGCACAACCTGGGCGTCCGGGCCCCGGAGCTGCCCGGACTGGACGTCGAGCCGGTGACGCCGCCCGTGCGCAACGCGACCTTCGACCTCGCCTTCGACTTCGTGGAGGACGACGGCGGCCTCACCGGTCATCTGGAGTACAACACCGGCCTGTTCGACGAGGCCACCGTCCGCCGGCTGGCCGCCCGGCTGCGGCTGCTGCTGGAGGCGGCGGCCGAGGACCCGGACCGCGACTGCCGGGCGCTGGAGCTGATGACCGCCGCCGAGCGCCGCCAGGTGCTGCACGACTGGCAGGGCCCGCGTCTCACCGTCGAGAACACCACGTTCCCGGCGCTCTTCGAGGCGCAGGCCGCCCGCACCCCGCACCTCACCGCCCTGGCCGCCCGTGACGCCACCCTCACCTACGCCGCCCTCAACGAGCGCGCCAACCGGCTCGCCCACCACCTCATCGCCCTGGGCGTGGCCCCCGAGCACGTCGTCGCCGTACGGCTGCCCCGCACCAGCGACCTGCTGGTGACGCTGTTCGCCGTCGCCAAGGCGGGCGGCGTCCTGCTCAGCCTCGACCCCGACCTGCCCGCGGAGCGCGCCGCCCACCTCCTCGCGGACGCCGCCCCGCACACCGTGGTCACCGAGGACACCCTGCGCGACACGCCCTGGGACCGGCTTCCCGCCCACGACCCGACCGACCGCGACCGGCGGGCCCCGCTGCGCCCGGACCACGCCGCGTACATCGTCTACACCTCCGGTTCCACCGGCCGCCCCAAGGGCGTCGTGGTCGAGCACCGCCAGCTGGTCAACCTCTGCCACGACCACCGAGAAGGGCTCGTCGCCCCGCACACCGCCGACGGGCGGCGGCTGCGCGCCGCGCTCAGCGCCTCCTTCTCCTTCGACACGTCCTGGGAGGGGCCGCTGCTGCTCGCCCTCGGGCAGGAGGTCCACCTCGTCGACGAGGACGTGCGCCTGGACCCGGAGGCGTTCTGCGCCCAGGTCGCCGGCCACGCCCTGGACCTCGTCAACGTCACCCCGTCGTTCCTGCGCGAACTCACCGCCGCCGGACTGCTCGCCCCCGGCCGCCACCACCCGCGCGTCCTGCTCGTCGGCGGCGAGGCCATCGGCGCCGACGCCTGGCGGGAGCTGTGCGCCGCGGCCGGCCTCGGCGTCACCGCGTACAACATGTACGGGCCCACCGAGTGCACCGTCGACGCCGCCTACGGGCGCTGCGCCGAACGGCCCGACCGCCCGGTCGTCGGCCGCCCCGGCCGCAACCTGCGCGCCTACGTCCTCGACGGCGCGCTGCGGCCGGTGCCGCCCGGCGTGCCCGGCGAGCTGTACCTGGCCGGCGCGCAGGTGGCCCGCGGCTACCTGGGCCGCCCCGGCCTGACCGCCGCGCGTTTCCTCGCCGACCCGTTCGGCGCGCCGGGGGAGCGGATGTACCGCACCGGCGACCGCGCCCGCTGGGACGACCGGGGCCTGCTGGAGTTCCTCGGCCGCACCGACGAACAGATCAAGATCCGCGGCTTCCGCATCGAGCCCGGCGAGGTGGAAGCCGCGCTGCTCGCCCTCCCCGAGGTCGCCGACGCCGTGGTGGCCGCGCGGGAACACGCCGGCCGCCCGATGCTCGTGGCCCACCTCGTGCCCGCCGGCGACCGCACCCCGTCCCACGACGCCCTGCGGCTCGCGCTGCGGCGCACCCTGCCCGACCACATGGTCCCGGCGGCGTTCGTCCCGCTGGAGCGGATCCCGCGCACCAGCACCGGCAAGACCGACCGGCGCGCCCTGCCCGCCCCGCCCGCGCAGCCCGACCCCACCACGGCCTACGTCGCCCCCCGGCCCGGCGCGGAGGAGACCCTGGCCGGCATCTGGGCGGACGTACTGCGCGTCGAACGCGTCGGCGCGCGCGACAACTTCTTCGCCCTGGGCGGCGACTCCATCCTCAGCATCCAGATCGTCTCCCGGGCCCGCCAGGCCGGGCTGGCGCTGACCACCAAGGACGTCTTCCGGCACCAGACCGTCGCCGAACTCGCCCTGCGCGTCACCGCGACCGGCCCCGCCCGCGCCACGGACCAGGCCCCGCCCGCCGAGGCCCCGCTCACGCCGATCCAGCACTGGTACCTCGACGGCCGCCGCGAGGGCGACCCGATGCGCTTCACCATGACCCAGCGCCTCGAACTCGCCCCCGACGCCGACCCGTCGGCCCTGCGCACCGCCGTGGACGCCCTCGTGCGCCACCACCCCGCCCTGCGCACCCGCTTCCGCCGCACCGGCGACGGCTGGCGCCAGGAGGTCCTGCCCGAGGCCCCGGACGGCATCCTCACCCACCACGACGTGCGCGGCCTGCACGGACCCGAGCTGGAGGCGGAGGCGGCGCGGGCGGCCGACGCGGCACGCGCCGGCCTCGACCCGGCCGAGGGACGGGTGCTGCGCGTCCTGCTCCTCGACCGCGGCCCCGACGAGCCGCCGCAACTCCTCGTCACCGCCCACCACCTGGTCGTGGACGGCGTCTCCTGGCGCATCCTGCTCGCCGACCTGGAGACCGCCCACCGCGCCGCCGCGGCCGGGCTCCCCGTCGAGCTGCCCCCGGCCACCAGCGCGTACGGCCACTGGGCGCAGCGCCTGGAACGGCACACCCGCTCCGGATGCCTCGACCACGACCTCGACCACTGGCGGCGCACCGCCGCCGCACCCGCGGACCTGCCCGCCGGACGGCCCGGGCCCAACACCCACGGCACGGCCGCCACCCTCACCGTGCGGCTGGAGCCGGAGACCACCGAGGCCCTGCTGCGCCGCGTCCCCGACGTCTACCGCACGCAGGTGAACGACGTCCTGCTCAGCGCCCTCGGCCGCACCCTGGCCCGCTGGTGCGGGCGCGACACCGTGCTCGTCGGCGTCGAGGGACACGGCCGCGAGGACCTCTTCGACGACCTGGACCTGTCCCGGACCGTCGGCTGGTTCACCGCCGAGTTCCCGCTCGCCCTGCGCGTCGCCCCCGACGCCGGCTGGCACGACACCCTGCGCTCGGTCAAGGAACAGCTGCGCGCGGTGCCGCTGCACGGGCTGAGCCACGGCGCGCTGCGCCACCTCCTGCCCGACAGCCCCCTCGCCGAAGGCCCGGCCCCGCGGGTCGGCTTCAACTACCACGGCCAGTGGGACGCGGGCGCCGGCGCGACGGGCCTCTTCGGAGCCGCCCTGCCCCCGGCCGGTTCCGACACCGATCCCGGCGAGACGCGCCCCTACCTGCTGGACGTCACCGGCGTCGTCCAGGACGGCCGGCTCGAACTGGGGTGGACCTACCCCCCGGCCGTGTACGACGAGGCCACGGTCCGCCGGCTGGCCGAGGAGATGTGCGCGGCCCTGCGCGACATCGCCGCCCACTGCGCCCGGCCGGACGCGGGCGGACGCACCCCGTCCGACTTCCCGCTCGCCGGGCTCGGCCAGGCCGACCTCGACCGGCTGGTGGGCGACGGCCGGGGCGTGGCGGACGTGCTGCCGCTGACGCCGTTGCAGGCCGGGATGCTCTTCCACGGCCTGGTGGACACGGCGGGCGCCTACTTCGACCGGACGGCCGTGCGGCTGTCCGGCGTGGCCGACCCGGAGGCGTTCGCCGCCGCCTGGCAGCAGGTCGCCGACCGCACGGAGGCCCTGCGCACCAGCGTGCACTGGCAGGGGCTGCCGCACCCCGTCCAGGTCGTCCACGAGCGGGTGGAACTGCCCGTCACCCACCTGGACTGGCGGCGCCTGACGCCCCGGGAGCGGGAGCGGGCGACCGAGGAGCTGCTCGCCGCCGACCGCGCGGCCGGCATGGACCTCACCGCCGCCCCGCTCACCCGCGTCGCCCTCGCCGCGCTCCCCGGCGACGAGGTCCTGCTGCTGTGGTCCTCCCACCATCTGATCCTGGACGGCTGGAGCACCGGCCAACTGCTCACCGAGGTCTGTGAGCGCTACGCAGCCCTCACCGGCGGACCCGAGGCGCCCGCTCCGGTGCGGCGGCCCTTCGCGGACTTCCTGCGCTGGCTGCACGACCAGGACGAGCACGCCGCCGAGGCCCACTGGGCCGACGCCCTCGCCGGCTTCGCCGCCCGCACCCCGCTGCCGTACGACCGCACGCCCGCCGAGGCGCACCGCTCCCGCGCCTCCGCCGTCGTGCGCCGGCAACTGGACGAGCGGGTCTCGGCCCGGCTGCGGGAGGCGGCGGCAAGGGCCGGGCTCACGGTGAACACCGTGGTCGAGGGCGCGTGGGCGCTGTTCCTGGCCCGGCACGGCGGACGCGACGACGTCGTGTTCGGCACGACCGTCTCCGGGCGGCCCGCCGAACTGCCGGGCGTCGACACCATGATCGGCATGTTCATCAACACCGTGCCCACCCGTGTCCGGGTGACCGGCGGGGGAGCGGTCTCCTGGCTGCGCGGGGTGCAGGAACGCGGCAGCGACGCCCGCCGGTACGACTTCCTCGCGCTGCCCCGCATCCAGGCGCTGAGCGAAGTCCCCGCCGGTGAGGCCCTGTTCGACAGCATGGTCGTCTTCGAGAACTACCCCGTGGACGAGTCCGCCACGGCCAGGACCGGCGTGCGCGTCGAGGACGTGCGCGCCGACGACGCGCCCACCTTCCCGCTGTGCCTGCGCGCCTACCTCGGCGACCGGCTCGGCCTCGATCTCGCCTACGACGCCGACCTGTTCGACCGGGACACCGCCGAACGGGCCGCGGCCCGGCTGACCACCCTGCTCACCGCCCTCGCCGACGCCCTCGACACCGACGCGGACGTCACCGGCCTGGAACCGCTCACGGAGGCCGACCGCGCCCTGCTCGCGCAGTGGAACGCCACCGCCCGCCGGCAGGCCCCGCTCAGCCCCGTCGACCTCTTCGCCGAGCAGGCCCGCCGCACCCCCGACGCCCCCGCCCTGCGCGACGGCGACACCGAACTGACCTACCGTCGACTCGACGCCTGGTCGGACGCCGTGGCCTCACGGCTGCTCGCGGACGGACTGCGGCCCGAGGACCGGGTGGCGCTGCCGATGGACCGCTGCGCCGAACTCGTCGTCGCCCAGCTCGCCGTCCTCAAGGCGGGCGGCGCGTACGTGCCCGTGGACGCCCGCGCCCCCGAGGAACGCCGCCGGGCCCTGATCGCGCGGGCCGGAGCCACGGCCGAGCTGACCGCCGACGGCGTCGCCGCCGCCCGCACCCCCGTGCCGGACGCCCCCGCCCCCGTGCCGGGCGACCCCGACCGGCTGGCGTACGTGATGTTCACCTCCGGCTCCACCGGCGAGCCCAAGGCCGTCGCCGTACGCCACCGGGACGTCGCCTCCCTCGCCACCGACGGCCGCTTCGCCGACGGCGTGTGCGGGCGGGTGCTGCTGCACTCGCCGGTCGCGTTCGACGCGGCGACCTTCGAGGTGTGGGCGCCGCTGCTCACCGGCGGCTGCGTCGTCGTCGCGCCCGGACGGCCCCTGGACGCCGCGCTGCTGCGGAGGCTGGTGGCCGAGGAGGAGCTGACCGCGCTGTGGCTGACCGCCGGGCTGTTCCGGCTGCTGGCCCAGGACGCGCCGGACGGCTTCGCCGGGCTGCGGCAGGTGTGGACCGGCGGCGACGTCGTGCCCGCCGCGGCCGTGCGCCGGGTCCTCGCCGCCTGCCCCGGCCTGACCGTGGTGGACGGCTACGGCCCCACCGAGACCACCACCTTCGCCACCTCCTTCCCGCTCGCCGACGCCGCCGCCGTGCCCGACACCGTGCCCATCGGCCGCCCCCTCGACGACATGCGGGTCCACGTCCTCGACGCCCGGCTCCGGCCCGTTCCCCCGGGCTGCGCGGGCGAGCTGTACCTCGCCGGCGAGGGCGTGGCGCGCGGCTACCTCGGCCGCCCCGGCGACACCGCCGCCCGCTTCCTCGCCGACCCCGCGGGCCCGCCCGGCGCGCGCATGTACCGCACCGGCGACCTCGCCCGCCGCCGCCCCGACGGCACGGTCGAGTTCCTGGGCCGCGCCGACGACCAGGTGAAGATCCGCGGCTTCCGCGTCGAACCCGGCGAGGTCGAGGCCGCCCTCGCCGCCCACCCCGGCGTCGCCGACGTGGCCGTGCTGGCCCGCGCCGACGGCCCCGGCGGCCGGCGCCTGGTCGCCTACGTGGTCGGCCCCGACGACCTCACCGAGGTGCGGGAGTCCGCCCGGCGCACACTGCCCGACTACCTCGTCCCCTCCGCCTTCGTCGCCCTCCCGGCGCTGCCGCTCAGCCGCAACGGCAAGGTCGACCGGGCGGCCCTGCCCGCACCGGAGCCGGCCGCCCCGGGCGGCACGCCGGCCGAGCCGCGCACCGACGCCGAGCGGCGCACCGCCGAGATCTTCGCCGACGTCCTCGGCGTGGACCGGCCCGGCGTGGAGGACGACTTCTTCCAACTGGGCGGCGACTCCATCCTCAGCATCCGCCTGGCCACCCGCCTCGCCGAGGCGTTCGCCGCCGAGCTGTCGCCCCGCGAGGTCTTCACCCACCCCACGCCCGCCGCCCTCGCCGCCCTCCTCACCGGACAGGAACACCGGGGCGACGCGCCGGCCGCGATCGTCCCCGTGCCCCGGGACACGCCCGCGCCGATGTCGTACGCCCAGCAACGCCTCTGGTTCCTGGAGGAGTTCGCGCCGAACAGCGGCGAGTACGTCACCGCGCTGGCCCTGCGGCTGCGCGGCGCGCTCGACGTGGCCGCCCTCACCGCCGCCCTCGGCGGCCTCGCCGAACGGCACGAGGCGCTGCGCACCACCTTCGACACGGTCGACGGCCGGGGCGTGCAGATCGTCCACCCGCCGTCCGGCGTGCCGCTGCCGCTGCACGACCTGTCCCCCCTGGCGGACGAGGCCCGCGCGGCCCGCCTGGACGCCCTGCTGGCCGCCGAACGCGCCCGCGCCTTCGACCTGCGGCGCGGCCCGCTCCTGCACGCCGGGCTGATCCGGCTCGCCGACGACGAGCACGTGCTGACCCTGACCCTGCACCACATCGTCACCGACGGCTGGTCGACCGGCGTCCTCACCGGCGACCTCGCCCACTTCTACCGCGTCGAACTGGGCGTGGAGAAGGAGAAGTTGCCGCCCCTGCGGGTGCAGTACGCCGACTACGCCCACTGGCAGCGCGCCCACGGCACGGACGAGCAGCTCGCCCACTGGAAGGAGCACCTCGCGGGCCTTCAGACGCTGGACCTGCCCACCGACCGGCCGCGCCCGCCCGTGCGCACCCACGACGGCGCCTCCGTGCGGTTCACCCTGCCCGGCCGCACGGCCCGCCGCCTCGCCCAGGTCGGCCGCGACCGGCAGGCCACCCTCTTCACCACCCTGGTCGCCGCCGCCCAGGCCTATCTGGCCCGGCTGACCGGCGGCCGGGACATCGCCGTCGGCACGGTCACCTCCGGCCGCGACCGCGCCGAGACGCAGGGCCTCGTCGGGTTCTTCGTCAACACCCTCGTGCTGCGCTCCCGGGTCGAACCGGACCGGCCGTTCCCCGAGTTCCTCGCCGACGTGCGCGGCACCGTCCTGGACGCCTTCGCCCACCAGGAGGCCCCGTTCGAGCGGGTGGTGGACGAGGTGCAGCCGGTCCGCGACACCAGCCGCACCCCCCTCTTCCAGGTCATGGTCGTCCTGCAGAACGCCCCCGCGGCCGGCCTCGACCTGCCGGGCGTCGAGGTCGCCGACGTCGACACCGAACTGCGGCACGCGGCGTTCGACCTCACCTTCGAGTTCGCCGAGGCCGCCGACGGCGCCCTGGACGGCGTGGTCACCTACAACACCGACCTGTTCGAGGCGGCCACCGCCGCCCGCATGGCCGACCAGCTCACCACCCTGCTGACCGCCGTCGCCGAGGACCCCGACCGGCCGGTGGGCGCCCTGCCGCTCGCCACCGACGCGACCCTGCGGGCCGTCCTCGACCTCGGACGCGGCACGGCCCCCGAGGCGGCCCCCGCGACCCTGCCCGAGCTGTTCGAACGACAGGCCGCCCGCACCCCCGACGCGGTCGCCGTGTCCGACGCCGGCGGCCGGGAGCTGACGTACGCGGACGTGGAGTGCGCCGCCAACCGGCTCGCGCACCGGCTCATCGCCCAGGGGGTCGGCCCCGAGGACATCGTGGCGCTGGCCCTGCCCCGCGGCGCCGCAACGGTCGTCGCCCAGCTCGCGGTGGCCAAGGCCGGCGGGGCCTTCCTGCCCGTCGACCCCGACTACCCCGAACAGCGCCGCGAGTTCATGCTCCGCGACGCGGGCGCCCGGCTGGTCCTGGCCGACCCCGCCGCCGTATGGGAGGCGGACGGCCAGGACACCGCCCCCACGGACGCCGACCGCCTCGCGCCGCTGACCGTCGCCCACCCGGCGTACACCATCTACACCTCCGGCTCCACCGGCGCCCCCAAGGGCGTCGTGGTCACCCACACGGGCCTCGCCGCCTTCGCCTCGGCAGCCGCCGCGCGCTACGACGCGGGCCCCGGCGACCGGGTCCTCCAGTTCGCCTCGCCCAGCTTCGACGCCTCGGTGCTGGAGCTGTGCGTGTCCCTGCTCACCGGCGCCACCCTGGTCACCGGCGAGGAAGGGCCGCTGGTCGGGGAGCGGCTCGCCCAGGTCCTCGCCGAACGGCGTATCAGCCACACCCTGATCCCGCCGGCCGCCCTGGCCACGGTCGCCCCCGAGACCGCCGCCGCCCTTCCCCACCTGCGCACCCTCATCGTCGGCGCCGAGGCCTGCCCGGCCCACCTGGTCGACCGGTGGGCCCCGGGACGCCGGATGATCAACTCGTACGGCCCCACCGAGGCCACCGTCGTCGCCACCTGGACCGGCCCCCTCGCCCCCGGACAGGGGGCCCCGCCCATCGGCGGCCCGGCCGGCGCCACCCGCGTCCACGTCCTCGACGCCGCCCTGCGCCCCGTCCCGCCCGGCGTCACCGGCGAGCTGTACGTCGCCGGACCCGGACTGGCCCGCGGCTACCTGGGCCGGCCCGGCCTCACCGCGGCCCGCTTCGTCGCCGACCCCTTCGGCGCACCCGGCGAGCGGATGTACCGCACCGGCGACCTCGCCCGCTGGGACGCGGAGGGCCGGCTGCGCTTCGCCGGACGCGCCGACGACCAGGTCAAGCTGCGCGGCTTCCGCATCGAACCCGGGGAGATCGAGAACGCCCTGCGCGGCCACCCGCGGGTGCGGGACGCGGTCGTCGTCGTACGCGGCGGCGACGGCTCCGGCTCCGCGCGGCTCGTGGCCTACGTCGTGCCCGCCGCCCCCGATCAGGCGCCCGCCTCCGAGCTGCGCGACCACCTGGCCGGGCTGCTCCCGCCGCACATGGTGCCCTCCGCGTTCGTCCCGCTGGAGCGGCTGCCGCTCACCCCGAACGGCAAGACCGACCGGCGCGCCCTGCCCGAACCCGGCGCCGCGCACACGGCCGCCGGACCGCGCACCGCCCCGCGCACCGACACCGAGAAGCGCATCGCCCGCATCTGGGCCGACGTCCTCGGCGTGCCCGAGGTCGGCGCGCACGACAACTTCTTCCACCTCGGCGGCGACTCGATCCTGAGCATGCAGGTCGTCTCCCGGCTGCGGCGCGACGGACTGCACCTGGCCACCCGCGACCTGTTCACCCACCAGACGGTGGCCGAGCTGGCCGCCGTCGTCGCCGCGGCGCCCGAGCCGTCCGGGGACCACGGGCCGGTGAGCGGCGAGGTCCCGCTCACCCCCATCCAGGACTGGTTCCTGACCGCGCCGCGCGCCAGCCACGCGCACTTCAACCAGTCCCTGCTGGTCGAACTGCACGCCACCCCGGACGCCGCCGCCCTGGAGACCGCCCTCGCCGCCCTGCTGGACCACCACGACGCCCTGCGCATGCGCTTCACCCGCGACGGGGACGGCTGGCGGCAGTTCAACCCGCCGCCCTCCGACACCGGCCCCGCGCAGCTGCTCCTCCGCCACGACCTCGGCGGACTGACGCCCGCAGAGGCCGACGCGGCGATGGAGAAGGCCGCCGACGACCTGCACACCGGCTTCGACCTGGCGCGCGGCCCGCTGCTGCGGGCGGCCCTGTTCGACGGCGGCGCCGACCGGCCCGCCTTCCTCCTCCTGGTCGCCCACCACCTCGTCGTGGACGCCGTCTCCTGGCGCATCCTGCGCGACGACCTGGAGGCCGCCTACCGCCAGGCCCTGCGGGGCGGCCCGGTCGCCCTCGGCGAGCGCACCACCTCCTTCCGCGACTGGGCCCGAGGCCTCGCCGCGCATGTCGCCTCCGGCGCCCTCGACCACGAACTGCCCTACTGGGAACGGGCGGTGGCCGCCGACCCGCTCCCGGCCCCACCCGCCACCGGACCCGAGGCCGGCCGCGTGGAGGTGCTCGGCGTCGCACTGGACGAGGCGGACACCGAGGCCCTGCTGCGCGCCGCGCCGACCGCCTACCGCACCCGCGTCAACGACGTGCTGCTCGCCGCCCTCGCCCTGGCCCTCGCCCGCTGGACCGGACGCGAGGAGATCCGACTGGACCTGGAGGGACACGGTCGCGAGGACGTCCTCGACGACGTGGACCTCTCCCGCACCGTCGGCTGGTTCACCACCGTCCACCCGGTCGCCCTGCGCGTGTCCGAACCGGGGGAACCGCTCCCCGGCCGGGACTGGCGGACCCTGGTGAAGTCGGTGCGCCGCCAGCTGCGCGCCGTCCCCGGCGGCGGCCTCGGCTTCGGCGCCCTGCGCACCTACGGCCCGCCCGAGGTGCGCGAGCGGCTCGGACGGGCGGCCCACGGCCAGGTCGTCTTCAACTACCTCGGCCAGTGGGACGCCCGTCCGGAAACGCCCGGTGACGGACTCGTCCGCGCCGAGCACGGCTCCTTCGGCCGGGACCACGACCCGCGCGACAGCGGATCGCACCCGCTGGAGGTGGTCGGCGCGGTCCAGGCCGGACGGCTGTCCTTCACCTGGCACCACCGGCCCGCCCTGCACGACACCGACACCGTCCGCCGCGTCGCCGAGGACTTCGCCGAGGCGCTGCGCCACATCGCCCGGCACGCCCGGGACAGCCGGTGACGCCCCGCCCCGCGGTCCGCGGGCCGCCCAGGGACCGCCCGCCACCGCACCGACCCGCACGAGTGAACCCGACCCAGCAGAAAGCGAGATCCGGACCCATGGACGAGAACACCCGCTACCAGGTGCTGCGCAACGACGAGGAGCAGTACTCGCTGTGGCCCGTCGACGTCGAGGTGCCCGCCGGCTGGCAGCCGGTCGGCAAGGAGGGCACCGAGGCCGAGTGCTCCGCCTACGTCGACGAGGTCTGGACCGACATGCGCCCGCGCAGCCTGCGCGAGCGGATGGAGAACGCCGGGGCCTGACCCCGGCGCGCACGCCCGCAGGGACGGCCGGGGCGCGGCCAGCCGCCGCACCCCGGCCACCCGGCGCCCTCACACCCGAGCCCACCGGCCCCCCACCTCTCCCGGTCCCCCCACGCTCTCCCGGCCCTCCCCAAGGCCACCCGCGCTACCCGAAACACCGGCGTCCGAGGAGACCGTCATGACACCCGTCCTGCACACCGAACGACTGGAATTCCGGCCCTACCGACCCGAGGACGAGGACGCCTTCGTGGGGCTCCTGCGCGACGAGGAGGTCTGCCGCTGGATGGGCCAGGAACGCGTGCCCGAGGCCGACATCCGCACGATCTTCCGCGCGATCCTCACCGTCGTCTATCCCGAGCGCAGGTTCGACGTGTGGGGCCTGTGGTCCAAGGGCGTCTACGTCGGCCACGCGGAGATCAAGAAGACCGGCAACGTCGACGGGCACGAACTGGTGACCGCCCTGCTCCCGGAGTACTGGGGCAAGGGCCTGGGCACCGAGGTGGTCCGCGGACTCCTCCGGCACGCCTCCGAGAACCTGGGGCTGACGGAGGTCTACGGGATGGTGGGCGCCGGGAACACCGCCAGCCTCGCCATGAGCCGCCGGCTGGGCTTCCGGCACCTGCGCGACGTGGTCGGCGACGACGGCTCGGTGACGAAGATGCTGGTGCTCTCCCTCGCCGACGCGGACCTCGCGGCAGCCCCCGCCCCCGACCACGCCGCCACTTCCGCCCCCGACCTCGCAGCCGCCGCCCCCGACGCCGACTGACGGTGTTCCGGCCGGGCGGCCCGGTCAGGCGCCCGGGCCGGGGTCGGGTCCCGCGGGGGACGCGACCCCGGCGCGCGCCGCCTCCAGCTGGGCGGCGAACGCGATGCCGAGGAACAGGGCCACGGCGGTGAGATAGGCCCACAGCAGCAGCGCCACGAACGCGGTCAGCGGGCCGTACAGATCACCGAACGCCCCGCTCCGCTCGACGTACAGCGACAGCAGCCACGTCGCCGCCACCCACAGCAGCAGATGGACGCCGGATCCGAAGGCGAGCCAGGTGTACCCGGGCTGGTCGCGGCGCGGCGACCAGCGGAAGATCACCGCCGAGGCGACCCAGGCCAGCGCGAGCCCCAGGGGCACCTCCAGCACGTGCCACCAGCCCGGTCCGCCGCCCTCGCGCCCGGCGGTGCGCGCCACCGCGTCGCCGACCGCGTCCCCGGCTACCAGGACCATGAACCCGAGCGCCAGCGGCAGGCCCGCAGCGAACGCCAGGACCATCGCGCGGCCGTACTTGCGCGGGAAGGGGCGGTCGCGCTCGATGCCGTAGATGCGGTTGGCGCCGCGCTCGATCTGGCCCATCGCCGAGGCCAGGTTGAGCACGGCGAAGGCCAGGCCCAGCCACAGGGCGACCGTGCCCCACAGGCCGTGGTTCCCGCCGGACCCGCCGTCGAGGGCGTCCGCCACGACGTCGGCGCTCGCCCCCGGCACGATCCGGGCCAGCGTCAGCTCGATCGTCCGGCCCACGCTCTCGGTGTGCGCGGACGTCGCCAGGCCCACCAGCGCGATGGTGAACGGCACCAGCCCCAGCACCACCTGGAAGGCGAGCGCCCGCGCGTTGGTGAAGCCGTCCGCGTACCGGAACCGCACGAAGGCGTCGGTCAGCAGCCGCAGCCCGCCGTAGTGGCGCAGCGCGGCGAACGCCTCGTCGCCGGAGAGTTCTTCTCCGATCATGTCCCTGGTCTGCGGGACGTGGACGGCGGTTCCCATGGCGCGGACACGCTCCTCGGCAGTACGGCAGTCGCTGCGTTCGTCCCGTTCCCTCTGCCCCGCGGGCGGGGAAGGAACCACCCCGGCCACCCGGTCGGGTCAGCAGGGACTGCGCCAGACCCCCAGGTCCGGCTTCTTGCGCATCGACGACAGGCCCAGCTCGCGCGCCATCGGGCAGAACCGTGCCGTCGGCTCGGCGTACTCCACGTGGAAGACCGCCTTGCCCGCCGCGACGAACGGTCCGAGCCGCCCGCACTCGTCGTACTGGGCGCACTCCTCGTTGACCGCGAAGTCGAAGTCGTCCAGCAGCTCCGGGATCTGCGCGAGGTCGTTCTTCAGGCCCACGGCGAGGCCGCGCTCGTGCGCGATGTCCGCGATCATGCGGTTGTAGCGGAGCTGGTCGCGGGCGGTCAGCGGGAAGCCGGTGTCATTGGCGTAGCCCTCGACGAGGTCCGGTTCCACCGCGTCGAAGCCCTTGTCCCGGCACATGTCGAAGCGGCGCTCCATCAGCGGCCGCAGCACCGACACCCGGCGGATGTCCAGCCAGCGCTCGCCGCGCCAGCCGTTGGGCCGGCCCAGCAGAGCCCGGGGGAAGTCGTCCCGGTCGGGGCGGAAGTCCTCCCAGGCGCCGACGTTGACGTAGCAGATGACCTTGCGGCCGTCGCGGTGCAGCCGGGCGACGTCGGCCGCGCCGTTCTCGAAGCCGTCGATGTCGTACACCGGGACGTCCACCGACGGGTCGACCCTGCCGTCGAGCTGCCACTGCCAGGCGAGCCCCGGCCGGGGCCGCCACACCGCGCCGTCCGCGCCACCGGAACCGCCCGGACCACCGGCCCCTTCCGACCCGCCGGAGCAGGAGACCAGCGCGGCGAGCAGGACCGGCACCACCGCCCGCGCCAGTCGCCTCATCGGTCCGCCTCCGTCAGCGCCGGCGTCAGCCGGGACCACGGGTTGGGCGGTTCCCCCGTCACCGGGCCGCACACCGCGGCGCCCCGCTCCCGCGCGGTGCGCACGGCGAGCGGCACCAGCGGCCCCGGCACCCCGTACACCAGATGGCACAGCCGTTCGGGCGACTGCCGCACCGCCCACGAGGGGCGGCTGAACGCCGACACGTACGTCGACCAGTGCCCCTCGAACGTGACCGTCAGATCGGCCAGCCGGACGTAACCCGGCGCCGGGTGCACGCCCGGGTTGAGCACGACGGTCGACGCGCCGAGCCGGCGCAGCGACCGCACCAGCCTGCGGCACGCCGGCAGCCCGTCCGGCGCGGCCGTCACCCGGTCCAGGAAGCAGCCGTCGGCCCCGTACCACTCCTGGTGCCGGCGCAGATCCGCGGCGGCCGCCGCCGGATCGCGCGCCCCGTAGTCGGTGTCGACGTAGCCGAGCAGCCGGGCGCCCGCCGACCGCAGCGCCCCGGCCGCGGCGACGAACGCCGGATCGGGGCCGTCGCCGGGACCGTTCGCGGGGTTGAGGACGACGGCGTAGGCGCGGTCGGCGCAGGTGATGAGCCGGTGCCAGGCGGCCGGGTCCTCGGCGGGATGGACGTACAGCGGAATCAGCAGGTTCACGGCGCCGGGGCCCCTCCGGCCGCCCACAGCGCCGCGAGCGACGCCTCCAGCGAGTGGACCGGCCGCCAGCCGAGGGCCTCGCGGGCGGCGGCGACGTCGGAGCACTGCCACGACACCCGCGCGGACCGCGCCGAGCCGCCCCCGCCCTCCTCCACGATCCGCCCCCGGAAACCGGCCACGTCCGCCAGCGTACGCACCAGCGCGCGCACCGGCACCGCCTCGCCGCCGCCGATGTTCAGCACCGGCGGCAGCGGCCCGGGCACGGTGGCCGCCAACCGCACCGCCCCCGCCACGTCCCGCACGTCGACGAAGTCCCGGTGCGCGGACAGGTCGCCCAGCCGCAGCCGGGCCTCCGGGTCCGGGCCGGCGTCCCGCAGCAGGGCGGCGACCCGGCCCGGCAGCCCCGTGGGCGGGGCCCCCGGACCCACCGGGTTCCCCACCCTCAGCACCACGGCGTCCAGCCCCGACGCCGTCACCGCGACCGTGCCCGCCAGCTTGGTCGCCCCGTACGGGCCGACCGGGCAGGTCGCCGCCGACTCCGTCACCCGGCTGCCGGGCTCGCCCGGCCCGTACTCGGCGGCCGACCCCAGATGCACCAGACGCGCTCCGGGCGCGGCCTCCAGCAGCGCCGCGCACAGTACGGCCGGCCCGCGGGCGTTGGCCTCCGCGAGGGTGACGGCGTCCCCGCCGGTCGCGCCCGCACAGTTGACGACCACGTCCGGCGCGGCCGACGCCAGTGCCTTCGCCACCGCGGGCATCCGGTCGGCGGCGAGGTCGACGGTGACGTCGGCGGTGGACGAGCGGCCCCCGGCGAGCACCAGCGCGCCCGGCAGGGCCCGCAGCAGCCCGGCGACATGAGCGCCCAGATAGCCGGTGGCGCCGAGAACGAGGATGCGCATGCGTGCTCAGGCTCCCTTGAGCAGAAGCGACTTGCGGCTGGTGAACTCCGCGTTGGCCCGGTCGTAGTCGTCGGGCCGGCCGATGTCCAGCCAGTAGCCGTCGAACTCGTAGGCGTGCGGCGGCCGTTCGGCGGCGAGCAGGTCCAGCACCAGCTCGTCGAAGCCCAGCGGCAGTCCCGGAGTGTACCCGTCCAGGGTCGAGCGGGAGACGCCGTAGACGCCCATGGACACCCGGTAGTCGATGCTCGGCTTCTCGGTGAACGCCACGACCCGGCTCGCGTCCGTCGTCAGCACCCCGAAGTCGATGTGCACCGTGCGCGCGTAGGTGGCGATGGTCAGCGGCGCGTCCGAGTCCTCGTGCCGGCGCAGCACGTCGGCGTAGTCGAGGTCGGTGAGCACGTCGCCGTTCATCACCAGGAAGGTCTCCGGCAGCCGGTCGCGCAGGTTCAGCAGCGGGCCCATGGTGCCCAGCGGGTTCTCCTCGGTGGCGTAGTCGACGGTGATGCCCCACTGCGAGCCGTCGCCGACGTAGGCGCGGATGATCTCGCCGAGGTGGCCGATGGCGAGGGTGCAGTGGGTGAAGCCGGCCGTGGACAGCTGGCGCAGCACGATCTCCAGGATGGCGTGCTGGTCGCCGATGGGCACGAGCGGCTTGGGCAGCGCGGTGGTGTACGGCCGAAGCCGCACGCCCTTTCCTCCGGCCAGGATCACTGCGTGCATGGGGATACCTCCTGCGTGGCGTGCCGGACGGGTCAGATGTTGTAGATGCCGGTCTTGTAGCGGGCCAGGTTGGCCGGGTCGGAGAAGAACTCCACGGTCCGCGCGAGGCCCTGCTCCAGCGTGTGGCGCGGCTGCCAGCCGGTCGCCGCGGCCAGTCGGCTCGCGTCGGCCACCAGCCGCATCACCTCGGAGTTCGCGGGCCGCAGCCGCTCTGGGTCCTCGCGCACGTCGAGCGGGGTGTCCATGACCTTGCCGATCAGCGCGACCAGGTCGCCGACGGAGATCTCGGTGCCGGTCCCGGAGTTGAAGGTGCGCCCCACCACCTTCTCCGCCGGTGCCGTGCCGACGGCGAGGAACGCCTGCGCGGTGTCCTTCACATAGCTGAAGTCCCGGGTGGGGCGCAGGTCGCCGAGGGTGAGGGTGCGCTGCCCGGCGGCGACCTGGCCGATGACGGTGGGGATCACCGCGCGCATCGACTGGCGCGGGCCGAAGGTGTTGAACGGCCGCAGCGTCACCACGGGCGTGCCGAAACTGGCGTGGTAGCTGTCGGCGAGCCGGTCCCCGCCCGCCTTCGAAGCAGCATACGGGGACTGGGTGTTGATCGGGTGGTCCTCGGTGATGGGCACGGTCTGCGCGGTGCCGTACGTCTCGCTGGTCGAGGTGTGCACGAGGCGCGGGGTGCCGAGGGCGCGCACGGCCTCCAGCACGTTGAGGGTGCCGGTGACGTTGGTGTCGACGTAACTGTGCGGCGCCCGGTAGGAGTAGGGGATCGCGATGAGCGCGGCCAGGTGGTAGGCGCAGTCGGCGCCCTCCAGCAGGCCGCGCACCGAGCCGGGGTCGCGCACGTCGCCGAGGACGATCTCGACGTGGTCCAGGACGTCGGCGGACAGGGTCTCCAGCCAGCCGAAGGAGGAGAACGAGTTGTACTGGGCCATGGCTCTGACACGGTGGCCGGAGGCGACGAGCGCCTCGGTGAGGTGCGAGCCGATGAAGCCCTCGGCTCCGGTGACGGCGGCGAGCGGTGCGGAGGTCAACTCCTGGGTCCTTTCGTCGTGGTGGGGCGAGCCGGGGGTGCGCACCAGGCGCGTGGCCCGGTGGTCAGGCGTGCGGGGAGGGTCTGCCGAGCAGCCGGACCGCGCAGCCGGCGAGACAGGCCGCGGCCGTGCCGCAGGCCAGCGGCAGTACGGCCGGGCCCGGCGGCAGATCGAGGCGCAGGACCGCGGCGGCGGCGCCCGCGGCGAGCAGGCACAGCACGGCCGGCGGCCAGGCCACGCCGAACGCCTGCAGCAGCAGGGCGGTCCACAGGGCCGCCGCGAGCAGCAGCAGCGCGGCCGGGTCGGAGTCGGTGAGCAGGGCGGGGAGCAGCAGCGGGAGCAGGTAGGCGGTCAGACACAGTGCGAGGTTGCCGGCCGAGCGCAGCAGGAACCCGCGGGGCGTCGCGCTCACCCGCAGCGCGGCCACCGACCAGCCGCGGAAGCGGTACAGCAGCCACTCGGCCGGTCCCATGCTGACAGTCAGCGCGATCACCGCGTACGGGTGTCGCCGGCCCTCCAGCACCACGAGCACCGCCGCCGCGAGACCGAACAGGCCGTACGGAACGGAGGAGCCCAGGCGCGGCCGGGTTCCGCCGGGCGCGCCCGGGGCGGCGAGGCCGGCCCGCAGCACCCACCCGGCGGCGGCGAGCGTGGCCAGCAGCGCGAGCGCGGGCAGGGCCACCCGCGCCGGCGCACCCGGATCCCACCACGGCAGCACCGCCGCCCCGGCCACCAGCGGACTGAGCGAGGCCAGCAGCAGCCGCTCGCGGGCCAGCACCAGCAGCACTCCCGCCGCCGCCAGGTACAGCGACTGCGCGCCGGCCGCCCAGATCGCCGCGCCGCCCCCGGCGGGCAGCACCGCCAGGCCGGTGGCGACCGCCGCGCCCGCCGGGGCTCCGGCCAGCAGAGTGCGGGCGGCCTCCCTGCGCCCCGCCACCAGCCGCAGGTGCGCGCGGTGGCCGAGCGCCTGCCCCCAGGCCCAGGACACGATGCCCGCGACGATCAGCACGGGGGCGTGCCGGTCGACGTCCCACAGCGGAGCGGTCAGCAGATGCGCCAGCGCCGGCAGCGCGAACAGCACCCCGCGCAGCAGACACCGCACCGTGTCCGGGCGCCACGGGTCCGGCGCCGCAGGCGGCTCGGGGAAGGTGCGCGGCACCCTCTCGTACAGCGCGGTGGCCAGGGAGAACAGGTCGGGGTGCCCGTACCGGTCCCGGATCACCTCGGCGGACAGGCCCTCCGCCTCCAGCAGCGCGGCGACCTCGTAGGGGTGGACGGCGGGTCCGACGCGGTCGGCGAGTTCGACGGCGAGCGCGGTGACGGACTCCTCGTCGGGACCGCGCCGGGGCAGGCGGATGGCGAGGGCGGCGTCGTCCAGGGCCCAGCTCGGGCGGCGGCGGCGCGGCCGGCGAGGCCGGGCCAGGCGCAGGGCGAGGGTGTCCTGCTCGGCGCCGCCGGGTTCGAGGGACATCGGGCCGCTCATCCGGTGAGGCTCCCCGTGCCGCTGACCGCCGGGGCGGGCAGGACGACCCGCGGCGACGACCTCCGTGCGCGCAGGGGCAGTTCCCGGTAGATGGAGCGGAAGGTGTCGATGGTCTGGCGCAGGGTGAACTGCTCGACCACCCGCAGCCGGGCCGCCTCGCCCATCGCCCGGCGCCGCTGCGGGTCGCCGAGCAGTTCGAGGGCCGCGGCGGCCATCGCCCCCGGGTCGCGCGGCGGTACCACGAGCCCGGTGTCGCCGACGGCCTCCCGCACCCCGCCCACGTCGGTGGAGACGGTCGCCCGCCCGCACGACATCGCCTCGATCAGCGTGAACGGGAACCCCTCGCTGATGCTGGACAGCATCACGACGTTCCCGGCCGCGTAGGCGTCCCTGATGTCCTCGACCCGTCCCTCGAACGTCACCGCGTCGGCGTGCCCCAGCTCGGCGGCCAGCGCCTCGCAGCGCTCCCGGTACGCCTCCCCGCCGCGGGGCGTGCCGCCGAACAACCGCAGCCGCGCGCCGGGGAGTTCGGCCCGCACCAGGGCGAAGGCGCGGATGAGGGTCTCCAGGTCCTTGATCGGGTCGACCCGGCCGGCCCAGCTGAGCGTGAGGGTCTCCGGTTCGGGGCCGGCGGGCGGGAACGCGGCGGGGTCGACGCCGTTGTAGACGGTGCGGATCGACTCCGGGTCGGCGCCGCCCTGCTCCTCCCAGAGCCGGTTGTACCGGTTGCCCGGCGTGATCAGCGCCGCCCGGCGGTACGTTTCCTCGGCCAGCAGCCGGAAGAAGCCCAGGATCACCGCCTTGACCGGCCAGCGGTAGGGGGCCGTGCGGTAGCCGAGGTAGCGCTCGCGCAGATAGACGCCGTGCTCGGTCAGCAGCAACGGCACCCCGTGCCGGTCGAGGGCCGCGAGCCCGGGCAGTACGGCGACCCCGCCGCTGACGGCGTGCGCGACGCCGTCCTCGGGCGGGGGCGCGGCCAGCGGGCGCAGGGCGTGCTCCAGCAGCCCGGTCGCGGTGAGCGCGTCGTGCAGGGTCGGCGCCGCCTCGCGCACGGCCAGCCCCGGGCGGGTCCACACGGAGGTCAGCACGGCCGTGGCGGCGTCGCCGCGCAGAAAAGGGCTGAGGTGACCGTCCGCCGCCGCGTGCGCCAGGCAGTAGAGGGCGGGCGGGAAGCCGTCCTCGGCGCGGGGGTCGACCAGGGCGGTCAGGAAACGCTCGTAGGCGTCGGCGAGGCGCGCGCGGGCGGCCCGGCCGCGCGGCGGACGGCCCGGCGGTGCATCGCCCCACATCGGGACCGAGACGACCCGTGAGACGTGGCCCGGCAGGTCCCAGACGACGGGCTCCCGCCCGGTGCCGGTGACGGCGATGACGTCGAAGTCGACGTCGGGCATGCCGGTGACGAGCTGGTCGCACCAGACGCTCACGCCGCCGTGACTGTGGGGATAGGTGCCTTCGGTGAGCAGGGTGACGCGCGTCGCGCCGGAGGGTCGCGCGCCGTGCTGAACGTGCATGGGTGGGCTCCACGGCCTGGATGTGGGGTGGTCGTGCCGGTCCCGGCCGCCGTGCGGGGGCGGCCGGGACCGTGCTGCCGAAGCGCCGGTCAGCCGCCCGCGACGGGGGAGACCGGCTCGGCCACGCCCTGGGGCACCCGGGTCCCGGGCGCCCGGCCGGTGGCGTCCGCCGCGACGCCCGGTGCGCCGGCCGGGGCCGGGGCGGCGGACTGCGGCAGGGTCAGCGTCAGGGCCGTGAGCGCCGGGGTGGCCCACCCGGAGCGCTCGCCCGCGTAGGCGCTGCCGAAGGGCAGGCCGGTCCGCGTGGTGCCCTCGGGCACGGTCACCGGGACCGCCACGCCGGACGGCGCGGTGACGGTGACGGTGTCGCCGACGCGGTAGGCGGTGACCTGTCCGTCGCGGAGGGCCGTGCGCCAGGCGGTGCGCCGCTGGAGTTCGACGCCGATGTCCTTCATCCGCAGGTTCACCACGGGGGTGTTGCCGGCGAAGAGCGCCGCGTAGCCGTCGAGGACGCCGTCGAGGACGGGGTAGGCGATGCGGTCCTCGGCCAGGTTCGACTGGTGGATGAAGTGCGGCTTGGGGTCGTTGGCGAGGACGTGGCCGAGCGCGATGCGCCGCTCCAGCGGCACGATGTGCTCGGTGTAGCCGGTGGCGGTGTCCAGCGGGGCCGGCAGACAGGTGGTCGTGGCCGGGTTGTCCTCGCAGATGCCGCTGCCGCCCTGGGCGCGGCTGGTGTAGATCCAGTTGTACTCGTCGACCTGGTCGGCCTGCCGTCCGGCGTTGTAGAAGATGTTCATCGGGTGGCGGGGGACCGTGGCGGCGGAGCCGACCCTGCGCTGGTCGGGGTCGCGGGAGTTGTCCGAGGCGAGCCAGCGGACGCCGTTGTCGCCCAGGGCGAGCGCCAGGTTGGGGTTGTCGGCCGGCTGCTGCGGCAGCACCCGCAGCCCGGAGTGCTCGCCGGTCACCAGCTCGCTCGTGTCCAGGGGCAGTCCGGAGACGAGGCCCCACACGGTGTTGCTCGCGATCTCGTCGGCGACGTCGTAGCGGCTGACCCACTTGGTGCTGCCGTCCGCGTTGGTCGCGCACCGCCAGGGCACGACCGTGGTGTCCTGTTGGCAGCCGAGGAAGGCGTGCGTGTAGGTGTGGTTGATCCAGCGGAACTCGCCCCGCTGGGCGAGAAACCTGTCGGTCAGCGGGTCCTGGCCGTTGTGGTCCTCGCGGTGGTCGACGCTGCCGGCGCCGTTGTAGGCCAGGTCCAGGGTGAAGTCGTGCTCGCGCTGCCAGTCGACGGCGTGGTCGACGTCCGCAGGGGTCATCCGGATCGGGTCGGGCGTGGCGTTCGGGTCGGTGCAGTCGACGTCGCCGGGGGTGCAGTTGAGCGTGGAGTTCCAGCGGTCGTCGGCGGCGAAGACGTCGTCGACGTGCACGGCGAAGTAGTTGCGGGAGGCGCCCAGGTGCACCCCGCCGGTCATCCACTCCACGATGCCGCGGGCCAGCAGCCGGAACTGCTGCTGGTACCGGTTGTAGACGAAGGTGACGACGAGTTCGCGCCGCCCGTCGTGCCGGTACTCGCCCACCAGCGAGCCCTTCTTGGTGGTCCCCGGGATCGTGGCCTGCACGTAGGGGGTGAAGTCGGCGCCGGCGACGGGGGTCGACAGGTACGCGTAACTCTCGCCCACGGTCGGTGAGTTGTCCTCGAAGGGCACCGGGCCGTCGAGGTAGTCGAAGGCGCCCGCGCGGCCGGCGTCGGTCACCTCGGCGCGGACGCCGTCGACGCTGCCGGAGTAGCCGCCGTGGATCGGGTACTGGAGCCCCGCCTCGGGCCTGGCGTAGGTGTAGGCGTCGACCTGCGGCACGTCGTAGGTCCGCTCGTACGCGGCGAGCGCGGCCATCTCGGCGGAGCCGGCCGGGAACGGGTTGTCGTTGGGCAGCACGACGGCCTGGAACCTGGCCCGTTGCCGCCCGTCCACGGTGTCCGCGAGGTAGCCGGCGTCGATGACCGGCCGGTCGGAGCGGGTGAGGTCGATCTCCGTGTACGGCGTTCCCGCGGCGTCCAGTTCGGCCGCGATGGCGTCGGTGGCCGGGCCGCCGTCGCTCACGACGAGGACCCGCAGATCGATGCGGGGGCCGGCGGCGTCGGCGTGGGCCGCCGTGGCCGGTATGCCGAGGGCGGCTATGAGCGCGCCCGCCGTGAGCAGGGTGGTGCCTATGGTCCGCTTCATGCGGTGCTGTCCCCTCCCAGGGCAGGGGTGAGCACTGCTCCGCTGGAGCGGACGCACCCCCTTGCGCGACGCCGGCTTCCCCCTCAGAGGCCAGTCGTCGACACATCCGTCGCGTCACATGGTGGATGGTCTGTGTAGCTTTTGCGGGCATGTCGCGAAACCTGACGGAAAAGCGCAGGTGTGCGACAGGGGTCCCTCTGCGGTGGTTTGGCCTGCGGCAGGGATTCGCCGATCCGCGCGGACGGCCCGGCCGGGGCCATGTCGCGCAGGTCGGAGGGGGAGGCGGGGCACCGGCGGACCGCCGGGTCCACCGGTGCGGCTGCCGTGGGTCCGGACGGGTTCGCCGCGGGATCCGTTGGCCGGTTTCAGGTCAATGTGGCGCCCGTACGGTGGCCTAGGCGCACAGGACGCGGGTCTGGGGCGAGTAGACCGGGCCGCCGCTGACGTTGGTGCTGTCGCTGAACTCGGCGTAGAAGTACGAGTAGAAGCCGATGTTGCCGTTGCAGCCGGAGTCGGCGGCGATCTGCAGCGTCAGCGTCACGGTGCGGCTCTGGCCGGGCGGGATGGGCGCGCCGTAGTTGGCGCCGAGGTCGGCCGGGCCGGTGCCGGAACAGGGGGTGCTGCCGGAGGCCGTGGCCAGGGTGCAGCCGGTGAAGGAGTACTTCAGGTCGGGTCGCTGGGTGGTCAGCCAGGTGGGGTCGATGGTCTGGTAGACGAACCAGACGTCGTAGGTCTTGTTGTTGGTGAGCGTCATCGACAGGTTCACCGTGCCGCCCGGCGTGGTCGTGGCGGCGTCGCTGGTGAACGTCAGTTCCGCGGGGGCGGGGTCGGCCGCGCTCGCGGAGGGCGCCAGGCCGAACACGGCGAGGATGAGGGCCAGGACGGCGGTGAGACCGAGACGTCTCGTCATGGGTGATCGCATGGCCCGGGAGGCTAGGCACCCGCCGCCCGTGGCGTCTGCCCCCGCGTCGGCGCCCTTCCCGGGGATCGACCGAAAGTGTGCGCGTTGTGAAGGTCGTACGGAGAAATCGTGACGCCATGTGGTTGTTCGTATACGTGCACGCCGGACGCGGTGCGGCGCCCCGCCCGTCGACGCGTCGGCGCCGAAACCCCGGATTGCGCGGCGCGCACGCTATTGGCGCGTACTGGATGCACCGAATGCCGCGCCAGGTACTCCCCGCCCGCTTCGCGGCGAAAGGTCTCGGCCAGGCATCGGTTTCCGGTCCGACCCCCGGCGCCCGGAGACGAGCGACCCGATACCGTCCTCGGGCCGGCCCGCCCGTGGGGCCGGCCGGGAATCCGAGAACGGTTGCGAGGAACGGAGGGCGGGCCCATGGGCGCGGACGACCCGGCCCGGACGCGGCGGCGCGTGGAGCACGAAGTGGCGCGGCTCGCCGGGCTCGTGGGCCTGCCGCAGGAGCGGTGGCCCGGCTTCGTCGACCGTGACGCGGGCTACCCGTTCCTGCGGATCGGGGACGCGGGGGAGTACCGCTACCTCGCGTACGAGCGCGGTCGGCTGCTCTTCGAACAGGTCACGTCCGACCTCGACGAACTGCTCTACTGGGCGTTCCGCGACGCCGCCCACGAGGCCGCCGGACGGTGGGCGAGCCGCAACCGGCTGGACGGCGAGCCCTTCCGGGTGACCCTGTGGCGGCGGCAGTTCGAGCTGCTGCACACCCTGCGCCCCGCGTGGGCGGGACGGCGGCGCGCGGAGCTGATCGCCTCGCTGCCGGACCGGGACGAGGGAATCGTCCCGCCGCTGCCGGGAGCCGACTGCTGAGGGACGGCGATCGTCCGGCGTGGCGTGGGTCGGGACGTCGGCGCCGTCGCGGGCGCCGTCTTCGGCGGAGGTCCGGCTTCCGGTCCGGGTCGGGCTCCCGGTCCGGGGCCGGTCCGCGCAGGTCCGGCGTCCGGTGCCGGGCCGGTCTCCGGCATCGGGCCGGCCGCCCCCCCCGGGAAGACCGACGTACCCGCCGCGTGCCGTTTCCGGGGACCGGGCCACGGGAACCCGGAGCAGCCCGAACCGCGACGAGAGGCACCGACATGACCGGCGGGAACGACCAGAGCGGCGACCGCTACGACAGGGCGCGCGACCCCGAGGAACCGGGCGCGCACTCGGGCGGGGAGAGCCAGGCCCAGGAGCGCTCCGTGCCCGGCACGGCGAGTGCCCGGGAGGGCTACCAGCCCGACCGCGGCACCGTGGCGGGCGACCCCCTGGAGGGTGTCGAGGCCGAGGAGTCCGCGCCCGGCACGGACGACACGGACCGCTGAGGGCCTGCCGCAGCCCGGCGCCCGCTGAGTACCATCGGGCTGCGACTCAGCCCTGCGACGCGTGACCCGCCCACGCCTGCCCGCGCAGGTCCGCGTCGAGCAGCACGTCCGCCGCCGTGCACGCCAGCGCGCCGGCCGCGGCGGTGAGCACCGTCCGGGCCCGCTCGGAGGCGGCGGCCTCGGCGAACGCGGGGGTGTGGTCGGAGCCGTCCTCGCCCATGATCGCCACGAACGGGTGGACGGCCGGCACCAGCGTGCTGACGTTGCCGATGTCCGACGACCCCAGCTGGACGCCCGGCTCCGGCTCCGTCAGCTCGATTCCCGACCGGGACAGGTGCGCGGCGAACCGGGCCGACAGGACCCCGCTGTCCCGGAAGTGCTCGTAGCGCACCGTGGCCCGCTCGACCTCCGCCCGTGTCCCCGTGGCGAGGGCGACGCCCTCCGCGCAGGTGCGCAGCCGCCCCGCCAGGTCGTCCAGCGCCCCGGTGGTCGCCGCCCGCAGCCCGAACAGGCCCTCCGCGTACGCCGGGACGATGTTGGTGGCCGTGCCCCCGTGCGTGACGATGCCCTGCACGTGCGACGCCTCCGGCAACCGTCGGCTCAGCCCGCCCAGCACGTTGAACAGCTCGATCAGCGCGCCGAGCGCGTCGATCCCCTCGGTCGGGTTGCCCGTGGGATGCGCCGCCCGGCCGTGGAAGCCGACCCGGTACTGCACCTGCGCGGTCAGCGGGGCCCGCCGCCAGTTGTGCACGCCGGGATGGAACATCAGCGCCGTGTCCACGCCGTCGAACACCCCGGCCCGAGCCTCCAGCGCCTTCCCGCCGCCGCCCTCCTCGGCCGGGGTTCCCACCGCGAGCACGGACCCCGCGTCGCAGGCCGGCACCGAGCGCAGCGCCAGTGCCGCGCCGAGGCCCGCCGCCGCGATGAGGTTGTGCCCGCACGCGTGCCCGAGGCCGGGCAGGGCGTCGTACTCGAGCAGCAGTGCCACCGCGGGACGCCCGTTCCCCGTACGGGCGGTGAACGCGGTCGCCATCCCGGCCACCCCGCGCTCCACGGCGAACCCCGCACGTTCCAGCTCGCCCGTGAGCAGTGCGGCGGCCCGGTGCTCGGCGAAGGCGTACTCGGGGTCGGCGTGCAGCCGCAGCGCCACGTCCCACAGCGCGCCGGCCCGTGCGGCCACGGCCGTGCGGAGCGCCTCGTGGACGGGTGCGAGGTCGGTGCGGGTCACTCGGTCTCCTCCGGTGGGGCGACGTGTGCGTCCCCGGGTGCCACCGTCCGGGCGGTGCCACACCCCCCGGGGTTTCGAGTGCCGTGCCGGTGCAACACGATCGGTGTACCTGGACGTCCGGCTGGGAGGAACGATGGACCACTCGCGCGTGCCTGTGCTGGAGGCGCTTCAGGAGTTCCGGCGCCGAGGAGACGTGGTCTTCGGGCCGCCGGGGCACAAGCAGGGCCGCGGGGTGGATCCCCGGGTGGCCGAGATCGTCGGGCTCGACGTGTTCCGCTCGGACGTGCTCTCCCTCAACGGCCTCGACGACCGCCGCCAGTCGCAGAACGTGCTCGGGCAGGCCCAGGAACTGATGGCCGACGCGGTCGGCGCGGACCAGGCGTTCTTCTCCACCTGCGGCAGCTCCCTGTCGGTCAAGACGGCGATGCTGGCCGTCGCGGGGCCGGGGGAGAAGCTGCTGCTGTCCCGCAACGCGCACAAATCCGTGATCGCGGCCGTCGTCGTCAACGGCGTGGAGCCCATCTGGGTCCACCCGAAGTTCGACACCGAGCGGCACATCGCCCATCCGCCCGAGCCCGACGACGTACGCCGCCGCCTGGAGGAACACCCGGACGCCAAGGGCATGCTGCTGATCACCCCCACCGACTGGGGGACCTGCGCGGACATCGGCGGCGTGGCGCGGGTGTGCCACGAGTTCGACGTCCCGCTGATCGTGGACGAGGCCTGGGGCGCCCACCTGCCCTTCCACCCCGGCCTGCCCGCCTGGGGCATGGACGCCGAGGCGGACCTGGTGGTCACCAGTGTCCACAAGATGGGCGGCGCGATCGAGCAGAGCTCCGTCTTCCACCTCCAGTACGACCGGGTCTCCCCCGAGGCGCTCAAGCAGCGGGAGGACCTGCTGGGCACGACCAGCGCGTCGTCCCTGGTGTACGCGACTCTCGACGGCTGGCGCCGCCAGATGGTCGAACACGGGCACGACCTGCTGGACGCGGCCCTGCACCGGGCGGAGCGGATCCGCGCGGCGGCCGGCGAGCTGCCCGGGCTGCGGCCGATGGGCGGGGAGGTCGTCGAGGAGGGCCTCGCCGCGGCGTTCGACCCGCTGAAGCTGGTGATCGACGTCCGGGAGCTGGGCATCAGCGGCATGCAGGCGGCCGAGTGGCTGCGCGCCCACCGGCACGTCGACGTCGGCGGCTCCGACACCTGCCGCATCAGCGCCTCGATCACCCACGCCGACGACGACGAGACCGAGAAGGTGCTCGTCGACGCGCTGCGCGCGCTGGTCGAGGGCGCCGACTCCATCGAGCGGCAGCCGCCGGTCCACCTGCCCGACCCGAAGGCGCTGGAACTGGAGCAGGCGCTGCTGCCCCGCGACGCGTTCTTCGCCGAGGCCGAGCACGTGCCCGCCGAGCGCGCCGCGGGCCGCATCGCCGCCGAGACGATCAGCCCCTACCCGCCGGGCGTGCCGGTGGTGGCCCCCGGCGAGGTGATCAACGAGGACGTCGTCGAGTACCTGCGCAGCGGCGTCGACCACGGCGTCCTCATCCCGGACGCCGCCGACCCGTCGGTCCGGACGCTGCGGGTGGTGGCCCGCCACTGACCGAGGCTCGGCCCAGGCGAAGCAGGAACGACTCCAGGGCCCGCGCCGGGGCCTCGAGGAGTGCCTCTCCCTCCGGGGAGCTCA
>NZ_JBEXOP010000033.1:0-87618 GCF_040611575.1 Streptomyces sp. NPDC006610
CCACAGGGCGCCACCCTCGGCCGCGGCCGTCCGGCGGGACTCACGCCACGGCCGTGATCCGCGTCCTGATGTCGTCCGGGGACAGGGCGCCCTTGGCGGTGACGTGGTCGCCGGAGGACTCCCCGCGCAGCCGGCGCCCGATCCACGGCACCAGGTATCGGCGCGCCCAGTCGACGTCGTCGCGCCGGACCTCCAGCGTGCCCCGGGGCGGCAGCGGCGGCCACGGCTGCTCCGGGTCGGCCGGCACGGGCAGGCCCAGGACCTGTCCGGCACGCAGCGCCACCCGGGTGTGCCCCTCGGAGGAGAGGTGCAGCCGGTCGTGGTCCCAGGCCCGGCGGTCCTGGATGGACCTGAGGGACCACAGGTCGAGCACCGGGCAGCCGTACCGGTCGGCGATGGCCCGGACATGCCCGTTGTAGGTGGCGATCTTGCCGCGCAGGTGCCGGAGCACGGGCACGCCCCGGGTGTCGAAGCCGGTCGTCACCATCACGGTGCCCGCGGCGGCGGTCAGCCGCGCCACCGCCCGCTCGAAGCGCTCGGCCACTTCGTCGGGGTCGGTGCCGGGGCGCAGGATGTCGTTGCCTCCGGCGCAGAACGAGACCAGGTCGGGGGCGAGTTCCATGGCCCGGGGGACCTGGTCGGCCACGATCTGGTCGAGGAGTTTCCCCCGGACGGCAAGGTTGGTGTAGGCGAAGTCGCCCTCGGCCCGGCGGTCCGCAAGAAGTACGGCGAACCGGTCGGCCCAGCCGACGAACGCCCCGTCGGGGCCGGGGTCGCCCACGCCCTCGGTGAAGCTGTCCCC
This sequence comes from Streptomyces sp. NPDC006610, assembly GCF_040611575.1. Taxonomy (NCBI): domain Bacteria; kingdom Bacillati; phylum Actinomycetota; class Actinomycetes; order Kitasatosporales; family Streptomycetaceae; genus Streptomyces; species Streptomyces sp. NPDC006610. The sequence goes on from NZ_JBEXOP010000033.1 coordinate 803, forward strand.
CACCGCCACGTACGACCCGATCACTGATCTGCTGTCATTCTTCGAATCGTCTGCCACAGCGCACCATGATTCCTCGTGGAATGTGACTTACGCGACCGTAGGCATGGGTTGACGGACGGTGAGATAAGCCACTGGCCAAGGAATGGTCAACTGCGGAATGGGCCGCGGCCCGTCGGGGCGGGCACGCCGAAGGCCGGACCCGGGATCTCGTGATCGGGGTCCGGCCTTCGGCGGCTGTGCGTCAGGGAGCGGGGGTTCAGATGGAGACGCCGTGCGACCGCAGGTAGGCGACCGGGTCCACGTCGGAGCCGTAGTTCGGCGTGGTGCGGATCTCGAAGTGCAGGTGCGGTCCGGTGGAGTTGCCGGTCGAGCCGGAGAGCCCGACCTGCTGGCCCGCCGTCACGGTCTGGCCGGCCGAGACGGAGAGGGAGGACAGGTGGGCGTACTGGGCGTAGTAGCCGTCGGCGAGCTTGAGGACGACCTGGTTGCCGTACGCGCCGGCCCAGCCCGCGGAGACGACGGTGCCCGGGCCCACGGCCTTCAGGGAGGTGCCGGTCGGGACGACGAAGTCGGCGCCGGTGTGGTAGCCGCTGGACCACATGCTGCCCGCGACCCTGTAGGCGGTGCCGACGCCCGCGCCGGACACCGGGGCGGTGTAGCCGCCGGAAGCGGGGGCGGTGTCGGCGGCCTGGGAGCCGGTGGACGCCTGGGCCGAGGACTCGTCCGGGGCCGACTCCGCCGGGGAGGACTCCTGCTGGGGCGCCTCGGACGGCTGCGACGGCTCGGACGGCTGCGACGGCTCGGCGGTGGCCGACGACTTCTCGGCGGAGGCCGAAGAGGGCGCCGGGGCCGACGACTTCTGGGCCGTAGCGGCCTTCTTGCCGATGCTGAGCTTGAGGCCCGGGTGGATCAGCGACGGGTCGTCGCCGACGGCCTCGCGGTTGTCCTCGTAGAGCCGCTGCCAGCCACCGCTGACGTTCTGCTCCTCGGCGATCTTCGACAGGTAGTCGCCGACCTTCACCGAATACGTCGTCGCCCCGGACTTCTTCGCGGCGGACTTCTTCTCGGCGGCCTTCTTGCCGGTGGCCGTCTTCTCCGCCGTGACGGACTGGACGGTCTTGTCCGGCGCGGACTGCGGGGTCGCGGCATGGGCGCCGGCGGCCCCCATGAGCGGCAGGGCGAGTGCGGCGCCACCGGTGCCGGCGACGGCTATGGAGCGGGCGAAACGCTGGGCCTTGGGACGGCGGTGCTTACCCTTTGCGGGCATGGTGATTTCCTCTCCGGCGCCTGCGAGGTGAGCTGTCGGGTGCGGACTGGAGATGTCCGGCCGCGCCGAAACGCGGCTAAACCCCAAGCCGTTCCGGAGACCGGAACAGGCATTCGTACCTGTGGGTCCCCCGCTCCTGCCGTACACGGGTGGGTTTGCGCGGGCACCGGGCGGCGGCAGGATTAGGCGTCCGCCCGGATCGGTCTGGAACGTAAGCGACCGCGACGCAAACGGACAAGCAAGAGGTTCCGGATCAAGACCCCCATCTTGATCGGTTGCCGGATTTCCCGGTCACCCTCCGTACACCGCCGGGCGGCCGTTACCCGCAAACTCCCTTGTGACACGTGAGGATTACGTGAACATGACGGGCGACGCACGGTCACCACTATGACCCTGCTCACCCGCCGTTTCACCAGCCCCCCTCATTCCGCAGCGAGTTGGAATGAAGAGGCCAATTCGGGCAGAAGGCTCATATGCGACGGAGTCGGAGAACTGCCGCGTCGAAATCTCCCCGCAACCCCGACTGCATTCCGTGATGCAGCAGCACGGCACCGCGATGGATTTCGCCCGTTTCGCGGCATTCGTACGACGCTGTCGGATCCAGCCCGCGCAGCCGCAGCGCCGGCACGGGCTCGCCGAACCGCTGCGCCTGGAGCCAGGCCAGGACGACGGTCTCGTCGCCGAGCACGTACTGCACGGCGCTGAGCCCTCCGTCCGGCGGGCGCAGCCGGTACAGGTCGCCGCGCTGCACCAGCGGGCGTATCTCCTTGTAGAGCGCCACCCACTCCCGCGCCTCGGACAGTTCCTCCTCGCTCCAGCAGGTGAGGTCGCCGCCCACGCCGAGCACCCCGGCCATGGCGCTCACGAAGCGGAAGCGCAGCGAGCTGACCCGGCCGTTGAGCATGGCGTTGGGGCTGTCGGTGACCCAGGCGGCCATGACCCGCGCGGGGTGGAGCTGGCTGAAGCCGTGCTGGATGGCGAGCCGGTCGAGCGGGTCGGTGTTGTCGGAGGTCCACACCTGGTCGGTGCGGGCGAGGATGCCGAGGTCGATCCGGCCGCCGCCGCCCGAGCAGGACTCGAAGGCGACGCCGGGGTGGGCCGCCCGCAGCCGGTCCACCAGCGCGTACAGAGCGCGCACGTGGTCCACCCACAGTCGCTGCGGGTAGGGATCGCCGGGCCAGCCCGCGTCGGTGAAGCAGCGGTTGAAGTCCCACTTCACGTAGTCGACGGGGGCGCCGGACAGCAGCGCGTCGAGCTGCTCCCAGAGGTACTCCCGCACATCCTCGCGCGCAAGGTTGAGCACCAGCTGATTGCGGAACTCCGTCCTGTTTCGTCCGGGTTGGAACTGCACCCAGTCCGGGTGGGCGCGGTACAGCTCGCTGTCCGGGTTGACCATCTCGGGCTCGACCCAGATCCCGAACTGCATCCCGAGGGCGTGCACCTCGTCCGCGAGGGGCTTCAGTCCGGCCGGGAAGCGGTCCCGGTTGGGAGTCCAGTCGCCGAGCCCGGCGTGATCGCCGGTGCGCGCCCCGAACCAGCCGTCGTCCACGACGAACAGCTCGACGCCGATCCCCGCCGCCCGGCGCGCGAGGGCCCGCTGCTGCTCCTCGGAGATGTCGAAGCCCGTCGCCTCCCAGGAGTTGAACAGCACCGGCCGGTCCCGCCCGGCGTCCGGGACGACATGCGCCCGCTGATAGGCGTGCCAGGCGCGGCTGGCCCCGCCGAAGCCGCCGTCGGACCACAGCCCCGCGAAGACGGGCGTCGTGAAGGACTCCCCCGCCGCCAGCCGCAGCAGCCCCGAGTCGTCGTACCCGGCGCCGCCGGTGATCTGCACCCGCCCGTCCGGCAGTTGCGCCACCGCGATCCGCCAGGACCCCGACCAGCCGAGGGCGCACGCGTACACCTCACCGCGCTCCTCGGTCGCGTCGGTGTCCAGCGCGACCCACGGCAGATGCTGGTGCCCGGTGTGCCCGCGGCGGCTGCCGATCACCTTCTCGCCGTAGGTCAGGGGCGCGGACGTCAGCCGGGACTCGGCGGCCCAGCGGCCGTGCAGCTGACTCAGCCGCCAGGCCCCGCGCTCGGGCAGGGTCCAGGTCGCGGAGTCGGCGCGCAGCAGCTCCACGGCCGGCCCGTCGTTGTCCAGGGTGACCCAGCGCTCCACGACGTCCCCGCGCATCCGGTGGTGCAGGGTGACCGCCAGCCCGCCGTCCCGGAACCGGAGCCGCAGCTCCTCCTCGCCCCCGGCGCCGCCGATCTCGTAGGCCTCGAAGCTCCACTCGGTCCCGCGCCGCTCGTCGGTGCGCACGGACAGGGCGGGCCGGACGAAGCGGGCGCCGCCCTCGACGGGGTACTCCTCGCGTCCGTCGAGGCGGGACTCGAAGGGCCAGTCGTCGGGCAGCGGACGGGCGGCGAGGGCCTCGGCGTCGGCGAGGGCGATGGTCGGCCCCCAGTGCAGATGCAGCAGCTCGCCGGCGTCCGTGAGGTGCAGGGCGTAGCTGCTCGCCGGTCCCGACAGCAGCCAGGTGCGGCCGTCGTCGGCGATGTCGATGTGCGTCATCCCGCTCCCCCACGGACTCGGACAGTCCCGCTCACGTCCCAACATCATCGAGCGCCGCGCCCCCTCCCGGCAACGCCTGTGGAAAACCCCGGCGACGAACGGTGACCGCCTGTGGACAACCGGTCGGCCCGGAAAACGCATGTCGTATCGTCAAGGCGTGCCCGTCGACGAGCCGCGCCGGCGGGGCGATGGGAGGGAGCCCCCGTGACGCAGCAGGTGCCGTCGACCGAGCCCGAGCTGGCCGCAGTGCGCAACTTCCGTGACGTGGGCGGCCTGCCGACGGTGGACGGGCGCCGGGTGCGGCACGGCGTGCTGTTCCGCAGCGGCCACCTCGCCCACGCCACCGCCGAGGACGCCGCGTTCCTCGCCTCGCTGGGGCTGCACACGATCTTCGACTTCCGCAACGCCGCCGACCAGAAGCTCGAAGGGCCCGACGTCGAGCTGCCGGGCGTGCGCAATGTCAACCTGCCGCTGAGCGACCCGGCGGACGGCGCGGAGTTCTGGAGAATGGTCCGCGAGGGCGATCTGGAGCAGCTGCGGGAGATCCTGGCGGACGGCAAGGCGGCGAACCGGATGATCGCCTCCTACCGCATGATCATCAAGGACCGGACGGCCGAGCACTCACGGGTGCTGCACGCGCTCGCCGAGGACAGCGTCCCGGCCCTGATGCACTGCGCCGCCGGCAAGGACCGCGCCGGGCTGTCGATCGCGGTGACGCTGCTCGCCCTGGGGGTGGAGCGCGATGCGATCCTCGCCGACTACCTGGAGTCCAACGCCAAGCACCGGCGCTACAGGGTGCGCCGCAGTAGCAGCTCCGCCTCCGCCTACGCGCCGGAGGTCATGGAGCTGCTCGACCCGCTGTTCGAGGCGCGCGCCGAATACCTGACGGCGGCGCTGGAGACCATCGACGACACCTGGGGCGGCGTCGACGCCTATCTGGAGCGGGGCCTCGGGCTGGCTCCCCGGACCCGCGAGCGGCTGCGCGACCGGCTCCTCGACTGAGACCGGGGCGGCGCCACCCGGGCCCGGCCGCCCGGCGCTACTTCGCCCCGACCTCGAAGAGCAGATAGAGGAACGCGGCGAACACGTGCCCCGCGACGATGTAGATGAACAGCCGGACCCAGATGGCCTTCGGGATCCTCTGCTCGGAGTCGCTCATGGGGTCTCTCCCGTCGTGGGGCCGAGGCACAGCGCGGCCGTGGGGCTCTGGAGCAGGGTGTGGACGAACAGGAGGTCGACTCCGTCGTCGTCCAGGGCGGTGATGCGGTGCGGGGTCAGCGAGTCGAAGTGGGCGCTGTCCCCGGGGCCGAGCCGGTGCGCGGCGTCCCCGAGGCGCAGCCCGAGCCGTCCCTGGAGGACGTACAGCCACTCCTCGCCGGGGTGCACGCGCACGATGTCGCCCTGGGACCCGTGCGGCACGTGGACGCGCAGTGCCTGCATCCCGCGGCCCGGCGCTCCCGCCTGCCGGTAGGTCCAGCCGCCCGCCGCCGTCGGTTCCATGTCCGCGCCGCGCAGGACGGCGTCCCGGCCGGCGACCGTCTCGCCGAGCAGCTCGGAGACCGTCGTACCGTAGACGCGGGCGAGCGCCAGCAGCATCGGCAGCGACGGCTGGCGGTGGCCGGTCTCCAGCCGGGAGAGATGGGCGGGCGACAGCCCGGCGGCGCGGGCCGCGCTCTCCAGGGTGAGGGAGGCCTGGCGGCGCAGCGCCCGCAGCTGCGGGGCCACGGCGGCCAGGCCCTCGGCGGCCGGCTCGGGGACGGGAAGGCTCATGCCCCCATTGAGCCCCACCTTTGCCCTCGGGGCAATTTTCTTGCCCGCCAGGCAAAAGCCCCGTCTACCGATGGGCGACCGCCTGCTTCACCAGCGTCTTCCCGAACTCCCACATCAGACCGCTGCCGTTGTGCGCGTCGTCCATCACCTCTGTGAAGGCGTCCACGAACCGGTCCACCTCTCGCTCCCCGATGATCAGCGGCGGGATGAGCTTGATCACCTCCAGGTGGTCGCCGGAGACCTGTGTGAGGATGCGGTGGCGCTGGAGCAGCGGCACGACCACCATCTGCGCGAACAGCCCCTTGCGCGCCGCCTGGAGCATCGTCCAGCGGCTGCGCAGGGCGAGCGACCGGGGCCGGCCGAACTCGATGCCGATCATCAGCCCTCGGCCGCGCACGTCGGCGAGCAGCTCGTACTCGTCGATCAGCGCCGTCAGCCGTGACTTCAGCAGCTCGCCCGTGGCGCGGACGCCCGCGACGGTCTGCCGGCTCTCCATGACCGACAGCACCGCCAGGCCCGCCGCCATGGCCTGGGCGTTCCCGCCGAAGCTGGCCGAGTGCACCAGCACCCGGTCCATGGACGAGTACACCTTCTTGAAGATCCAGTCCCGGCCGAGCGTGGCGCCGACCGGCACATAGCCGCCGGAGAGGGCCTTGGCCACGCACACCAGGTCCGGTTCGACGCCGTCCTCGTGCTGGTAGGCGTAGAAGTCGCCGGTCCGGCCGAGGCCGGTCTGCACCTCGTCGGCGATGAGCAGCGCCTTGTGCCGGCGCAGCAGGTCCTGGGCGGCCCGCAGATAGCCGGGCGGAGCCTCGTGCACGCCCTTGCCCTGGATCGGCTCCACGATCAGGGCGGCCACGTCGCCCCGCTTCAGCTCCCGGGCGAGGGCGTCGAGGTCGCCGAGCGGCACGGCCGTGTCGGGCAGCAGCGGGGCGAAGCCGTCGCGGAAGCCGGACTCGCCGTTGACGGAGAGCGAGCCCGTGGTCAGGCCGTGGAAGGCGTGCTCGCAGTACAGGACCCTCGGTCGGCCGGTGGCGTACCGGGCGAACTTCAGGGCGGTCTCGACGGCCTCGGTGCCGCTGTTGCCGAAGAACACCCGGTCCAGGTGGGGGCTGTGGGCGAGGAGGCGCTCGGCGAGCAGTCCGGGCAGCGGCGGGCAGTCGAAGCGGGTGAGGTCGGCGAGGTGTGCGTCGAGGACGTCGTGCAGCGCCCTGCGCACGACCGGGTGGTGACGGCCGAGGCCCATCACCCCGAACCCGGCGAGCATGTCGAGGTATTCGTTGCCCTCGGCGTCCCAGAAGTAGGCGCCCTCGGCACGCTCGTAGACCTTGTCGAAGCCGATCGTGCGCAACATGCGCGGCAGTTGGTGGTTGAGGTGCCGGGCGTGCAGTTCGTAGCGTTCGGCGGCGCGCTCGGCGAGCAGCGCGCCGAGGTCGAACTCCGCGCCGGGCGCCGGCTCGGCGGGCTGGGGCGCGGATTCGGCGGTCGTCATGCGTGGGTCTCCTTGGACGCCGTGTCGTCGGGGCCGCGGCCCGGGCCGGCTGCGCCCGGACGGCGAGCCGGCATCGTCACGCCCGGGCCCCCTGTCCTCTCCGGTCTTCCTCTCGCGGTGCTCTCACGGCGACGGCCCGCGCCCGGGGCGCGGGCCGTCATGACGTCACTCCCGGTTTCCGGACACCGTCTCGCGCAGGGCGCGCAGCGACTCCTTCAGGGAGCCCATGGTGGCGAGGACGGCGGTGGGCTCGTAGCCGCAGTGCGCCATGCAGTTGGCGCAGCGCGGGTCCTTGCCGCGGCCGTACTTGTCCCAGTCGGTCTCCTCGATCAGTTCCCGGTACGTCGGCACGTAGCCGTCGCTCATCAGATAGCAGGGCCGCTGCCAGCCGAACAGGGAGTAGTTCGGGATCGCCCAGGCGGTGCACGGGAAGTCGACGCGGCCCTCGAGGAAGTCCAGGAAGAGCGGGGAGTGGTTGAGCCGCCAGCGGCGCCGGTTGCCGCCGGAGAAGGCCTTGCGGAACAGTTCCCGGGTCTGCTCCACGCCCAGGAAGTGCTCCTGGTCGGGGGCCTTCTCGTAGGCGTAGGCGGGCGAGATCATCATCTCGTCGACCTGGAGGTCGTCGTTGAGGAAGTCGAGCACCTCGACGACGGTCTGCGGGGTGTCGGTGTTGAAGAAGGTGGAGTTGGTGGTGACCCGGAAGCCGCGCCGCTTGGCCTCCTTGATGGCGGCCACCGCCTCGTCGAAGACGCCCTCCTTGGCGACCGACTCGTCGTGCCGTTCGCGCAGCCCGTCGATGTGCACGGCGAACGCGAAATAGGGCGAGGGAGTGAACTCGTCCATCTTCTTGCGCAGCAGCATGGCGTTGGTGCACAGGAAGACGTACTTGCGTCTGGCCACCAACTGGCGCACGATCTCGTCGATCTGAGGGTGCATCAGCGGCTCGCCGCCGGCGATGGACACCATCGGGGCGCCGGATTCGAGGACCGCCCCCACTGCCTGGGCGACCGGCATGCGCTGCTTGAGCACCCCGGCCGGATGCTGGATCTTCCCGCAGCCCTCGCACTTGAGGTTGCAGGCGAAGAGCGGCTCCAGCTCCACGATGAGCGGGAACTTGTCGCGCCGGCGCAGCTTCTGTTCAGCCAAGTATGCGGCGACCTTGACGGACTGGCGCAGCGGCATGGCCATCTGGCTCACCTCCTGGGGAGCAGCACATTACGGTGCCATTCACGGAATGCGGGAAGAATGGAGCGGAGAACGCGGAAAGCCGATATTCCACCGCGCACGGTGCCGATCCGGACCAGTTCGTGTTCCGGGGCGTCGACCACCACCCGGACGGCGGCAACCGGGCGCGTGCCCGCGCGGGCGGCGGTGAGCAGGGTCGCCGCCGACTCCATGTCGGCGGCGATGGCGCCGGCGTCCCGAAGCCGGGCCCGCTCGGGGCCCCGTACGACGTGGTCGGTTCCGGTGAGCGGGCCGGTGTGCACGGCGTGGCCGGGCACGGCACGGGCGAGTTCCTCGACGAGCAGGTCGGTTCCCTCGCACGGCACGGATCCGCGCGGATCCCTGGTCTCCTCGGCGACCACGAGGTCGCCGGGGTGCATGCCGGGCGCGAGCCCGGCGCAGAAGCCGGTGGCGAGGACGGCGACGCCGGCGAGGGCCGGGCCGGCCAGCGCCCGGGCGACGGAGCGCTCGGCGGCCTCCGGCCCCATGCCGGTGCGCAGCACGGTGACCGGGCCGCCGGTGCCGTCGCGTTCGCCCAGGCGCAGGGCCAGCCGCTCGATGCCGAGCGCGCAGGCGATCAGCAGCGGCGGCGCCGGGGCGGGCGGTGTGCTCATCGCCCGCACCTACGCGCCGGCCGGGCGCTGTTCGGCGAGGACCGCTCCCCGCTCGGCCCGCGCCGGCTGCTCGCGGGACTGCGCCCGGTGGGCGAGGGGCTCGCCGTGCAGGTACCGGCCGAGCGCGGTGAGCGGGAAGACCTGCCGGTAGAGGTGGTAGTTGATGGAGAAGTCCCAGGGGAAGCCGGTGCCGGTGAAGTACGGCTCGTCCCAGGAGCCGTCCTCCCGCTGGGTGGCGGCGAGCCAGGCGACGCCGCGTTCGACGGCCTCGGAGTGCCGTTCGCCGGCGGAGAGGAGCGCCAGCAGAGCCCACGCGGTCTGCGAGGCGGTGGAGGCGCCCCGGCCCCGCCATTGACGGGGGTCGCGGTAGGAGCGCAGGTCCTCGCCCCAGCCGCCGTCGTCGTTCTGCACGCGCCGGAGCCAGGAGACCGCGCGGCGGATCGCCGGGTGCGAGGCGGGCAGCCCGGCGGCGGTGAGCGCGGGCACCACCGACCCGGTGCCGTAGAGGTAGTTGACGCCCCAGCGGCCGAACCACGGTCCGTCCGGCTCCTGTTCGGCGAGCAGCCACTGAACGCCGCGCCGGGTGCGCGGGTCGTGGGCGAGGCCCTCGTGGGCGAGCATCTCCACCACGTGCGCGGTGACGTCGGCGGACGGCGGGTCGATCACTTCGCCGAAGTCGCAGAACGGCAGCCGGTTGGGGAAGGGGCTGGTGTTGTCGGCGTCGAAGGCGCCCCAGGCGCCGTTCCTCGACTGCATGCCGAGGTTCCAGCGCACCCCGCGGCCGATCGCCCTCTCGACCCGCTCCGGGTCGTGGTGGCGGACGCGGCGCAGCGCGAGGACGACCTCGGCGGTGTCGTCGATGTCGGGGTAGTTGTCGTTGTGGAACTCGAACGCCCAGCCGCCCGGCGGCAGTCCGGGTCGGCGCACCGACCAGTCGCCGGGCCGCACGACCTGCTCGCCCAGCATCCAGTCGGCCGCCCTGACCAGCGCCGGGTGATCGGCGGGCAGCCCGGCGTCGGCGAGGGCGATGGTGGCCAGGCAGGTGTCCCACACCGGGGACTGGCAGGCCTCGATCATCCGGGCGCCGTCCTCGCGCCAGACGGCGTACCGGTCGAGCGACGCGAGGCCCGCCCGCATCACCGGGTGCCCGAGGTCGTAGCCGAGCAGATACAAAGCGATGAGCGAGTAGACGGCGGGCGGCTGGATGCCGCCCCAGCAGCCGTCGTTCTCCTGGCGCTCGATGATCCAGCGGGCCGCGGTGTTCATCGCGGCGCGGCGCAGCCGCCGGGGCACGACCCGGCGCAGGCCGTGCAGGGCCCGGTCCAGCCGCTGGAAGGCGCCGTCCCACGTGGTCGCCGGGGCGAGCGGCCCGGGCGGGTTGGGGCGGGCGGGGTCGGCGTGCAGTTCGTCGAGCGGGAAGGGCGCGGGGCGCACGGGGCGTTTGGCGGAGACGATAGTCAGCGGGACGATGGTCTGCCGGGCCCAGCAGCCGAAGTCGTAGATGTTGAGCGGGAGCCAGGTGGGCAGGTAGACGAGTTCCGGCGGGAGTTCGGGCAGGTCCTCCCACTTCCACCAGCCGAACAGGGCGAGCCAGATGCGGGTGAAGACACGGGCGGCGGCGATCCCGCCCTGCGCCCGGACCCACCGCGCCGCCTTCGCCATGTGGGGGGCGTCGGGCTCGTCGCCGGCGAGCCGGAGGGCGACGTACGCCTCGATGGTGGCGGACAGGTCACCGGGCCCGCCGTAGAAGGTGGCCCAGGTGCCGTCGTCGCGTTGTTCGCCTCGGATGAAGAGGGCGGCGGCCCGGGTGACGGTCTCGTCGCGGATGCCGAGGAACTCGCGCAGCAGCAGGTCCTCTGCGTCCATGGTGACGTTGGTCTCGAGGTTGCCCTTCCACCAGCCCTCGGCGTCCTGCCGGGCCAGCAGGTGGTCGGTGGCGCGCCGGACCGCGCGGCGCGCCGCTTCGTCGGCCCCGGTGGGGACGGGGGCGGTGATGTCGGTGTCGTCGGTTTCGCTGGCCGCGGCTGCGCGGGGCGGGAGGGTGGCCCCGGTGCTTCCGTCGGTCGTCGCTGTCATGGCTTCCCCTTCGTGCAGTCCTGCAAGGCTTGCGTCTGCTGTGGGTCCGCCGTCGGCCGGCGCCGCGCACGGGTGCGCTGCGCCGGCCGGCGACTACGCGAGGGTTATTCGACCGATAGTGATCATCTCTTTCGTACGACGACGAAGTCCGCGAGCGCCGCGAACCGGTCCCGGACCGGGGCGGGCATGTCCACGGCGTCGAGGGCTTCGATGGCGATGGTGTGCTGGCGTCGTGCTTCCTCGGCGGTCCAGTCGCGGCCGCCGGCCTCCTCGATGAGGGCGGCGCGGGCGGCGAACTCCTCCTCGGAGAAGTTCTCGAACTCGCTGCTCTTGGCGTCGGCGGCGAGCAGGTCGGCGAGCCGCTCGGAGGCGGGGCCGCCCGCGGCGAGCGCGGCGACGACCGGCAGGGACTTCTTGCGCTGGCGCAGGTCGCTCCAGGTCCGCTTGCCGGTGGCCGCCGGGTCGCCCCAGATGCCGAGCAGGTCGTCGACGGCCTGGAAGGCGAGGCCGAGGTGATAGCCGTACTTCTCCAGGGCGTCGGCGGTGCGGTCGTCCGCGCCGCCGAGCACGGCGCCGATGGAGCTGGCGCAGGCCAGCAGGGCGCCGGTCTTGTTGCCCTCCATCTCCAGGCACTCCTCGACGCTGACGCGGTCGCGGTGCTCGTAGGAGATGTCCTGGGCCTGGCCGTCGATCAGGGCGCGGGTGGCGGTGGCGAGCCGGCGGGTGGCGCGGCCGGCGTCGATGGTGCCCAGCTCCAGCAGCAGCTCGTTGGCCAGGGCGAACATGGCGTCGCCGACCAGGATCGCCTGGGCGGGGCCGTGCACCTTCCAGACGGTGTCGCGGTGGCGGCGCTGTTCGTCGCCGTCCATCAGGTCGTCGTGCAGAAGGGAGAAGTTGTGCACCAGCTCTACGGCGACCGCGCCGGGCACGCCGGTCTCCGGCGGGGCGCCGGCGACCTCGGCGGAGAGCACCGCGAGGGCCGGGCGCACGGCCTTGCCGCCGTCGCCGTCGGCGGGGTTGCCCAGGGCGTCGATCCAGCCCAGGTGGTAGGCGGCGACCGTGTCCATGGGGGGCGCCAGGCGGTCGACGGCCGCCCGGAGCACCGGGGTGGCCAGGGTCCGGCCGCGCTCCAGAAGCGCGGTCACGTCCACCGTGGTCCGTCGAGCGGCCTCCGGGGCCGGGGGCACAGTGGGCACAGTCTCTCCTCTTGTTGCGGTACCGGAAGTGCGGGCGCCCGCCGCCGTGCCGTGGGGGTGGGACATCAGGCGGCCTCCTCGACGTCGAAGAGGTGCCGCGGGCGGGGCCGGCCGAGGGCACGCAGCGCGGCGTCAGCCGCTCCGATACCGCTGCGGACCGCACTTTCCATGGTCGCGGGCCACCCTGTGGCGGTCCACGCTCCGGCCAGGTACAGGCCGGGGGCCTTGGTGCGGGCGCCGGGCCTGAGCCGTCCGACGCCGGGGGCGGGGGCGAACGTGGCCGTCCGCTCCCTGGTCACGAAGAAGTCCTTCACCTCGGCGCCGCGGGTGAGCGGGAGCAGACGCCGCAGTTCGGGCAGGTAGCGTGCGCGCAGCGCGGCCACGGGCGCGTCGATCTCGTCGTGGGCGGCGGACTGCGACAGCGCCAGGTACTGGCCGGCCCGCAGTCCGGAGGCCTCGGTGCGGTCGAAGACCCACTGCACCGGGGTGCCGAGCGCGGCGAGGAAGGGCGTGGCGAGGACCTTGCGGTCGTAGACGACGTGGACGTTGAGGATCGGCGCGACCCCGATCTCCAGGAGCCGGCCGGGGTGGTCGAGGGCGCCGTCGGGCAGCAGGTCGTGCGTCTCGCGCTGCGGTACGGCGAGGACGACCGCGTCCGCCTCGACGCTCTCGCCGGTGGTCCGCACGTCCCAGCGGCCGTCGTCGGCGCGGGAGACGGAGGTGACACGGGCGCGGGTGCGCACGCACACACCTGCGGCGTCGAGCGCCCGGCGGGCGAGGGCGTCGTGCAGTTCGCCCAGCGGGACGCTCGCCCAGCCGATGTCGGCGGCGCCCGGCTCGGACAGCAGACCGGTCTTGAACACCATCGCGGCGAGCGCCAGCGAGGCGTCGCCCGCGACGGCGTTCAGCGTGGCCACGCCGACCAGGTCCCACAGGGCCGCGACGGCGCGCGGCGACTGGCCGTGCGCGGCCAGCCAGCCGCCGAAGTCCCGCTCGTCCAGGGCGGGGTCGGCGAGGTCGAGGCCCTTGAGGGCGAGCGCGGCCCGGCCGACGCGGGCGCGGTCGGCGAGGGAGAGGTGCGGGTACGCCGCCAGGCTGCGCCCGAGGTGGAGCGGGACCGGCAGCGGGTCGCGCCGCAGCCGGCCGAGCCGCCGTCCCTCGGGCCGGGTGACGTCGACGACGGGCACGTCGAGGCGGCGCTGCAGCGGGGCCAGGTCCGTGCCGCCGATCCGGTCGAGGAACCAGCGGTAGGCGGTGCAGCAGCGCAGGTACACGTGCTGTCCGTTGTCGACGGTCAGCTCGCCGCGGCGGAAGGAGAAGGCCAGTCCGCCCAGGCGCGGGCGGCCTTCGAGGAGGGTGACACGCACCCCGGCGTCGGCGAGGGCGAGCGCCGCGGTGACGCCGGCGAGGCCGCCGCCGACCACGACGGCGTCGCGGGCCGCCCCGGAACGCGCGGGTCCGCCGGCGGGCGGCCGTGCGGACGGTGTCGCGTCGCTCATCGTGCCCCTTCCCCCGGGCGCCGGCCGCGGTGGGCCGTCACGGTCCGGTGCGCGGCCCCCCGGCGCTCCCCTCCGGTGACGGCGCCCGCAAGCATCATGCCCATCAGGTGCGCCCCCTGATGCTCCGTCGGCTCAGGTTCCGGGCGTCCAGACCGGACAGGCCGCGCACGGCGACGTAGGCCTTCTCGTGTCCGGGCAGCGAGACCCGGCCGCGCAGCACGGCGTGCGGGTCGCGCTCGATGCGGTCCAGCAGCCGGCGGTAGATGCCGGCCATGGCGGCCACGCAGGCGCCGCTGCGCCGGTCGAGCAGGGGCAGGAGCTGGTAACCCTCGGCGAACAGGGCGCGGGCGCGGCGGACCTCGAAGTGGACGAGGCCGGCGAAGTCGGCGCCCTCCGGCGGGTGGGGACCGTCGAACCCGGCCGAGCAGCCGAACTTGGCGAGGTCGTCGGCGGGCAGGTACACGCGCCCGCCCTCGGCGTCCTCGCGGACGTCCCGCAGGATGTTGGTCAGCTGGAGCGCGAGGCCGAGCGTGTCGGCGTACTCCGGCGCTCGCTCGACGCCGCGCGCCCCCGGTGCGGTGCCGAACACGCCGAGCGAGAGCCGGCCGATGGCGCCGGCCACACAGCGGCAGTACGCCTTCAGGTCGTCCCAGGTCTCGTAGGTCTTGCCGCGTACGTCCATCAGGACGCCGTCGATCAGCTCGTCCAGGCCGTCGAGCGGGATGGGGAAGCGCCGGGCGGCGTCGGCGAGGGCCACCCCGACCGGGTCGGTGTCGTCCTCGGCGACGGCGTCCTCGCGGACCCGGGCGAGCAGGGCGCGGGTCTCCTCCAGCCGGGCGGTCTTCACGTCCGGGCCGAGCGCGCCGTCGCCGATGTCGTCGACGCGCCGGGAGAAGGCGTACAGGGCCGACATCGCGCGCCGCTTGGGCGTGGGCAGCAGCCGGATGCCGTAGGCGAAGTTGCGCGCCTGCTGTCCGGTGACGGTCTCGCAGTAGCCGTAGGCGGCGATCACCGGCGCGGACGGCTGGGGCGCGAAGTCCACGGTCCCGATCACCTTTCTCCTCGCAGGGTCACGCCCACCTGGCGCAGCAACCGGAGCCTGCCGGGCCGGGGCGGGCCGGGCAGCACGTCGAAACCGGCGGCGGCTACGGCGTCGAGCGCCGCGCGCCCGCCCCCCACGAACCCGGCGAGCAGCAGCCGCAGCCGGCCGCTCACGCTCGCCACCAGCGGCGCGCCCTCGGCCAGCAGGCCACGGGCGCGCCGGGCCTCGAAGGCGATGAGCGCGCGCACCGACGCGCCGGCGGTGGGCCGGGCGAGGTCGGCCTCGGTCACGTGAAAGCGTTTCATGTCCTCGGCGGGCAGATACACGCGGTCGCGGGCGAGGTCCTCGGCCACGTCCTGGAGGTGCTCCACGATCTGCAGGGCGGTGCAGACCGCGTCCGAGCGGCGGACCCGCTCGGGGGTGCTGGTGCCGGTGACGCCGAGGACGAGCCTGCCGACCGGGTTGGCCGACAGTTCGCAGTACGCGAGGAGGTCGTCGTAGGTCTCGTAGCGGCCGACGAGCTGGTCGCGGCGGTTGGCGGCGATCAGGCCGAGGAACGGCTCGGGGGTCAGCGCGCGGCGGCGGACCGTGGGCTGGAGGCGGCGCAGCAGGGGGTGGCGCGGGGTGGAGTCGAAGACGCGGCGCAGGTCCGCCTCGAAGGCGTCCAGCAGGACCAGCCGGTCCTCGGCGTCCGCGGGCGACACGCCGAGCAGCCGCGCGTCGGCGCCGCCGGGGGCCAGGTCGCCGTCGCCGATGTCGTCGACCAGGCGGGCGAAGCCGTAGACGGCCATGAGGTCGTCGCGCCAGGCCCTGGGCAGGAAGAACGGGGCCACCGGGAAGTTCTCGGCGGCGGCCTTGTCGAGCGTGGCGCGCTCCGGGTCGCCGGGGCGCGCCTGGGCGGTTCGCGTCACCGTTTGCTGCCCGGGGCGGGGACGGCGCATGCCTCTCGGAGCCGGGGAGTTTCCGTAGCCATAGCCGTCATGTCTCCCGTTCTACACTGTTGACTCAAAACGCACTATTTCGGACACGCCGCCCGCGCTCCCCACAGCGGCTCCGGTGAAGGGTGTCGCGCGTTATCGCCCCACTTGCCGTGATTCGGCACCGGTACAGCTTACGTTGTGCAGCGCGCCCCGGACCGTGGGGGTGTCCGGGGCATCACAAGAAAGCACCGATTGGCGTGAAGAGTCCTGCGGGCGACCGCAGTTGACATTCTCTTCGCGGGCGCGACGGCCCTGCGGGAGTTCCGGCGGGAAGGGGCCCTAACGGCTCGTGAACTTCTCGTACTCCTTGAGGACCTCGTCGGTGGGGCCGTCCAGGCGCAGTTCGCCGCGCTCCAGCCACAGGACGCGGTCGCAGGTGTCGCGGATGGACTTGTTGTTGTGGCTGACCAGGAACACCGTGCCCGCCTGCTTGCGCAGCTCGCGGATGCGTTCTTCGGAGCGCTTCTGGAACTTGCGGTCGCCGGTGGCGAGCGCCTCGTCGATCATGAGGACGTCGTGGTCCTTGGCGGCGGCGATGGAGAACCGCAGCCGGGCCGCCATGCCGGAGGAGTAGGTGCGCATCGGCAGGGTGATGAAGTCGCCCTTCTCGTTGATGCCCGAGAAGTCGACGATCTCCTGGTAGCGCTCCTTGATCTGCTCGCGGGACATGCCCATGGCGAGGCCGCCCAATATGACGTTGCGCTCCCCGGTCAGGTCGTTCATCAGGGCGGCGTTGACGCCGAGCAGCGAGGGCTGGCCGTTGGTGTAGACCTTGCCCCGCTCGGCCGGGAGCAGGCCCGCGATGGCCCGCAGCAGGGTCGACTTGCCGGAGCCGTTGGAGCCGATGAGCCCGATGGCCTCGCCGCGGTGGGCGACGAACGACACGCCGCGCACGGCGTGCACCTGGCGCACCCCGCGTTCCTCACCGCGCCGCAGGATGCGGCTGAGGGCGGCGGTGGCGCTGCCCTTGCCGGTGCGGGTGCCGTTGACGCGGTAGACGATGTGCAGGTCGTCGGCGATGACGGTGGGGATCGGGGCCCCGGGGGTCGTGTCAGCCACGGCCGTACCTCTCCTCGGCCTTCCAGAAGTAGACGAAGCCGCCGACCGCGAAGAGCACGGCCCAGCCGGCGGCGATGGCCCAGACGTGGTCCGGGAGGTTCTTGGAGCCGTACCCGTCGATCAGGGCGAAGCGCATCAGGTCCATGTAGATCGCCGCCGGGTTCCACTGGAGGATGTTCCCGATCCAGGCCGGCTTGTCGGCCAGCATGATCGGGATGGAGTACATCACGCCGGAGGCGTACATCCAGGTGCGCATCACGAACGGCATCAGCTGCGCGAGGTCCGGGGTCTTGGCGCCCGCGCGGGCCATGATCAGGGCCAGCCCGGTGTTGAACAGGAACTGCAGCGCCAGCACCGGCACGATCAAGGCCCAGGACAGATCGGGGTAGCTGCCGAAGCCCCAGGTCACGGCGAACAGCACGATCATCGAGAACAGCAGTTGCTGGAGCTGCTGGAGCGCGAAGGAGATCGGCAGCGAGGCACGCGGGAAGTGCAGCGCGCGGACCAGGCCGAGGTTGCCGGAGATCGCGCGCACGCCCGCCATCACCGAGCTCTGCGTGAAGGTGAACACGAACACGCCGGTGACGAGGAAGGGGATGTACACCTCGCGGGGCATCCCGCGGTCCGCCTCCAGGATGACGCCGAAGACGAAGAAGTAGACGGCGGCGTTCAGCAGCGGCGTGACCACCTGCCACAGCTGGCCCAGCTTGGCCTGGCTGTACTGGGCGGTCAGCTTCGCCCGGGAGAAGGCGATGATGAAGTGCCGGCGGCCCCAGAGCCGGCGGACGTACTCGACGACGGAGGGCCGGGCGCCGCTCACGGTCAGGCCGTACTTGGCGGCCAGCTCCGCCGCGGTCAGCCCCTCGTCGGGTGACGGGGCCGCGGTCACCGCGACCGTGCCGTCGTCGTGCGTTGTCTCACTCACAAGCGGAAACTTTCGTCTTCGGGATGCGCGGCCGGCGCGGGCCGGCCAGGCGCCGAGCCGAGCGTTACGCCCGCATGCTCTCAGGACCGAGCTTGTCAGATGACAGGAGGGCGTCCCAGTCGGGTCAGCCGCCACACCGTACGCCACTTCATGGGGCGGCGCGGACCGCACGGTGTCGTCCAGCCTTCCCGGAAGCCGCCGAACCACGCCCGCAGCGCCGGCCGCGAGGGCCGGCGGGCCAGGGTGAGCAGCAGCCAGCAGCCGAGGTAGGCCGGGACCAGGGCGGCGGGCAGGTTGCGGCGGGCCAGCCAGACCCGGTTGCGGGCGACCATGCGGTGGTAGACCGCGTGCCGGGAGGGCGCGGTCGTCGGGTGGTACAGCACCATGTCCGACCGGTAGTCGATCAGCCAGCCCGCGTCCAGGGCCCGCCAGGCCAGGTCGGTCTCCTCGTGGGCGTAGAAGAACGCGTCCGGCAGGCCGCCGACCTCGGCGAAGACCCGGGTGCGCACGGCGTTGGCGCCGCCGAGGAAGGTGGTGACCCGCGAGGAGCGCATCGGGTCGGAGGCGCGCAGCCTCGGGACGTGGCGGCGCTGGGTGAGGCCGGTGTCCGGGTCGGCGATGCGGAAGCTGATGATGCCGAGCCTCGGGTCGGCGGCGAAGGCCTCGCGGCACAGCTCGGCGGTGTCGGTGCGGGCGAGCAGTCCGTCGTCGTCCAGGAAGAGCAGGATGTCCACGTCCCGGCCGCTGGGGCCGAAGGCCTCGATGCCGACGTTGCGGCCACCGGGTATGCCGAGGTTCTCGGGCAGCTCCACGGTGCGCACGCCCTCGGGGACCTCGGGCACGGGCGAGCCGTTGCCGACGACGACCACGGATATCGGGTCGCCGTCCTGCTTGGCCACCGACTCCAGCAGGGCGCGCAGTTCGTCGGGGCGGTTGCCCATGGTGATGATCACCGCGCCGACCTTCAGCGGGGAAGCGGTCACGGCGCTCACCGCAGCCGGCTGGAGACGAGGACGGACACCAGGTGCAGCACCGTCTGGAGCAGGGCGATGCCGGCCAGCACCGCGACGCCGAGCCGGGAGAAGAACAGGTCGCCGCGGGCGGCGTCGGCGAGCGCGAGGACCAGGATCAGCAGGGACGCCTCGATGCCGAGGATCAGCCGGTGGAACTTCAGCGCGGCGGCGGCGCGGCGGGCCAGCGCCATGCCGGACGAGCGGGGCTCGGACGCCGACTCCTGCACCGGCGGCAGCCCGCCCTGGTGCCGGGCGACGCCGACCAGGTCGGTCTCGGCCTTGATCAGGATCGCGCCGAGGGCGGCGAGGGTGCCGAGGAAGGCCCACAGCCAGTCGATCCGCCCGCTCCCCCACAGGTCGGCGGCGCGCAGCCCGAAGCCGGTGAGCACGGCGGCGTCGGTGAGGTAGGCGCCGACCCGGTCCAGGTAGACGCCGCCGAGCGAGTACTGCTTCTTCCAGCGGGCGATCTCGCCGTCGACGCAGTCGAGCAGCAGGTACAGCTGGACCATGACGACGCCGAGCACGGCGCCCCAGATCCCCGGCACCAGCAGGGCCGGGGCGGCGAGTACGCCGCAGACGGTCATCAGGTACGTGAGCTGGTTCGGCGTCACCCTGGTGTTCACCAGGTAGCGGTCCACCCGCAGGGACACCTCGCGCATGTAGAGGCGTCCCATCCAGTGCTCACCGCTGCGCCGGTCCTTGACCCCCGCGGGGTGGACGACCGGGCGGAGTTCAGCTACCGATGGCCTTGACATAGTCGGCGTAGACGTCCTTGATCTGGTGGGTTTGCAGGTCGAGGTGTTCGAGGATCGTGTAGCGGCCGGGCCGGGTCCGCGGGGCGAACTCCACGACGCGGACGAACTCGTCCGGGGTGAAGCCGATCTCCTCCGGCAGCACCGGCAGCCCGTGCCGGCGCAGCACCTCGGCCATGTACGCCGACTCCTCGTGGGCCCCGCGCAGGTACATGGCGAAGGCCGCGCCGAGGCCGCACTGCTCGCCGTGGGCGGCGGCGCGCTTCGGGTACAGCAGGTCGAAGGCGTGGTTGATCTCGTGGCAGGCGCCGGAGGAGGGGCGGGAGTCGCCCGAGACGGACATGGCGATGCCGCTGAGGACCAGGGCCTCGGCGAGCACCTGGAGGAAGTCGTTGTCGCCGACGCCGCCGGGGTGGCGCAGCACGGCCTCGCCGGCCTGGCGGGCCATGGCGGCGGCCAGGCCGTCGATCTTCTCGCCCTTGACCCGGTGGGCCAGCTCCCAGTCGCGGATCGCGGAGACGTTGGAGACGGCGTCGCCGATGCCGGCCCGGACGTAGCGGACCGGGGCCTCGCGGACGACGTCGAGGTCGATGACGACGCCGATGGGGTTCGGGACGCCGTACGAGCCGCGGCCGGCGTCGTTGTCGAGGGTGGCGACGGGCGAGCACAGGCCGTCGTGCGCGAGGTTGGTCGGCACGGCGACCAGCGGCAGGCCGACGCGGGCGGCGGCGAACTTGGCGCAGTCGATGATCTTGCCGCCGCCGAGTCCGACGAGGGCGTCGAAGTGGCCCGCCCGTATGTCGGTGGCGAGCCGGACGGCGTCGTCGAGGGTGCCGCCGCCGACCTCGTACCAGGTGGCGCCGGGCAGCTGGGGGCCGACGCGGTCGCGCAGCCGGGCGCCGGAGCCGCCGCTGACGGCCACGGCGAGCTTGCCGGAGTGCGAGATCCGCTCGTCGGCGAGCACGCCGGCCAGGTCGTCGAGGGCGCCGGGGCGGATGTCGACGACGACCGGGGAGGGTATGAGCCTGGTCAGTACCGGCACGCGATCTCCCGTCCCCGGGCGAGATCCTCGTGGTTGTCGATCTCCACCCAGTCGACCTCGCCGATGGGCGCGACGTCGATGCGGAAGCCCCGGTGGACCAGTTCCTGGTAGCCGTGCTCGTAGAACTGCTGCGGGTCGGTCTCCCAGACCGTCTTCAGCGCGTCGGCGAGGTCCGGGGCGGCGTCGCCCTCGATGAGCGTGACGCCGATGTACTCGCCGGTGGCCTCGGCCGGGTCCATCAGCTTGGTGATCCTCTCGACGCCGCCCTCGGCGCCGACGACGACCTTCATCTCCTCGTCGGCCAGGGACTTCACGGTGTCCAGGGCGAGGATGATCTTCTTGCCGTCGCCGCGGGCGGCGAGGAGGGTCCGCTCGACGGAGACCGGGTGGACGGTGTCGCCGTTGGCGAGGATCACGCCGTCCTTGAGGGCGTCCCGGCCGCACCACAGGGAGTAGGCGTTGTTCCACTCCTCGGCCCGGTCGTTGTCGATCAGGGTGAGCTTGAGGCCGTACGTCTTCTCCAGGGCCTCCTTGCGCGCGTACACGGCCTCCTTGCGGTAGCCGACGATGATCGCGGCCTCGGTCAGGCCGATCTCGGCGAAGTTGCCGAGGGTGAGGTCGAGAACCGTGGGGCCGTCCTCGGTGCCCGCGGGCCCCACCGGCACCAGCGCCTTGGGCAGGGTGTCGGTGTAGGGGCGCAGACGCCGTCCGGCGCCGGCCGCCAGCACGAGGCCGATCATGCGGGTTCTCCTTCGTCGTGTACGGCGGGTGCTCCGGCCCGGTGGGCCAGGACCCAGAAGCGGATGCTCTCGGCGAGCACCACCACGGCGACGGCCACGGCGAGCACCGTGAGCGCGGCCTCGAACTGCGCGGCGGTCGGCAGGACGGCGAGCGCGGCGACCGCGAGCGTCCGGCCCTCCTGGCCGCCGATCGTCCGCACCAGCCACTGCGGGGGAGCACCCGCGTCGCCGCGGATGCGATAAACCGTGTCGTAGTGATGGTAGGCGACGGCGGCCACCAGGCCGAAAGCCGCCGGAAGCACTCCGTTCACCCCCGCTTTGATTCCGAGGGTCAGAACGGTGCCGTACTCGGCGGCACGCAGCAGCGGCGGGACGAGCCAGTCGAGGCCGCCCTTGAGCGGGCGGGCGACCGCGAGGCCCGAGGTCACGGCGTAGAAGAGGGCGGCGGCGACCGGCCAGGGGCCGCCGAAGCCGGTGAGCGCGGCAGTGAGGATCATCACGGCGCCGCCGAGGAACGCGACGGCGGGGGCGGTGAAGCCGGGGAGGCGGCGCGCGGGGCCGCGGAACGCCGCCGCGAAGCCCTGCGCGAGCGGGCCGCCGTCCGCGAGGTCGGCGAGCGCCCGCGCGGCGCGGTCGGTCCTGCTCGCCCGGCGCGTCACCGAGCGCAGCACACGGCCCGCCGTGGTGTACGTCGCGGCGAAGGCGCAGCCGATGAGCAGGGCGTAGAAGGTGACGCGGGGCGTGGTGGCGGCGGTGAGGACGGCGATCATCGCCCAGCGCTCGCCGATCGGCAGCACGATCATGCGCCGCGCCCACACCGTCCAGCCGACGCCGTCGAGGCGGCCGGAGAGGGCGGCGGTGGGGCTGGTGTTGGCCACGGCGTCGTGGTTCGCCTCGTTGAAGGAGAAGTCCACGACGTGCCGGCAGGTCTGGAGCACCATCGCGCCGAGCGCCAGCGCCCAGACGTCGTCGCCGCCGCGGGCGGCGCCGAGGGCGAGGCCGGCGTAGTAGGCGTACTCCTTGGCCCGGTCGAAGGTGGCGTCGAGCCAGGCGCCGAGGGTGGAGTACTGCAGGGAGTAGCGGGCGAGCTGGCCGTCGGTGCAGTCCAGCACGAAGGAGGCGATGAGCAGCACGCCGGCCGCGACGAAGCCGCCGCGGGTGCCGGTGGCCGCGCAGGCCGCCGCGATCAGGGCGGTGAGCAGCGAGGCGGTGGTGACCTGGTTGGGGGTCAGTCCGCGGCGGGCGCACCAGCGGGCGAGGTGGCGGGAGTACGGGCTGACGCAGAAGGTGGTGAAGAAGCCGTCGCGGGCCTTGACGGCCGACTTCAGGCGTACGGCCTCGTCGTCGACGGCGGCGACGGCCTGGCGCGCCTCGTTGCGGGCCTGCGGATCGGCGGGCACGACGGCGACGAGGCTGCCGAGGTCGGGGCGGTGCACGGCGGCGCCGTCGGCGTCGAGCGCGGCGGCGACACGGTCGGCGAGTGGGGCGCCGGAGTGCTCGTCGGCAGAGTTCTCGCGGGCCATGGCACGGGTCAGGGCCCCGCGGCCGGCCGGCTGGGCGGTGACGGCGCCGGGGATCGCGGCGAGCGGGAAGCGGGGGTCGGTGAGGCCGAGGCGCAGGGCGTGCGGGTGACCGACGAAACCGGCGTCCACCACCGCGACCCGTTCCTCGCCGGGCGTCCCGGCGAGGAGGGTCTCCGTCTCGGCGGCGTCGACGGCGGTGCGCACCTCGAAGCCGAGGGAGCGCAGATCGCCCTCGAGCGGCGATCCGGGCACCGGCGTTCCGGTGAGGATGGCGGTCGGCAACCGAACTCACTCCCTGGAGGCCGACGCGTGCACGCCGGTCGTGTACATGGTGGGGGCGCCCTCGGCTGCGGCAGGGCCCGTGCACGACCGGCACTCGACCGCACCCGGCGGGCGGCATGTCGGCAGAGGTTATCGGATGACGGGACCCTTGCGTTCACCGGCCGTTCATGGAGTGGTCGGTGGGGCTTGCGCGTGGCGTTGCCGGGGGGCGGGGGCGTCGGGGGCGGCGGGCCGGGCTCCGTGAACCGCTTAGGGTGGGCTGCCATGACGTGGGTGATCACTGGTGGGGCCGGGTACATCGGGGCGCATGTGGCGCGGGTCATGGGCGATGCCGGGGAGCGGGTCGTCGCGCTGGACGATCTGTCGGCCGGTGTGGCCGGGCGGCTGCCCGAGGGCGTGCCGCTCGTGCGGGGCTCCTCCGCGGACGCGGGGCTGCTGCGGCGGGTGTTCGCCGAGTACGACGTGACCGGCGTGGTGCACCTGGCCGCCCGCAAGCAGGTGGCGCAGTCCGTGGCGCGGCCGGAGCTGTACTACCGGGAGAACGTGGGCGGCCTCGCGACGCTGCTGGAGGCCGTGGCCGAGGCCGGGATCGGGCGGTTCCTGTTCTCCTCCTCCGCCGCCGTCTACGGCAACCCCGATGTGGACCTCATCACCGAGGACACCCCCTGCGCCCCGGTGAACCCGTACGGCGAGACCAAGCTCGCCGGCGAGTGGCTGGTCCGGGCGGCGGGCCGGGCGCACGGCATCCGCACGGCGTGCCTGCGCTACTTCAACGTGGCGGGGGCGGCGGCGCCGCAGCTCGCGGACACCGGTGTCTTCAACATCGTGCCGATGGTCTTCGACCGGCTCACCCGGGGCGAGGCCCCGCGGATCTTCGGCGACGACTATCCGACGCCGGACGGCACCTGCGTGCGCGACTACATCCATGTCGCCGACCTCGCCGAGGCCCATCTCGCGGCGGCCCGACGGCTCTGCGGCCCCGGCGGGGCGGACGACCTCACGGTGAACATCGGACGCGGCGAGGGCGTCTCCGTACGGGAGCTGGTCTCGCTGATCGGCGAGGTGACCGGGGACCGGCGGGCGGCCGTGGTGGAGGGGCGCCGCCCCGGGGACGCACCGCGTGCCGTCGCCTCCGCCGCGCGGGCCGCCGAGGAGCTGGGCTGGACGGCCCGCCGGGGGGTGCGGGAGATGGTGGAGTCGGCGTGGGCCGGGTGGCGGCTGCACCACGCCGGGTAAGGGCCGCCCGCCGCTGACCTGCGGTTCGTTTCCGCAGGTCAGCGCATATGACAACGGTGTTCAGTGCCGCGTTGCCCGCCGCCGCCCGCCCGTAGTTCACTGTGAGCCGGACCGATCGGGAAGGACGGCTCTCATGGGGGCTGGGCACGGCCACGGGCACGGTCATGCGCATGGTCACGGACACGGGCACGCGCACGGCGCGCCGGTCACCGGCACGGCCGCCGGGGCGTACCGCGGCCGGCTGCGGGTCGCTCTCGCCATCACGCTCACGGTGATGGTGGTCGAGATCGTCGGCGGCGTCCTCGCGGACTCCCTCGCGCTGATCGCGGACGCCGCGCACATGGCGACGGACGCGCTGGGGCTCGGCATGGCGCTGCTGGCGATCCACTTCGCCAACCTGCCCGCGAGCGCCAACCGCACCTTCGGCTACGCCCGCGCCGAGATCCTCGCCGCGCTGGCCAACTGCCTTCTGCTGCTCGGCGTCGGCGGTTACGTCCTGTTCGAGGCGGTCCAGCGGTTCATGACGCCGGCGGGGACCGAGGGCGGGCTCACCGCCGTGTTCGCGCTGATCGGTCTGGCCGCGAACATGATCTCCCTCACACTGCTGATGCGCGGCCAGCGGGAGAGCCTCAATGTGCGCGGCGCGTTCCTGGAGGTCGCGGCCGACGCCCTGGGCTCGGTCGCGGTGCTGATCGCGGCGGTGGTGATCGTCACCACGGGCTGGCAGGCGGCCGATCCGATCGCCTCGCTGGTGATCGGTCTGATGATCGTGCCGCGCACGCTGAAGCTGTTGCGCGAGACCCTCGACGTCCTGCTGGAGGCCGCCCCCAAGGGCGTCGACATGGCCGAGGTCCGGGCGCACATCCTCGCTCTGGACGGCGTCGAGGACGTCCACGACCTGCACGCCTGGACGATCACCTCGGGCCTGCCGGTGCTGTCCGCGCACGTCGTCGTCAGCTCCGACGTCCTGAACGCCATAGGGCACGAGAAGATGCTGCACGAACTCCAGGGCTGTCTGGGCGGCCACTTCGACGTGGAGCACTGCACCTTCCAGCTGGAGCCCGGCGGCCACGCCGAGCACGAGGCGCATCTGTGCCACTGAACCGGGAGCGGGCGGTTCCGCCCGGCACGGCCGGGCATGATCACCCACTGGCCCCGCCCGCGCGCGGCGCGGGACATGCGGGCACCCCGCAAGCGCCCGCAGGACCGTACGGGTACGGCAGACTGGGGCGAGGAACGAGGCGAAGGATGGGTATGCCGATCACACCTGCCACCACGACGGACGGTTCGTCGAGCGGCGCCGCGGAAGCGATCTTGCTGGAACTCGTCGACGAGGACGGCAGGACGATCGGCACCGCGGAGAAACTCTCCGCGCACCGGGCTCCGGGGCGGCTGCACCGCGCGTTCTCGGTCTTCCTCTTCGACCACCACGGCCGGCTGCTGCTCCAGCAGCGGGCGCTGGGCAAGTACCACTCCCCCGGTGTGTGGTCCAACACCTGCTGCGGCCACCCCTACCCGGGCGAGGCCCCGTTCGCGGCGGCGGCCCGGCGCACGCACGAGGAGCTGGGAGTCTCGCCGGCGCTGCTCGCCGAGGCCGGCACCGTCCGCTACAACCACCCGGACCCGGCCTCGGGCCTGGTGGAGCAGGAGTACAACCACCTCTTCGTCGGCCTGGTGCAGACCGCTCCCGGGCCCGACCCGCAGGAGGTGCACGACACGGCGTTCGTGACCGCCGCGGAGCTGGCCGAGCGGCACGCGCGCGACCCGTTCTCCGCCTGGTTCATGACGGTGCTCGACGCCGCCCGTCCGGCGATCAGGGAACTGACCGGACCGTCGGCCGGCTGGTGATCCTCACGGCCGGCGCGCCGTGCCGAGCGGCAGGGCGGTCCAGATCACCTTGCCGCCGCCCGCCGTGTGCTCGACGTCGCACACCCCGCCCGCCTCGCGGGTGATCTCCCGCACCAGCAGCAGCCCCCGCCCGCCCGTCCGGCCGTGGTCCGCCTCCAGGGCGGTCGGGCGGTAGGGGTGGTTGTCCTCGACGGACAGCCGCAGCCACTCCGCGCCGACGGCGACCTCCACGGCCAGCATCGGCGAGAGCAGCGCGGCGTGCCGTACGGCGTTCGTGACCAGCTCCGAGACGATCACCAGCAGGCCCTGGAGCAGGTCGTCCGAGACCGGCACGCCCTGGCGCCGCAGCAGGTCGCGGACCGCGTGCCGGGCCTGCGGGACCGAGGCGTCGACGGCGGGGGCGGTGAACCGCCAGACGCCCTCGAACGGCAGCGGTTCGCGCGTTCTGTCCTCGACGGCTGCGTCCGCGCCGCCTGCGGGGCGTGCGGCGGGCCCGCGCCCGTGGTTCTCCATCGTCCGGTCGCCACCCTTGAACTCGATTGTCACCACACGTCGAGTGTTGATAACGAGCCGCTCCGGGCTCGAGAGCTGAACACAAGTCAGCGGGTATCGAACACTTCTGACCGCCTGCGTATGACGCGGGCGGCTGTCAGGACTACTCCTGTCCGACCTGCGCCGACTTTGCGAACTATTCGGGTTGTACGGGTTTGTCGCCGATCGTTCCCGGGCTCCCGGCAGCGCCGCCGGGGGGCGGGAGGCGGCCCTCGGGGGTGCGGTTAGCATCCCGCGCATGGAGCCCCAGCTGCTGCACCGGGTCGCGGACTCGGTCGCCACCGTCGTGATCGCCCACCCGGCCAAGCGCAACGCCATGACGGCCGCGATGTGGCGGGCGCTGCCGCCGCTGCTCGACCGGCTCGCCGCCGATCCGGGAGTACGGGTCCTGGTGCTGACCGGCGAGGGCGGCACCTTCTGCGCCGGGGCGGACATCTCCACGCTGCGCGAGTCGCCCGAGGAGGCGCAGGGTCTGGCCGTGGCCGCCGAGGAGGCGCTCGCCGCGTTCCCGAAGCCGACGCTGGCCGCGGTGCGCGGGCACTGCGTGGGCGGCGGGGCGCAGCTCGCGGCGGCCTGCGACCTGCGGTTCGCGGACGGGGGCGCGCTGTTCGGGGTGACGCCGGCCCGGCTCGGCATCGTCTACCCGGCCTCCGCCACCCGGCGGCTGGTGGCGCTGGTGGGCCCGGCGACCGCCAAGTACCTGCTGTTCTCCGGTGACTTGATCGACGCCGAGCGGGCACTGCGCACCGGCCTGGTCGACGAGGTGCTGCCCGGCGGGGAACTGGACGAGCGGGTCGCCGCCTTCGCGCGGGTGCTGGCGTCCCGCTCCCAGTTGACGCAGGCCGCGGCGAAGGAGTTCGCGAACGGCCGCACCGACCGGGACGCCCACTGGGCCGCGCAGGCCCGCGCCGGCGGCGACACCGCGGAGGGCGTCGCCGCCTTCCTGGAGCGCAGGCAGCCCCGCTTCACCTGGACCGCGTCCGGTTAGCGGGGGCCGCACGCGGTACCCGGCGGTCGTCCGGTGCTCGAAAGGCGACACCGGCGAACCGAAAGGGGAATCGACGTGTTCCGTGCCATCGCGGATGTCCTGCGGCAGATCGGCGGCGCCGTCGCCACGGTCGTGACGCTGCCGTTCCGGGCCGTGGCCCGGCTCCTGGGCGGAGCCTCCGGCGCGGGCCGACGGGGTGCGCGCCGCGCTTGAACCGGCGGCGGCGCGCGCGGATCGCGCCCTGCGCCCCGGGTGTCGGCGCCACCTGCCACAATTGCCGCGCAACCCGAAGTGGAGAAGGCGGTACGGGATCGTGACGACACCCCTCACAGGGTCCATCGAAGGCAGGATCGCCGAGGAGCTCGGCGTACGGGAGCGGCAGGTGAAGGCTGCCGTGGAGCTGCTCGACGGCGGTTCGACGGTGCCCTTCATCGCCCGCTACCGCAAGGAAGCGACCGAGATGCTCGACGACGCGCAGCTGCGCACGATCGAGGAGCGGCTGCGTTATCTGCGGGAGCTGGAGGAGCGTCGTACGGCGATCCTGGAGTCGGTGCGCGAGCAGGGCAAGCTCACCGACGAACTGGAGGCGCGGATCCGCGGCGCCGAGACCAAGGCGCGGCTGGAGGACATCTACCTGCCGTTCAAGCCCAAGCGGCGCACCAAGGCGCAGATCGCCCGTGAGGCGGGCCTGGAGCCGCTGGCCGAGGGGCTGCTCGCCGATCCGTCCGTCGACCCCCCGGCCGCCGCCGCGGCCTTCGTGGACGCGGACAAGGGCGTGGCCGATCCGCAGGCCGCGCTCGACGGCGCCCGGGCGATCCTGACCGAGCGGTTCTCGGAGGACGCCGACCTGATCGGCGAGCTGCGCGAGCGCATGTGGGTGCGCGGGCGACTGGTGGCCAAGGTCCGTGAGGGCAAGGAGGAGTCGGGCGCGAAGTTCGCGGACTACTTCGACTTCGCCGAGCCGTTCACGGAGCTTCCCTCGCACCGGGTGCTGGCGATGCTGCGCGGCGAGAAGGAAGAGGTCCTCGACCTCGTCCTGGAGCCGGAGGAGCCGGTCGAGGGCCCGTCGTCGTACGAGGGGATCATCGCGGCGAGGTTCGGGATCGCCGACCGCGGGCGGCCCGCCGACAAGTGGCTGACGGACACCGTCCGCTGGGCCTGGCGCACCCGCGTCCTGGTCCACCTCGGCATCGACCTGCGGCTGCGGCTGCGCACCGCCGCCGAGGACGAGGCGGTGCGGGTGTTCGCGGCGAACCTGCGCGACCTGCTGCTCGCGGCCCCGGCCGGCACCCGGGCGACGCTCGGCCTGGACCCCGGCTTCCGCACGGGCGTGAAGGTGGCCGTCGTGGACGCCACCGGCAAGGTCGTCGCCACGGACGTGATCCACCCGCACGTCCCCGCCAACCGTTGGGACGAGGCGATCGCCCGGCTGGCCCGGCTCGCCGAGGAGCACGCGGTCGAGCTGATCGCCATCGGCAACGGCACGGCGTCGCGCGAGACGGACAAGCTGGCCGGTGAACTCATCGCGAGGCACCCGGAGCTGAACCTCACCAAGGTGATGGTGTCGGAGGCGGGCGCCTCGGTGTACTCGGCCTCCGCGTTCGCCTCGCAGGAACTGCCCGACATGGACGTGTCGCTGCGCGGCGCGGTGTCGATCGCGCGCCGCCTGCAGGACCCGCTCGCCGAGCTGGTGAAGATCGACCCGAAGTCGATCGGCGTCGGGCAGTACCAGCACGACCTGTCCGAGGTGAAGCTGTCGCGCTCGCTGGACGCGGTGGTGGAGGACTGTGTGAACGGCGTCGGCGTCGACGTCAACACCGCGTCCGCGCCGCTCCTCGCCCGGGTGTCGGGCATCTCCTCGGGGCTCGCGGAGAACATCGTCACGCACCGGGACGCCAACGGCCCGTTCCGGTCCCGCGCGGAGCTGAAGAAGGTGGCCCGGCTGGGCCCGAAGGCGTACGAGCAGTGCGCGGGCTTCCTGCGCATCCGCGGCGGCGACGACCCGCTGGACGCGTCCAGCGTGCACCCGGAGGCCTACCCGGTGGTGCGGCGGATGGTGAAGACCACCGGGCAGGAGGTGGCCTCGCTCATCGGCAACACCGGCGTGCTGCGCTCGCTGCGTCCGCAGGACTTCGTCGACGAGACGTTCGGTCTGCCGACCGTGACCGACATCCTCAAGGAACTGGAGAAGCCGGGGCGCGACCCTCGCCCGGCCTTCAGGACCGCCGCTTTCAAGGAGGGCGTGGAGAAGATCTCCGACCTGGAGGCGGGGATGGTCCTGGAGGGGGTCGTCACCAACGTCGCCGCGTTCGGCGCGTTCGTGGACGTCGGCGTCCACCAGGACGGTCTGGTGCACGTCTCCGCGATGTCGAAGACGTTCGTCAAGGACCCGCGGGACGTGGTCAAGCCGGGCGACATCGTGAAGGTGAAGGTCCTCGACGTCGACATCCCGCGCAAGCGGATCTCGCTGACGCTGCGCCTGGACGACGAGGCCGCGGCGCAGGACCGCGCCCCCGGCGAGCGCCGGCCGCAGCGGGGCGGGGGGCGTCCGCCGCAGCAGCGGCAGGGCGGACGGTCGGGCGGCGGCCGTCAGGCGGCGGCTCCGGCCCCGGCGGGCGGCGCGATGGCCGACGCCCTGCGCCGGGCCGGTCTGCTGGACCCGAAGAAGGGCGGACGGGGCTGAGGCACGCGCCGGCGGGGCGGCGGGGCCGTGCCGTCCCGCCGGCGCCCGGGCCTCAGCGCTCGGTCACCTTGCCGTCGGCGCCCGGGCCTCAGCGCTCGGTCACCTTGCCGCCGGCGACCTCCAGACGGCGGGTCACGTGGACCGCGTCCAGCATCCGCCGGTCGTGCGTCACCAGGAGCAGGGTGCCGGTGTAGGCGTCCAGGGCCGACTCCAGCTGCTCGATGGCGGGCAGGTCGAGGTGGTTGGTCGGCTCGTCCAGGACCAGCAGGTTGACGCCCCGGCCCTGGAGGAGGGCGAGGGCGGCGCGGGTGCGCTCGCCCGGCGAGAGGGTGGCGGCGGGGCGCAGGACGTGGTCCGACTTCAGCGCGAACTTGGCCAGCAGGGTGCGCACGTCGACCGGTTCGGTGTCGGGTACGGCGGCCTGGAAGGCGTCGAGCAGCGACTCGGGACCGTGGAACAGCCGACGGGCCTGGTCGACCTCGCCGACCAGGACGCCCGAGCCGAGAGCGGCGTGGCCGGCGTCCACGGGGACCCGGCCGAGCAGGGCGCCGAGCAGGGTGGACTTGCCGGCGCCGTTGGGGCCGGTGACCGCGACCCGGTCCGCCCAGTCGATCTGGAGGGTGACCGGGCCGAGGACGAAGCCGCCGCGGCGCACTTCGGCGTCGCGCAGGCTCGCCACGACCGCGCCCGATCGGGGGGCGGCGGCGATCTCCATCCGCAGCTCCCACTCCTTGCGCGGCTCCTCGACCACCTCGAGCCGCTCGATCATGCGCTGGGTCTGGCGGGCCTTCGCGGCCTGCTTCTCGCTGGCCTCGCTGCGGAACTTGCGGCCGATCTTGTCGTTGTCGTTGCCCGCCTTGCGCCGGGCGTTCTTCACGCCCTTGTCCATCCAGGACCGCTGCATCTGGGCGCGGTCGTGGAGGGCGGCCTTCTTGTCGGCGAACTCCTCGTACTCCTCGCGGGCGTGCCGACGGGCCACCTCGCGTTCCTCCAGGTAGGCCTCGTAGCCGCCGCCGAAGAGGGTGATCCGCTGCTGGACCGGGTCGAGTTCGAGGACCTTGGTGACCGTGCGGGCGAGGAACTCGCGGTCGTGGCTGACGACGACCGTGCCGGCGCGCAGGCCGCTCACGAAGCGTTCGAGGCGCTCCAGGCCGTCCAGGTCGAGGTCGTTGGTCGGCTCGTCGAGCAGGAAGACGTCGTAGCGGGAGAGCAGGAGGGAGGCGAGGCCCGCGCGGGCGGCCTGGCCGCCGGACAGCGAGGTCATGGCCTGGTCGAGGCCGACGGCGAGACCCAGCGCGTCGGCGACCTCCTCGGCGCGCTCCTCCAGGTCGGCGCCGCCGAGGGCGAGCCAGCGCTCCAGGCTCGTGGCGTAGGCGTCGTCCGCGCCCGGGGCGCCGTCGACCAGGGCCTGGGTGGCCTCGTCCATGGCCCGCTGGGCCTCGGCGACGCCGGTGCGGCGGGCCAGGAACTGCCCGACGGTCTCGCCGGGCCGGCGCTCGGGTTCCTGCGGCAGATGCCCGACGGTGGCCGTCGGCGGGGACAGGCGCAGATCGCCCTGCTCGGGGGCGTCGAGGCCGGCCAGCAGGCGCAGCAGCGTGGACTTCCCGGCACCGTTGGCGCCGACCAGCCCGATCACGTCTCCGGGCGCGACGACGAGGTCGAGCCCGCTGAACAGGGCACGGTCGCCGTGCCCGGCGGCGAGGTTCTTGGCGACGAGGGTGGCAGTCATCAGACCGCCGATCCTAACGGCCCGGGAGGAAGGGCTCGCGGGCTCGTCGTCCCCGGTGAGGGACCGGCGCGCGGAGCGTCGCCCGAGCGCCGGAAATCCGGTGGGCCGCGTGCGGGGCGATCCCTACGCTGGGCCCATGGCCAACGGGAAGACCTCCGGCGTCTGCCTCGGTTGCAGGGTCTCCTACAAGCAGCCCCACGACCCGGCGCGGCAGCGGAACTGTCCGCGCTGCACGCAGCCGATGATCCACGCCGGGTCGGCGTTCGCGGCGCCTCGGCGGCGGACGTCGCGGCGTGGCGGACGTTCACCGTGCTGCTGAACGCCGGCGTCGGCTTCCACAAGAGCTGCTGCGGCGGGCCCGGCCACCGGCCCAGGACCCTGCGCGAAGTGCGGGCGCGGTCGGCGTACGCGCGGCGCGGCGGCTCGTCCGTCGCCGAGGCGCTCGCGCGGCGGGACGTGGCGTGACGGGCGGTGGGCGATGGGCCCGGTGAGTTTCGCGGGGCGGGTGCGGCGGCGATACTGCTGCGCATGACGACCGACGCCGAGGAGCCGTGGCTCACCGTGGACGAGTTGGCCGCGCGGGCCGGGGTCACCGTGCGGACCGTACGGTTCTACGGGACCAGGGGGCTGCTGCCGCCGCCGGTGATCGGGGCGCGTCGGGTCGGGCACTACGGGGCGGAGCATCTCGCGCGGCTGGGGCTGATCGAGGAGTTGCAGCGGCAGGGCATGACGCTGGCGGCGATCGAGCGGTACCTGCGGCAGCTGCCCGAAGGGCTGAGCCCGCACGATCTCGCCATCCACCGGGCCGTGGTGGCCTCCTGGGCGCCGGAGTCGGTGGAGACGGTGACGCGCCGGGAGCTGGAGCGGCGGGCGGGGCGGGCGCTCGGCGACGAGGAGCTGGAGCGGCTGGTCGCGATGGACGTGGTGGAGCGGGACGGCGAGGACCGCTTCCGCGTCGACGCCGGGCTGCTGCGGCTCGGCGTCGGACTGCTGGACGTGCCGCTGTCCCAGGAGGCGATCCTCGCGGCGCGGACCGTGCTGGTGGAGCACGCCCGGGCGGCGGCGCGCGAGCTGTCGCGGCTGCTGCGCGGGGAGGTGGCCGAACGCGGCCCGTCCGAAGTGCGGTCGCTGTCGGCGCACATGCAGCCCATCGTGGTGCAGGCGCTGCTGACGGCGTTTCAGCGGTCGTTGCGGGAAGAGGTGCGGGCGTGGGCGACGGAGGCGGACGGCGTCCGGTGAGGGGACGTCCGCCTCCGTCGCCGTGGGTCAGCGGGCGTCGGTGAAGGTCTCGCCCTTCTCGGCCTTCTCCAGAAGCAGCGCCGGGGGCGTGAACCGGTCGCCGTAGCGCTCGACGAGTTCCCGTGCGCGGGCCACGAAGCCGGGCAGGCCGCCGTCGTAGCCGTTGATGTACTGGAGGACGCCGCCGGTCCAGCCGGGGAAGCCGATGCCGAGGACGGAGCCGATGTTGGCGTCGGCGACCGAGGTCAGCACGCCCTCCTCCAGCAGTCGGACGGTGTCCAGCGCCTCGGCGAACAGCATCCGCTCCTGCATGTCGCGGAACGGGATCTCGTGTCCCGGCCGGGTGAAGTGCTCGCGCAGGCCGGGCCACAGGCCGGCGCGCTCGCCGGACTCGTCGTAGTCGTAGAAGCCGGCGCCGCCGCTGCGGCCGGTGCGGCCGAACTCCTCCACCATGCGGTCGATGACGGCCTCCGCCGGGTGCGGGGTCCACTCGCCGCCCGCCTCCTCGACCGCGCGGCGGGTCTCCTGGCGGATCCTGCGCGGCAGGGTGAGCGTCAGCTCGTCCATCAGGGACAGCACCTTGGCCGGGTAGCCCGCCTGCGCCGCCGCCTGTTCGACGGACGCGGGCTCGATGCCCTCGCCGACCATGGCCACGCCCTCGTTGATGAACTGGCCGATCACCCGTGAGGTGAAGAAGCCGCGCGAGTCGTTGACGACGATCGGCGTCTTGTTGATCTGCCGGACCAGGTCGAAGGCGCGGGCCAGCGCCGCCTCTCCGGTCCGCTCGCCCTTGATGATCTCGACCAGCGGCATCTTGTCGACCGGCGAGAAGAAGTGCAGCCCGATGAAGTCCGGCTGCCGCTCGACGCCCTCGGCCAGCGCGGTGATGGGCAGGGTGGAGGTGTTGGAGCACAGCAGCGCGTCGGGCGCGACGATCTGCTCGATCTCCTGGAACACCTTGTGCTTGAGCGCGGTGTCCTCGAACACGGCCTCGATGACGGCGTCGCAGCCCGCGAGGTCGCCCGCCTCGGCGGTGGGCGTGATCCGGGCGAGCAGCGCGTCGGCCTTCTCCCGCGTCGTACGGCCCCGCGAGACGGCCTTGGCGCACAGCTTCTCGGAGTACCCCTTGCCCTTGACCGCCGCTTCCAGGGACACGTCCTTGAGCACGACCTCGATCCCGGCGCGGGCGCAGGAGTAGGCGATGCCGGCTCCCATCATCCCGGCGCCGAGGACGGCGACCCTGCGGACCGTGCGCGGCTCGACGCCCTTCGGCCGGCTCGCACCCGAGTTGACGGCCTGAAGGTCGAAGAAGAACGCCTGGATCATGTTCTTCGCGGTCTGGCCGGCCGCCAGCTCCACGAAGTAGCGGGCCTCGATGACCTGGGCGGTCTCGAAGTCGACCTGCGCTCCCTCGACGGCGGCGGCGAGGATGTTGCGCGGCGCGGGGTAGGGCGCGCCGCCCGTCTGCTTGCGCAGGTTGGCCGGGAAGGCGGGCAGGTTGGCGGCGAACTTGGGGTGGGCCGGGGTGCCGCCGGGGATGCGGTAGCCGGGCCGGTCCCAGGGCTGGGCGGACTCGGGGTGGGCGTCGATGAAGGCGCGCGCCTTGGCGAGCAGTTCCTCGCGGGTCTCGGCGACCTCGTCGACCAGGCCGTTCTCCAGGGCGCGGCGCGGGTTGTACTGGGTGCCCTGGAGGAGGACCTTCAGCAGGGCGTCGGTGATGCCGAGCAGCCGGACGGTGCGCACCACGCCGCCGCCCCCGGGGAGCAGGCCGAGGGTGACCTCGGGGCAGCCGATCCTGGAGCCGGGCGCGTCGAGGGCGATCCGGTGGTGGCAGGCGAGGGCGATCTCGTAACCGCCGCCGAGGGCCGCGCCGTTGATCGCGGCGACGACCGGCTTGCCGAGGGTCTCGATGCGGCGCAGGTCGCGCTTGAGGGCGAGGCCGCCGTCGAAGAGTTCCCGGGCGGTGTCGGGGGTGACGCGGATGAGGTCGCGCAGGTCGCCGCCGGCGAAGAAGGTCTTCTTGGCGGAGGTGACGATGACGCCGCGCACCGAGTCCTTCTCGGCCTCCAGGCGGTCGGCGATCACGGAGAGGGAGGCGCGGAACGCCTGGTTCATGGTGTTCGCGGACTGGGCGGGGTCGTCCAGGACGAGGGTGACGACGCCGGTGTCGTCCTGCTCCCAGCGGATGGCGGTGCTCTCGGTCATGAGTGGGTCTCCGTCGTAGAAGTCGCGGGCGGTCGCTGGGAGGGGGTCAGATGCGCTCGACGATCGTCGCGATGCCCATGCCGCCGCCGACGCACAGCGTGGCCAGGCCGTAGCGCTTGTCCTGGCGTTCGAGTTCGTCCACGAGGGTGCCGAGGATCATCGCGCCGGTCGCGCCGAGCGGGTGGCCAAGGGCGATGGCGCCGCCGTTGACGTTGACCTTGTCCAGGGACAGGCCCATGTCCTTGACGAAGCGCAGCACGACGGCGGCGAAGGCCTCGTTGATCTCCACGAGGTCGATGTCGTCGATGGTCAGCCCGGCCTTGGCGAGTGCCTTGCGGGTGGCCGGGGCGGGGCCGGTGAGCATGATGGTGGGCTCGGAGCCGGAGACGGCGGCGGAGACGATCCGCGCGCGGGGGGTGAGCCCGGCCCGCTCGCCGGCCTCCCTGGAGCCGATGGCGACGAGGGCGGCGCCGTCGACGATGCCGGAGGAGTTGCCCGCGTGGTGGACGTGGTCGATCCGCTCCACCCAGTGGTACTTCTGCAGCGCGACGGCGTCGAAGCCGCCGAGGTCGCCGATGTCCGCGAACGACGGCTTGAGCCCGGCGAGGGAGTCGGCGGTGGTGCCGGGGCGCATGTGCTCGTCGCGGTCGAGGACGACCAGCCCGTTGCGGTCCCGCACGGGGACGACGGAGCGGTCGAAGCGGCCGTCCTTCCAGGCGGTGGCGGCGCGTTCCTGGGAGAGCGCGGCGTATTCGTCCACGTCCCGGCGGGAGAAGCCCTCGATGGTGGCGATCAGGTCGGCGCCGATGCCCTGGGGGACGAAGTTGGTGGCGAGGTTGGTCATCGGGTCGTTGAACCAGGCGCCGCCGTCGGAGGCCATCGGCACCCGGGACATCGACTCGACGCCGCCCGCGAGGACGAGGTCCTCCCAGCCGGAACGGACCTTGGCGGCGGCCATGTTGACGGCCTCCAGACCGGAGGCGCAGAAGCGGTTCTCCTGTACGCCGGCGACCGTGTCCGGCAGCCCGGCGGCGACGGCGGCGATCCGGGCGATGTCGGAGCCCTGGTCGCCGACGGGGCCGACGACGCCGAGCACGATGTCGTCGACGGCGGCCGGGTCGAGGCCGGGGAAGCGGGCGCGGATCTCGTGGATGAGTCCGACGACGAGGTCGACGGGCTTGGTGCCGTGCAGGGCGCCGTTCGCCTTGCCGCGTCCGCGCGGGGTGCGGATCGCGTCGTACACATACGCTTCGGTGGTCACGGGGAGGCCTTTCGACGAGGGCGGTTTCGAGGGCTCATGCGGGGGCAGGGCGCGTGAGCGCCGGCACGTCCCAGTCGCGGGCGACGTCGGAGGTGTCGGCGCCCGGCCGGGCGGGGCCGCGCCGGACGGCGGTGGGCGTGGCGGAGAAGCGGGGGGCCGGGACCGGCTGGGTGACGCCGGCGTGGTCGGCGAAGGTGCCGCGGGCGGCGAGGTGGGGGTGGTGGGGGGCCTCGCGCAGTGACAGGACGGGGGCCACGCAGGCGTCGGAGTCCTCGAACAGGGCCGTCCACTCGTCGCGGGTACGGGTCCGGAAACGGGCGGCGACCGTCTCCCGCAGCTCCGGCCAGCGCGTGACGTCGGCCCGGTCCGGGACCTGGTCCGCGACGCCGAGCAGCCGGACGAACTCGTCGTAGAACCGCTCCTCCAGCGCGCCCACCGCCATGTACCGACCGTCCGCCGTCTCGTAGGTCCCGTAGAACGGGCAACCGCCGTCGAGCAGGTTGGCGCCGCGCCGGTCCTGCCAGGCGCCGGCGGCGAGCATGCCGTGGATCATCGCCGACAGGTGGGCGGCGCCGTCCACGATGGCCGCGTCCACGACCTGCCCGGCGCCGGTCGCGCGGACGTGGTGCAGGGCGGCGAGAACGCCGGTGACCAGGTAGAGGGAGCCGCCCGCGTAGTCGCCGAGGAGGTTGGCGGGGACGGCCGGGGGCTCGCCGTCGCGGCCGATCATGCCGAGGGCGCCGGTGACGGCGAGGTAGCCGATGTCGTGGCCGGCGCGCGGGGCGAGGGGGCCGTCCTGGCCCCAGCCGGTCATCCGGCCGTAGACGAGGCGCGGGTTGCGGGCGTGGCAGGCGCCGGGGCCGACGCCGAGGCGTTCGGCGACGCCGGGGCGGTAGCCCTCGATCAGGATGTCGGCGCGGGCTGCCAGGTCGAGGACGCGGGCGGGGCCGTCGGGCGCCTTGAGGTCGACGAGGACCGAGCGCTTGTTGCGGTTGGTCACGTCGACGGCCGGGTCGATGCCGAGGCCGGGGCCGCCGGGGCGGTCCACGCGGACGACGTCGGCGCCGAGGTCGGCCAGGAGCATGGCGGCGAAGGGGCCCGGTCCGATGCCGGCCAGCTCCACCACGCGCACGCCGGTGAGCGGTCCGTGCGGCGGCGAAGTCGCCGTGGTCATCGCAGCCCCCTTGCTGTGACACAACCGATGTAACACCAGTGATGGTAAGAACACGTTCCAGTCGGCACAAGGCCCGGACGAGCAAGCGCTTAGCCGGTTTCAGTGTGCCACTCGCGCGTCCAGTTCCGCCGTCAGCCGTTTCGGCGCGATCGTGCGGTAGCTGTCCTCGACCCAGTCGCAGAACAGCTCCGCCGGGGGCGCGCCCTTCCCCTCCAGCGGGACGGCCACCCAGCCGGCCCGGCCCAGCCCGTACCCGGCGGGCTCGGCGCCCGGTGCGGTGAGCGCGTGGGCGTGGCTGTCGCCGTCCGTGAGCTTGACGGTGACGCCGAGGGGATGGCTGCCGTCGGTCGCTCCGAGGAACACGAAGACCTTCCCGTTCACCTTGGCGACCGACTCGCCCCAGGGGAACTCCTCCCGCGTGCCCGGCAGCCCCAGGGCGAAGGCCCTCACCCTCTCCCATTTCCGCAGGGCGTTCCTCGGTGCCGCCACCGTTCACCTCCGGGCTCGTCTTCGGGCTCCGCCCTCCTCACGCTAGCCTCGGCCACCGACAGCCGCGCGGGCTGCGGGAGCGAGGAATGTCATGAGCAGGCTGAAACGGGCGGAGCGTCCGTACGACATCGTGCTCTTCGGGGCCACGGGCTTCGTCGGCACACTGACCGCGGAGTATCTCGCCGCCCACGCGCCGAGGGACCTGCGCTGGGCGCTGGCCGGCCGCAGCGAGCTGAAACTGGCGCGGCTGCGCGAGCGGCTGCGGGAGGGGACGCCCGGCGGCACGGAGATCGGCGTGCTGCGCGCCGACGTCGGCGACCCGGCCTCACTGCGCCGGCTCGCCGAGCGGGCGCGCGTGGTGGCGACGACGGTCGGCCCCTATGTGACGTACGGCGAGGAACTGGTGGCCGCCTGCGCGGACGCGGGGACGGACTATCTCGACCTGACGGGCGAGCCGGAGTTCGTGGACCTGACGTACGTGCGTCACGACGCCCGCGCGCGGGAGACCGGCGCCCGGCTGGTGCACGCCTGCGGCTTCGACTCGGTGCCGCACGACCTGGGCGTGCACTTCACGGTGCGGCAGCTGCCGGAGGGGGTGCCGCTGCGGGTGGACGGGTTCGTGACGGCCGAGGGGGCGCTGTCGGGCGGGACGCTCGCCTCCGCGCTCAACCAGTTCGCGCGCGTGCCGCACCTGGCGTCCGCCGCGCGCGAGCGGCGGCGGCACGAACCGCGGCTGGTGGGGCGCCGGGCGACGACGCCGGCCGGGACGCCGCGGTTCGCCCCGGAGGTCGGCGCGTGGGCGCTGCCGCTGCCGACCGTCGACCCGCAGATCGTGCGCCGCTCGGCGCGGGCGCTGCAGCGCTACGGCCCCGACTTCCGCTACCGGCACTACGCGGCCGTACGCCGGCTGCCGGTGGCGATCGGCGGGGCCGCGGGCGTCGGCGCGCTGATCGCGGCGGCGCAACTGCCGCCGGTGCGCGGCTGGTTGTCGGCGCGGCTGAAGCCAGGCGAGGGCCCGGGCGAGGAGAAGCGGGCGCGCAGCTGGTTCCGGGTGCGGTTCGTCGGCGAGGGCGGCGGGCGCCGGGTGTACACGGAGGTGGCGGGCGGCGATCCGGGGTACGGCGAGACGGCGAAGATGTTCGCCGAGTCGGCGCTGTCGCTGGCCTTCGACGACCTCCCGCCGATCGCCGGCCAGGTCACCACGGCGCAGGCCATGGGCGACGCGCTCACCGGGCGGCTGCGCCGGGCGGGCATCGTGTTCCGGGTGGCGGCCACCCGCTGAGCGCACGGGCCCGCCAGGAGGCTCACATCGACCAGTCGGCCAGTGTGTAGACCATCCCGCCGATCCAGCCCAGCGCCGCCAGGGCGGCCAGCGCCAGCCCCAGGACGACGGCGCGCTCCACGGGCCGGTTCGGCGGGGCGAGGGACTCGGGTGCGCGGCGCGTCGTCATGCGCCCAGCCTGCCGACCGGGGCGGGGCGCCGGCATCCGTGCGGCTACTCAGGTGACGTACTCAGAACGCCGGGGCGCGCGTGCCCGGGGGGCGCTTCCCCGACGGCCGGCCGTCGGACCGGGCCGGGGCGAACGGGGTACGGGCTCGCCGCCCCGGGCGATGGCCGCACCGCGCGACCGACGACGCCCTCGGCTGCGCGCGGCCGGCGCACCCGCCCCGCGCGGCCGCGGCAGCGGCTCGCCCCGGGCGACCGCGGCACGGGCCGGTGGCCGGCTGTGCGGCGCCGCCCGGACCAGGACCTCCGGCGACGACGCGCGTGCCCGGCCCGCCCGCTCATCGCCCCGTGTGCTCCCGCAGCGCGCCGCGGCACAGGGCGTCGGCGCGGCGGGTCGTCTCCGGGAGGCGGAAGCGCGGGGTGAGGCGCAGGACGTGGGCGCACGCCGTGTCGAGCGTGATGCGGTGGCCGACGGAGACGAACACCGGTTTGACGCCCTCTCGGGTGCGCAGGGCGCGGCCGACCTCCTCCGTGCCGTCCAGCAGGGGGGAGCACGAGCCGCGCGGGACGTCCGGGTCGTCGTACGAGAAGACGAAGGGGTTCTTGGCGACGCCGATGGTGGGCAGGCCGGTGAGGACGCCGAGGTGGCTGGCGAGGCCGAAGCGGCGCGGGTGGGCGAGGCCGTAGCCGTCGCAGACGACCAGGCCGGGCGGGACCGGCAGGGCGTCGAGGGCGTCGAGCACCGTGGGGATCTCGCGGAACGCCAGCAGGCCGGGGACGTAGGGGAAGGCGACCCGCCCGACGGCGGTGGCCTCGGCGACGACGTCGAGGGTCGTCGCGTCCAGGACCACGGCCGCGGCGGCCACCACGTCCCGTTCGTCGTCATAGGCGACGTCGACGCCGGTCACCCGGCCGCTGCCGGGCGGCGGGCCGGGTTCGTCGAGCACCACCCGCTTGCGCAGCTCGTCCTGCACGGCGCGGGCCTGTTCCTCGGTCGCGGGCGGCGGGCCCGCGGTAGTGCGTTCGGTCGTCATGGTGGGGACGAGCGTAGGACGCGCCCCCGGGCCGCCGCTCGGCCGGGTGCGGAACGGCCGCCCGCGCCCGGCCCTGCGGTCACTTGTCCAGCGCGCGCTGCAGCTGTGCCTTGTTCATGTCCGAACGGCCGTGGACGCCACGCCGTTTGGCCTCTTCGTAGAGCTGGTCGTAGGTGGGCCCCTGGGAGCCCCGGCCCGAGCGCCGGCCGCCCCGCTCGCCGGACGACTCGTCCTTGGTCGAGGTGCGGCTCGAGGTCTTCGCCTCACCCGACCGGGCGCGTTCCTTGTTCACCGTGCGCGCCGCGATCTCCTTGGCGCGCCCCGGGCTCTCGCCCCGGTCCTCGGCGCTCTCCTTGATGTGCTCGTACTGGCGTTCCCGCTTGGGGCTGGAACCGCGTGGCATCTCCGGTCACTTCCTCTCACGTTCCGTGAACGGGTACCCCCATCGTGCGCCGTCACGGCACACCGGGCGCGGCCGGCCGGTCCGTCGGGCCGCGCGGGGATCCGCTGCCGGGGTGTGTGAGGCGCGGTGACGTAGGTCACCCGCTGCGGAGGTGCACGAAGGGGCCGGTTCCGTCGTCTCTCCCAGTGCCCGGCCGCGTCCCGTACGAAGTCCGTCCCAGCCGTCAACGAGGGAGCCAAGGTTGTCCACCGTCATCGAGCAGCCCGTCGAGGCACGACTCGTCGCCGCCGCACCGCGGATGCAGACCATCCCGGCCACCCTGCGCTACGACCTGAGCGACCCCTTCGCCATCCGCATGACCTTCCCCGCCCAGGCGACGCTGGAGGACGAGGAGGTCTGCTGGACCTTCTCCCGCGAGCTGCTCGCGGCCGGCCTGCACGAGGCCGAGGGGCACGGCGACGTCCGGGTGCGGCCGTACGGCTACGACCGCACCGTCCTGGAGTTCCACGCCCCCGAGGGCACCGCCGTCGTGCACGTCCGCTCGGGCGAGCTGCGCCGGTTCCTCGCGGCGACCCGGGACCTGGTGCCGGACGGCCTGGAGCACGCCCACCTCGACCTGGACCGCGACCTGGCCGAACTGATGCGGGACGCGTAGATCCGGCCAGCGCCCCCGGGGCTCGTAAATGCTTTGACGCCCGCGAACGCGTCCTCCTACGGTGTAAGGGCTTCTGCTGCCGTCGATTGGAGAAGGACGTTGCTCGTCTGAGGTCCTGAGACACCGCGTCCCACCGCCACCGCCCTCGTCCGGGCCCCGGTGCGGACGTCGCGTGCGACCTCGGCGTTCGCCGTCCTCCGTGAGCAGCCGTCCTCCGTGATGACCGGCTGTCCCCGGTGAGCAGCCGCCTCCCGTGAGCGGACGACGCCTCCCCCGCCCGGTCGCCGCCCCTCGGTGTCTCGACACGCGTTGCCCCTGACCGCATCACGCAACCGCGAGGCCCGTATGCATACCTTTGTCACCTGCACCTCCCTCTCCTTCGCTTGGTCCGACGGCACCCCCGTCTTCGAGGACCTCGACACCTCGTTCGGCCCCGGCCGGACGGGCCTCGTCGGCGTCAACGGCAGCGGGAAGTCGACCCTGTTGAAGCTGATCGCCGGGGAACTCGTCCCGGCCGACGGCGCCGTGCGCGTCACCGGCGAGATCGGTTACCTCCCGCAGAACGTCACCCAGGACACCGCCCTGCGGGTCGACGAGGCGCTCGGCATCGCGGGCCGGCGGGCGGCGCTGCACGCCATCGAGGCGGGCGACGCGTCCGTGGAGCACTTCGAGACCGTCGGCGACGACTGGGACGTGGAGGAGCGCGCCCTGGCCACCCTCGGCGAACTCGGCCTCGGCCACGTCACGCTGGACCGCACGGTCGGCGAGGTGTCGGGCGGCGAGTCGGTGCTGCTGCGGCTCGCGGCGCTGCTGCTCGCCCGCCCGGACGTGCTGCTGCTGGACGAGCCCACCAACAACCTCGACCTGTACGCCCGCCGGCGGCTGTACGCGGCCGTGGAGTCCTGGCCCGGCGTGCTGATCGTGGTCAGCCACGACCGTGAACTCCTGGAGCGGGTCGACCAGATCGCCGAACTGCGCTCCGGCTCGATCGCCTGGTACGGCGGCAACTTCTCGGCGTACGAGGAGGCCCTGGCCGTCGAACAGGAGGCGGCGGAACGCATGGTGCGCGCCGCCGAGGGCGATCTGCGCAAGCAGAAGCGCGAGTTGACCGAGGCCCAGGTCAAACTGGCCCGCCGCAGGCGGTACGGCCAGAAGATGTGGGACCAGAAACGGGAGCCGAAGATCGTCATGGGCGCCCGCAAACGCGCGGCCCAGGAGTCCGCGGGCAAGCACCGCATCCTGCACGAGGAGAAGCTCGCCGAGGCCCGCGAGCGGCTCGACGAGGCGGCGCAGGCCGTACGGGACGACGACGAGATCCGCGTCGACCTGCCGCACACCGCCGTCCCCGCGGGCCGGACCGTGCTCACCCTGCGCGACCTCGAACTGGCCCACGGGGCACGCGTGGAGGGCGGTCTCGATGTGCACGGGCCCGAGCGGATCGCGCTGATCGGGCGCAACGGCGCCGGCAAGACGACGCTGCTGCGCACCGTGGCCGGTGAGCTGGCGCCGGTGGCGGGCGAGGCGACGGCGCATGTGCCGCTGCGGTTCCTGCCGCAGCGCCTCGACGTGCTGGACGACGGGCTCACGGTCGCCGAGAACGTCGCCCGGTTCGCGCCGGGAGCCACCGACAACCGGATCCGGGCGCGGCTGGCCCGCTTCCTGTTCCGGGGCGCGCGGGCCGACCAGAGGGCGGCGACGCTGTCGGGCGGCGAGCGGTTCCGGGCGGCGCTGGCCGCGCTGATGCTGGCCGAGCCCGCCCCGCAGCTGCTGATGCTGGACGAGCCGACGAACAATCTCGACATGGCGAGCGTCCGGCAGCTCACCACGGCCCTGGAGTCGTACGAGGGGGCGCTGATCGTGGCCGGCCACGACCTGCCGTTCCTGGAGTCGATCGGCATCACCCGGTGGCTGCTGCTGGAGGACGGGCGCCTGACCGAAGCGGAAGGAGCGATTCTGTCCGAGAATGGTCCCGCGTAGGACC
The DNA here is from genome assembly GCF_040611575.1 of Streptomyces sp. NPDC006610. Classification (NCBI taxonomy): domain Bacteria; kingdom Bacillati; phylum Actinomycetota; class Actinomycetes; order Kitasatosporales; family Streptomycetaceae; genus Streptomyces; species Streptomyces sp. NPDC006610. The sequence goes on from NZ_JBEXOP010000033.1 coordinate 44,780, forward strand.
CGCCCGACGACCGATGCGATACGGAGACCCACTCGTGCCCAGCAAGAAGGCCCTGGTCCGCCGTCCCGGCCCCCGACTGGCCGAAGGACTCGTCACCCACGTCGAGCGGACGGAGGTGGACGCCGGCCTCGCGCGGGAGCAGTGGGAGGCGTACGTCGGGGCCCTGGCCGACCACGGCTGGCAGACCGTCGAGGTCGAGCCGGCCGACGACTGCCCGGACGCCGTGTTCGTGGAGGACACGGTGGTCGTGTACCGCAACGTCGCGCTGATCGCCCGCCCGGGCGCCGAGGCGCGGCGCGCGGAGACGGCGGGCGTGGAGGAGGCGGTGGCGTCCCTCGGCTGCTCGGTCAACTGGATCTGGGAGCCGGGCACCCTCGACGGCGGCGACGTGCTGAAGGTCGGCGACACGGTGTACGTCGGCCGCGGCGGGCGCACCAACGCGGCCGGCGTGCAGCAGGTGCGGGCGGCCTTCGAACCGCTCGGGGCGCGGGTGGTGGCCGTGCCGGTGAGCAGGGTGCTGCATCTGAAGTCGGCGGTCACGGCGCTGCCCGACGGGACGGTGATCGGGCACGTCCCGCTGACGGACACGCCGTCGCTCTTCGGTCGTTTCCTGCCGGTGCCGGAGGAGTCCGGGGCCCATGTGGTGCTGCTCGGCGGCGACAAGCTGCTGATGGCGGCGAGCGCGCCGAAGACGGCGGAACTGTTCGCCGACCTCGGCTACGAGCCGGTCGTCGTCGACATCAGCGAGTTCGAGAAGCTGGAAGGCTGTGTGACATGTCTCTCGGTGCGGCTGCGGGAGCTGTACGCCTGACCGGGTGAAACCGATGCGTCGAAGCCCCGGGACCTGCGTGCCCCGGGGATTTTCGGCATACCCGCGCGCGTGGGGGAAACCCGGTCGGCGACTCGGGCAAGGTCCTTTACAGCGCACTTAACCTACGGCAACGTAACCTACGGGTTCGTAGCCTACGATCCCGTAGGTTCCCGGCGCCTCCCGCCGGACTGTTCGACGTAGTCCCACGTCCCACTGGAGTATCTGTGACGATCACCTCTCCTCACCTCGGCAGCTCTTCCGCCTGGACCGACGCGCGGCTGCTGTACGCCCTGGAGGAAGTGGTCGAGAACGAACTCAACCGGCATCTGAAGGTCGCCAAGGACTGGATGCCGCACGAGTACGTTCCCTGGACCGACGGCCGCAACTTCCCCGGTTTCTTCGAGGACGGCGAGGCCTGGGAGAAGGAGCAGTCCAAGGTCACCGAGATCGGCCGCATCGCGCTCGTGGTCAATCTCCTCACCGAGGACAACCTGCCCAGCTACCACCACGAGATCGCCAGCCTCTTCGGCCGCGACGGCGCCTGGGGCACCTGGGTGCACCGCTGGACCGCGGAGGAGGGCCGGCACGGCATCGTGATGCGCGACTACCTGCTCACCTCGCGCGCGGTGGACCCGGACAAGCTGGAGCAGTTCCGGATGTCCCACATGAGCGAGGGCTTCGAGTCGGACAACCGCCACTCGATGCTGCACTCGGTCGCCTACGTCGCCTTCCAGGAGCTCGCCACCCGCATCTCGCACCGCAACACCGGCCACCAGTCGGGCGACCCGGTATGCGACCGGATGCTGGCGCGCATCGCCACCGACGAGAACCTGCACATGGTGTTCTACCGCAACCTGCTCAAGGCGGCGTTCGAGCTGGCGCCGGACCTGACGATGCAGGCGGTGCGGGACGTGGTGGTCAACTTCCGGATGCCCGGCCACGGCATTCCCGGCTTCGAGCGGGCCGCCGCGCAGATGGCCATCGGCGAGGTCTACAACCTGCGCATCCACCACGACGACGTGCTCCAGCCGGTCCTGCGCCACCTGAAGGTCCTGGAGATCGACGGTCTCGGCCCGGAGGGCCTGCAGGCCCAGGAGGAGCTGGGGCTGTACATGGGCGGCCTGGACGCGGAGGCCCGGAAGTTCGACGAGAAGCTCGCCGCGCGCAAGGCGCGGATGGCGGCGCGCGCCGCGCTGTGACCCCGGGTCGCGGGGCCGCGGCCCGGTGACCTCAGCGGGAGGCGCGGCGCAGCTGGAGGCGTTCCTTCTCGGACAGGCCGCCCCAGACACCGAAGCGCTCGTCGTTCTCCAGGGCGTACTCCAGGCAGGCGGGGCGCATCTCGCACAGGGCGCAGATGCGCTTCGCCTCGCGTACGGAGCTGCCCGGCTCGGGGAAGAAGAAGTCGGCCCCCGTCTGGGCGCACAGGGCCTGGGCCCGCCAGGCGGCGTCGGCCGGGGTGAGGGTGTCGAAGTGCATGTCCGACATCGTGCCGGGCGGCGAAAAACGTTCGCTCAACGCGGGATCAACGCCCGTCGATGACCCCCGGCCGCTCGATCATGCCCGGGCGGTGCGGTGCGGCGCACGGCGGCGCGCGGAAGTGTGCGGGACCGCGGGCGGTGCGAGACTCGGCAGTGCAGGCAGACCGGCCCGCTTCCGAGGAGGGCGACGATGCTCACCACCCGTTTCGCCGACGGCGCCCCGAACTGGATCGACCTGGGCACCTCCGACCTCGACGCCGCCACCGCCTTCTACGGCGCCCTGTTCGGCTGGCGGTTCCGGTCGGCGGGGCCGCAGGCGGGCGGGTACGGCTTCTTCGACCTGGACGGCAGGACGGCCGCGGGCGGCATGGGGCTGCCGCCGGACCAGGGCTCGCCGTCCTGGACGGTGTACTTCCGCAGCCCCGACGCGCAGGGGACGGCCGAGGCGGTGCGGCGGGCGCACGGCAGTGTCCCGGTCGAGCCGGTGGACGTGCTGGACCGGGGCCGTATGGCGGTCCTGGCCGACCCGGCCGGTGCGGCCTTCGGGGTCTGGCAGCCGGGCCGGCTGGAGGGCCTGGACGTGCTGCGGGAGCCGGGCGCGCTGTGCTGGGTCGAGCTGTACACGCCGGACGTCGCGGCGGCGGCCGCCTTCTACCAGGCGGCGCTGGGCCTGGAGACGGCGGCCGTGACGTTCCCCGGCGGCACCTACACCACCGTCAATCCGGCCGGCGCCGGCGAGGACGCCATGTTCGGCGGCCTGGTCCCGTTCGCGGACGACCCCGCCGGGGCCGAGGCCGGACCGCACTGGCTGCCGTACTTCGAGGTGCTGAACCCGGACGCGACGGTTGCTCTGGCACGGGAGCTGCACGGCACGGTCCACCTGCCCCCGACCGACATCCCGGACGTGGGCCGCATCGCCCGCCTCGCCGACCCGTCCGGCGCCCGCTTCGCGGTGATCCGCAGCGAACCCGGGCAGGGCTGAGGGACGCCGGCAGGCCTACGCCGAGGAGCGCTGCACCAGGGTGGTGGGCAGGACCACGCCCGTCCCGGCGGGCTCAGGAGGCTCGGCGGGGCTCTGGCGGGCCAGGCGGCGCAGGAGCAGGCGGGCCATCAGCCGGCCCATCTCCTCGATGTCCTGGCGGACCGTGGTGAGCGGGGGGTCGGTCTGCTCGGCGACGGTGACCATGTCGTCGAAGCCGATCACGGCGACGTCGCCGGGCACCCGGCGGCCGTGCTCGCGCAGCACCCGCAGCGCGCCCGAGGCCATCAGGTCGTTGGCCGCGAAGACGGCGTCGAGATCGGGGCGGCGCCGCAGCAGTTCGCGCATCGCCCGCTCGCCGCCGGCGGGCGTGAAGTCGCCCTCGGCGACCAGCTGCGGGTCGGCGTCGCCCACGACGTCGCGGTAGCCGTCGAGCCGGTCCACCGCCGAGGTCTGGTCGAGGGTCCCGGCGATGTGCGCGATCCGGGTGCGGCCGAGGCCCGCCAGATGGCGCACCGCCGCGCGCGCCCCGCCCCGGTTGTCGCTGTCGACGTACACCGCGTCGCCGGGGCCGTCGCCCCAGCCAGGCCGCCCGCCGAACACGGTCGGCAGTCCCGCGCCCCGGATCAGTCCAGGCAGTGCGTCGTCCAGGTGCAGGGAGAACACCAGCACCCCGTCGACGTGCCCGCCGGCCAGGTAGCGGCCGACGCGGGCGTGGTCGTCGCGGCCCTCGGTCAGCAGCAGCACCAACTGGTTGTCGTGGGCGGTCAGTTCCTTGCTGATGCCGCGCAGCTGGAGCCCGAAGAACGGGTCGGCGAAGACCCTGGACTCCGGTTCGGCGATGACCACGGCGACCGCGTCGTGCCGCCTGGTGACCAGACTGCGCGCCGCCTGGTTGGGGACGTACCCGAGTTCCTCGACCGCGCGCCGCACCCGCTGGGCCAGCGGCTCGCGCACCCCGTCCCCGCCGTTGACGACCCGGGACGCGGTGGCCCGGGACACTCCCGCGCGCTCGGCCACGGCCTCCAGCGTGGGACGCGACACTGCCTCGGTCACTTCGGGACTCCTCATCGGCGGCTGCGGATCAGGATAGCCGCGGGCGGGAGGAGCGGTGGGGGGAGCCGGCGTTCAGGACCCCTCGGTGGGCGCCCCGCCCTTGCGGGCCCGGCTCGGCTGGACCCGGGTCGGCTCGCCCGGCATCTTCGGGTACTCGGGCGGATACGGCAGATCCCCGAGGCCGTGGTCGTGCTCGTCGCGCCGGGCCAGCTCCAGCAGGGCGTCGAGGGAGAAGGCGTGGTCGTCCATGTCGGCGTGCACGTCGCCGAGTTCGGCGAAGCGCCCCGGCATCGTCGCCAGGTCGAAGTCCTGCGGGTGGGCGACGCCGACCTCGTCCCAGCGCAGCGGCGCGGAGACGGGGGCGTGCGGGCGGGGCCGTACGGAGTAGGCGGAGGCGATGGTCCGGTCGCGGGCCGTCTGGTTGTAGTCCAGGAAGATCTTCCGACCGCGTTCCTCCTTCCACCACTTGATGGTGACCATGTCCGGCATCCGGCGCTCCATCTCGCGGCCCACGGCGATGGCGGCGCGCCGGACCTGGGTGAAGGTCCAGCGCGGCTCGATGGGCACGAAGACGTGCAGTCCGCGCCCGCCGGAGGTCTTGGGCCAGCCGCGCAGTCCGCCGAACTCCTCCAGCACGGCGCGCAGTTCGTGCGCGGCACGGGCGGCGTCGTCGTAATCGGTGCCGGGCTGCGGGTCGAGGTCGATGCGCAGTTCGTCGGGGCTGTCGACGTCGCCGCGGCGGACCGGCCACGGATGGAAGGTCAGCGTGCCGTACTGGGCGGCCCACACCACGGCGCCCTCCTCGGTCGGGCACATCTCGTCGGCGGTGCGTCCGCTGGGGAAGGTGATGTGCGCCGTGGGGATCCAGTCGGGCATGTTCTTCGGGGCGCGCTTCTGGAAGAAGGACTCGCCGGTGACGCCGTCCGGGTAGCGCTCCAGCGTCGTGGGCCGGTCGCGCAGGGAGCGCAGGATGCCGGGGCCGACGGCCCGGTAGTAGAGCGCGAGGTCCAGCTTGGTGAATCCGCGTTCCGGGAAGAACACCTTGTCCGGGCTGGACAGCCGTACCGTCCGCCCGCCCACGTCGAGTTCCACCGCGTCACCCATGCGAGCCACGGTAGGCGCGGCGAGCACACCTCGCACACCGGGCGAAGCGGACGGACCGGGCGCAGAATCGAGCCATGGATCTGCCGGTGATGCCGCCCGTCAAGCCGATGCTCGCCAAGTCCGTGGCGAAGATCCCGCCGGGCATGCACTACGAGGCCAAGTGGGACGGGTTCCGGGCGATCGTGTTCCGGGACGGGGACGAGGTCGAGCTGGGCAGCCGCACCACGAAGCCGCTGACCAGGTATTTTCCCGAGCTGGTGACGGCGCTGAAGGAGCGGGTGCCCGAGCGGTGCGTGCTGGACGGGGAGATCGTGATCGCCCGGGAGGGACGGCTGGACTTCGACGCGCTGACCGAGCGGATCCACCCGGCCGAGTCCCGGGTGCGGACGCTGGCCGGGCGGACGCCGTCGTCCTTCGTCGCCTTCGACCTGCTGGCGCTGTACGACGAGCCGCTGCTGGACGTGCCGCTCACCGACCGGCGGGCGCTGCTGGAGCGGGCGCTGGCGGGGGTGACGGCGCCGGTGCACGTGGCGCCCGCGACGACCGACGTCGAGGTGGCGCGGCGGTGGTTCGAGCAGTACGAGGGGGCCGGCCTCGACGGGGTGGTCGCCAAGCCGCTCGACCTGCGCTACCGGCAGGACGAACGGGCCATGTTCAAAGTCAAGCACGAGCGGACGGCGGACGTCGTGGTCGCCGGGTACCGGCTGCACAAGAGCGGCCCCGTCGTCGGCTCGCTGCTGCTCGGGCTGTTCGACGAGGGCGGCAGGCTGCAGCACGTCGGGGTGTCCGCCGCGTTCCCGATGAAGCGGCGGGCGGAGCTGGTGGAGGAACTGGAGCCGCTGCGGATGGAGGACGTGGCGGGGCATCCGTGGGCGGCGTGGGCCGAGGAGGCGGCGCACGAGTCGGCGCGGCTGCCGGGCGCGCCGAGCCGCTGGTCGGGCAAGAAGGACCTGTCGTGGGTGCCGCTGCGGCCGGAGCGGGTCGCGGAGGTGGCGTACGACCACATGGAGAACGGGGCGCGGTTCCGGCACACGGCCCGCTTCCGCCGCTGGCGGCCGGACCGTGCGCCGGAGAGCTGCACGTACGCCCAGCTGCAGGAGCCGGTGCGCTACGACCTGGCGGAGATCCTCGCCCCGCCGCGGTGACGCCCCCGTTCCCAAGGCAGGCCCTGGTCCGCGGGGCGCCTCGGCGCGTCCGGCCGGACGCCCGGCCCCGACCGCGCACCCGGCCCCGTATCGTCCCGTGGCCGGCCGGCTCGGGGTCCGCCCGGCTCACGGCCGCATGATCACCTTGACCGCGCCGTCCTGCTTGCGCTGGAACATCTCGTACGCGCGCGGGGCCTCGTCGAGCGGCACCCGGTGGGTGGCGAAGTCGTCGACGCCGAGCGGGTCCTCGTCGGTGAGGTAGGGGATGATCTCGTCGCTCCAGCGGCGGACGTTGGCCTGGCCCATGCGGATCTGCAGCTGCTTGTCGAACATGGTGAGCATCGGCAGCGGGTCGGCCATGCCGCCGTACACCCCGACGAGGGACAGTGTGCCGCCGCGCCGCACCAGCTCGATGGCCGTGTAGAGGGCGGCGAGCCGGTCGACGCTGAAGCGCTCGGCGAGCGGGCCGCTCAGCTTGCGGGGCAGCATCGAGGCGGCCTGCTGGGTGAACTTGGCGGCGACGCTGCCGTGCGCCTCGGTGCCCACCGCGTCGATCACGGCGTCGGGGCCGCGCCCGTCGGTCTGGTCGCGGATGGCGGCGATCAGCTCCTTCTCGCTGTCGAAGGACCGCAGGTCGAAGGTCTCCACTCCGCGCGCCCGCGCCCGCTGCAGCCGCTCCGGCACCAGGTCGACGCCGAACACCCGGCCGGCGCCGCGCACCTGGGCGACCCGGCAGGCCATGTCGCCGATCGGGCCGAGGCCGAGCACGGCGACGCTGCCGCCCTGCGGGACGTCGGCGTAGGCGACCGCCTGCCAGGCGGTCGGCAGCACGTCGGAGAGGTAGAGGAAGCGGTCGTCCGGCGGGCCCTCGGGGAGCTTGATCGGCCCGTACTGGGCCTGCGGCACCCGCAGGTACTCGGCCTGGCCGCCGGGCACCGCGCCGTACAGCCGGGTGTAGCCGAACAGGGCGGCCCCCATGCCCTCGCCGGTGACCTGCGTCGTCTCGCACTGCGTCGGCAGCGAGTTGAGGCACATCCAGCAGTTGCCGCACGCGATCTGGAACGGCACCACGACCCGGTCGCCGGCCTGGAGGTCGGGCACGCCCGCGCCGACCTCCTCGACGATGCCCATGGGTTCGTGGCCGAGGATGTCGCCCGGCGTCATGAACGGGGTGAGCACCTCGTACAGATGCAGGTCGGAGCCGCACAGCCCGGTCGAGGTGACGCGGATGACGGCGTCGGTGGGTTCCTCGATCCGTGGATCGGGCACGTTCTCCACCCGCACGTCCCGCTTGCCCTGCCACGTCACTGCCCTCATCGTCCCGTGCTCCCTCCGTCGGGTACCGGTCGTGTCGGCGGTGCGGCCCGGGTACCCGGGCCGCTTTCCGTGAACCGCCGATGAGCCGATCGGCCCACCCGAAGCGAGAAATCCTTTTTGTTCGGGTATGGCCACCGATGAAGTGATCAGCGCACAATCGATGACACGGACGGGACGGGTGGCGACGGTGGGCATGGGACGAGGAGCGCGCGTGCGGCGCGCCGCCAGGACGGCGGCGCTGCTGGCCGTCGCGACGACGGCCGTCCTGACGGCGGGCTGCACCCCGGGCGGCGGCTCCGCCGACGACGGCCGGGCCCCCGACGCCCAGCGGCGGGAGACCGCGCGGACCGCGCACTCCGTGCTCGCCGTGAAGCTGGACAACGTCCGCCGGGCCCGCCCGCACACCGGCCTGAACGCAGCGGACCTCGTCTACGTCGAGCAGGTCGAGGGCGGGCTGAGCCGGCTCATGGCGGTGTACGGCACCCGGCTGCCGGGCGCGGTCGGACCGGTGCGCAGCGCCCGGGAGACCGACCTGGAGCTGCTGCGCCAGTTCCACCGGCCGACCCTCGCCTTCTCGGGCGCGCAGCGCAAGCTGCTGCCGCTGATCGACGGGGCGCCGCTGCGCGCCGAGCCGCCCGGCCGCACGTCCGGCGCCTTCGAGCGGTCCGCCGAACGGCCCTCGCCGCACAACCTCTACGTGCGCCCCGACCGGCTGCTGCCCGCCGTGCCCGGACCGGCCGCGCTGACCACCGGCTTCACCTTCGGTCCCCCGCCCGCGGGCGGCAGGCCCGAGCCGGAGCGGACGGTGCGCTATCCGGCGGCCCGCTTCACCTTCACCTGGTCGCCGGACCACGGGCGCTACCGGGTCGCGATGGACGGCACGGACGCGGAGACCACCGACGCCGGTCCGGTGGCGGCGGGGACGGTCGTCGTGCAGTACGTGCGGATGCGGGAGTCGGAGTACCACGACTCGCTCGGCAACCGCACGCCGTATCTGGAGACGGTGGGCGAGGGCAGGGCCGAGGTGCTGCGGGACGGGCGGACGTACGAGGCCCGCTGGCAGCGACCGGATGCGGACGGCGGCACGCGGTTCACGGCGCCGGACGGCTCGCCGCTGGACTTCGCCCACGGGCAGGTGTGGGTGGTGTTCGCCGACGCCGGGTGAGGCGGCCGGGACGGCCCCGGACGGTCGTCCTCGGGCGGGTTCGCCGTGGCCGGCCACCCCGATCGGTCCGCCCCGGGCCGGTCAGCCCCGCACGGCGAAGGGCTCGGCCGGGTTGCGGAGCCCCTCGGCCGCGTCCGCGACCCGGCGCAGCAGCTGGAGGAACTGGGCCTGCTCCGGCACCGAGAGCGGGGCGAGGAAGAGTGCCCGGAGGCCGTGCTGGCCGCGCTGCGGGCCCACTTCGGCCCGGCCGCGGGGCGGGGCATGGAGGTACGGCGGCAGGTGCTCGGCGACGCCCACGTGGATCGGGTCCAGGCGCGGCAGACGCCCTTCACCGCCCGTTTCCAGGACTTCGTCTCCCGCTACGCCTGGGGCGAGATCTGGACCGACCCGACGCTCAGCCGCCGCGAGCGCAGCATGATCACGCTGACCGCGCTGGTGGCGCACGGCCACGACGAGGAGCTGGCCATGCACGTCAGGGCGGCGCGCCGCAATGGGCTGACCCCCGAGGAGATCGGCGCGGTGCTGCTGCAGACGGCCGTGTACTGCGGGGTGCCCGCGGCCAACTCGGCGTTCGCGGCGGCCCAGCGGGTGCTGGCCCAGGAGGACGACGGCCGGCCGTGAGCGCGGTCAGACGAGGCCGGGGACGCCCTCCAGCTCGGCCAGTCCCTCGCGGGCCCGGGTGACCAGGCCGTCCGCCCCGCACGAACGGGCCAGGGTGAGGCCGCGGTTGAGTTCGGCGCCGGAGCGGGCGGCCAGGCCGTACTCGATGCGGGCGGCGGCGTGCTCGTACTGGCAGGGCGAGGCCTCCAGGTAGGTGACCGCCTGGGCGGCCAGGCGCACCTTGCGCGGGCCGGTCTCCAGGGCGGCGGCGCAGCGCAGGGCCTCGCCTATCGCGGTGTCGGTGCCGAACCGCTCGGCCTGGCGGCGGGCGTCGGCCGCGAGGCCGGCCGCGCGGGCCGGGTCCTGCCCGGCGAGGGCGAGCGCGAGGTCGACGGCCCAGGGCGCCAGGACCGGATTGTGGCCGCCGCGGGCCGTCGCCGCCTTCTCCGCCGCCTCCAGTTCGTTGATCCCGTCCTCGGTGCGGCCCACGGCGAGCAGCAGCCTGCCGCGCACGCAGTGGGTGTCGGGCAGCACGATCGTGGACGGGTAGGGCGGGGCGAAACCGTAGGTCTCGGCGGTCTCCCACGCCTCCTGGACGCGCCCGCGGGCCAGCAGCACGTCGACCAGCCCGCACGTCGCCGACCAGTACAACGGCAGTCCCCGCCCGACGCGTTCGGCGAGCCGCACCGACTCGCGCAGCACGCTCTCCGCGTCCTTCAGCCGGCCCTGGCGGCGGAAGGCGAGGCCGAGGAAGGCGTTGGCCAGCGCGAGGTGGCCGCCGCTCCAGCCGGCGGTGGTGTAGACGCGCAGGGCCTCGGCGAAGAGGTTCTCGGCGCGGTCGAGCCGGTCGGCGTAGGCATAGCAACTGCCGAGCATCATCAGCAGTTCCACGCCCCACTCGGTGTCGGTCCAGCCGAGCCCGGGCGCCAGCCGGCCGTTGACCAGGGCGCGGTCGCAGACCTGGGCGACCTCTTCCGCGTTCTCGCCGTGGGTCATGGCGTCGAAGCCGCGCAGGATGAGCAGGGCGCGCTCGGAGTTGTCCCGGCCGGTGCAGGTGGCGGCGAGCGCGGCGAGCCGCTCGGAGCGGGCCGGGGTGGCGCACTCGCCGGCGTGGATCCCCTCCCACATGTACTGAACGGCCCGCAGCCGCAGCCGGTCGGGCCCCTCCTCCAGCCGCGCGGCCTCGGCCTCGACCGTGCGCACGGCCTGGTCCAGCTGGTTGTTGTGGACCAGGGCCTGGGACAGGCGGAAGACGGCGTCGACGCGGGCGTGGCCGTCGAGGCCCGGCACGGCGAGCGCGCTGCGCAGGTGCTCGATGGTCGTGGCGGGCGCGGTCAGCAGGGTGGCGCAGCCCAGTTCGTAGAGCACACGCGCGCGGACCTCCGCACGCGGCGGCTCCTCCAGGGCGCGCTCCAGGCAGCGCCGGGCGGCGTCCGGCGCGCCGACGGCGAGGTGTTCGCGGGCGGCCTCGCGCAGTTGGTCGACGACGTCGGCGTCGTCGTCGGGGTGGACCTTGAGCAGATGGCGGGAGGCCGCCGCCGCGCCGAATCCGGAGTCGGCGACGATCTGGGCGGCGATGCCGTGCATGGCGGTGCGCAGCGCCTCGGGGATGGAGTTGTAGACGGCGGTGGCGATCAGCGGGTGGACGAACTCCAGGTCGCCGTCGCCGCGGCGGGAGGTCGCCGGGTCGGGCGTGGTCAGGATGCGGGCGCGGCGCAGGAGTTCGGCGCAGCCGACGGCCTCCTCGCGGCCCATGGTGGCGAGCCGGGCGACCAGGTCGACGGAGATGCCGGCGCCGAGGATGGCGGCGGCCCAGGCGAACCGGGTGGCGTTGATGCCGAGTTCCTCGAGCCGCTCGACGAGGCCGCCGCCGCGGGCCGAGCGGTTGAGGGCGCGCAGTTCGCCGGCCGAGCCCTCGGTGGGCTGCATCTCGCTGTCGCGCACCTTGGCGAGGAGTTCGACGGTGTCGTAGGGGTTGCCCGCGGTGACGGCCCACACCTCGCGGCAGAACGCGTCGTCGGCGTGCTCCCCGACGGTGGCGCGGGTGAGCCCCGCGGTGGCGGCCGGGGTGAGGGCGTTCAGGTCGGTGACGGAGCGGCCCGCGGCGGCGACCGCCTCCAGGTGGGCGGCGCACTCGCCGGCGGCCTCGCCGGGCCTGCGGGCCACCACGAGCAGCACGGACAGGTCGGCGGGCCGTTCGGCGAACGCCGCGAGCCAGCGCAGCGTCTCCTGGTCGGCCCAGTGGGCGTCGTCGACGAGCAGCACCAGCGGCCAGTCCCGCTCGGCGAGCCGGCGCACCGCGGCGACCAGACCGTCGCACACGCCCTGCGGGTCGGCCCGCCGCTCGCCGGGGTCGGCGATGCCGAGGGCGGGGCCGGCGATGTCGTACCAGTCGCCGAGGTACTCGCGGGCCTCCTCGGGGTGCAGCGACACCAGCGCGGGCTGCAGCAACTGCCGTACGACGTTGAAGGGGACGGACCGCAGGGTCTCGCCGCCGCGCGCCCACCACACGGTGCAGCCGCGCTCCTCCGCCATCCGGCGGGTCTGCGCGAGCAGCGCGGTCTTGCCGAGGCCGGCCTCGCCGGTGAACATCAGCAGGCCGCCCGAGGAGGAGCGGTCGGCGCACAGGTCGTCGACCGCCCGGGCGATCACGGCCAGTTCCTGCTCCCGCTCCCACAGGGAAGCCGAGGCGGCCGCCACCGGCCCTGCCTCCGTCATCCCGCTACCTCCCCGAGTCGCCCGAACGACGTACAGGGCGAGCGTAGCCCTCCGGACCGGCCGTGGGAGGGTCCTCGCGGCGAGTCTTGCCATCTCGGGTGACCTGCGGTAGACACCGCGCCACGCCGGACTCAACGGCCCCCCGTGCGGCCGGAGTCCGGTCGGCGGGGCATCCCTCTCATCCGGCTTTCACCGACGCCTCATACGGTGGGCACATGACGCAGGCGACTCCTCCCGGGTGGTACCCCGACCCCGGGCAGACAAGTGACGGTCCCGCCACCGAGCGCTGGTGGGACGGCAAGGCATGGACGGACCAGGTCCGTCCCTCGGGGCAGGCCTCCCCCTGGAGCGCCCCGGCGGGCACTCCGGCGAGTCCTCCGGCGGGTTCTCCCGCGGGCTCCCCGGCCTCGGCCGGGACGGCTCCGGCCCACCCGGCGTACTCCGCCCAGCCGGGGACCCCCGCCCAGCCCGGGACGCCCGCACAGCCGGGGGCTCCGACCCTGCCGGGCCATCCGGGTTACCCCGCCCATCCGGCGGCCGGTTCCGCCTACCCGGGAGGTCCCGCATTTCCCGGAGGTCCCGCGTATCCCGGGGGCCCCGCCTACCCCGGCGGTCCCGCCCAGCCCGGCTACCCGGGGGCCCCGGAGTACCTGTCGGGGTATCCGGGGCAGCCGCAGGGCTCGGGCAAGCGGGGGCTGCGCACCGGCATAGCCGCGGCGGTGGCCGTCGCGGTGCTGGCGAGCATCGGCGTCGGCGTGTTCGTGCTGACCCGTGACGACGGCGACGACGCGAACCGCGCCGACTCCGCGCAGAGCCAGGACCGGGACCGCCCGGACGGGTCGGGCGGGCAGGAGGACGGGCCGTTCGGCGACCCGGGCGGCCCGGACGGCGGCGACGGATCCGAGGAGGAGTCGCCCGACTCCGAGGACCCGGACACGGGGCCGCAGGTCGAGGGCGGCGGCACGGTCTCCGACGGGACCAACGGCATCAGCATCACGGTGCCGGACGGCTGGACCGGCACCTCCATGGCCATGGGCGCGCAGCTCAGCTCCGACGACACCTACGACTGCCCCGGCGACACCTCCAAGACCTGCACCAAGGGCGGCGCCTACTCGGCGCCCGCCGAGGCGCTGGGCGCGAAGGGCTCCACGGCCGAGGCGATCGCCAAGGGCGACATCGCCGCGAACGCCGAGGAGTCCTACGGCGGCACCACCTACGGCGCGATCACCTCGCACAAGGTGCTGGCCTCCAAAGCGGTGACGGTCGCCGGGCAGAAGGGCTACCTGGTCCGCTGGAAGGCGATCACCAGCAAGGGCGCCGACGGCTACGTCCAGTCGCTCGCGTTCCCGTCGCCGACGAACCCCGACCGGATGGTGCTGCTCCGCGTCGGTCTGGACGCCGACCAGAAGGTGTCCCTGATCGACGACATGGTCAAGGGCATCAAGACGTACTCCGGCGGCGGCAGCGGCCAGAACGTCTGACGCCCGCCGGCACGGTCCCCGGCCCGCTCGGTTCGGCCGGGTGGGACGCTCCCGCGCTCACGGAGGGTCCCACCCGGCCGGGGGTGCGCCGCCCCCGTCCCCACGGTGCGGCGCCGGCGGGCCGGCCGTCCGGTCATCCCTCGGACGACGGCCCACGTTCGGTACGGGCCGTCCGCCTCACCCGGGTCGTGCGAGGCCCAGCGCCGGCAGTACGGCGGCCTCCACGAAGCGCAGCAGATAGTCCTCGTCGGCGTCCCTGCCCTCCAGCACGGGCCTCACCCGCACCATGGCGAGGATCTGCGCGGGAACGTACGGCAGCGCCGGGTGGTCGGCGGCGATCTCCCCGCGCTCCGCCCCGCGCCGCAGGATCCGCTCGATCTCGCCGACCTCGGGCTCCACCAGCGCCTCGCGCAGCGCCTGGGCGAGCTCCCGGTCCTCCAGCACCGCCAGCCCCAGCGCCTGGAGCAGCCGCGTGTCCCGGGCCGCCAGCTCGCCGGCCCGCCGCGCCGCCTCCCGCAGGTCCCCGGCCAGGCTGCCCGTGTCGATGCCCTCGAAGGTGGCCCGGCGGCGGGAGCGCAGGGCCGCCGCGACGAACTGCGGCTTGGTCCGCCACTGCCGGTACAGCGTGGACTTGCTGCACCGTGTGCTGGCGGCGATGCCGTCCATGGTGACGGCGTCGTAGCCGCACGCGCGGATCTGTTCGAGGACGGCGTCGAAGAACTCCTGCTCGCGCTCGCGCGTCAGCTTGGAGCGGCGCGAGGCGCCGACCGTCTCCGGTCGGTCCGCGGCCCGCGGCGTCATCGCTCCGTCCCCTCGCTCGCGTCCTGTGTCCCACGTCATCGATACGCCAGTGTACCGCTACACGAACGTATCGGTACACTCCCGTATCGGAACGAGTTCGTATCGGAACGAGGTCGTACCGGTACGCACCACCGTCAGCGAAGGGGCCGGGATGAATGCCCGCACCGATTCCGCGCGGCCACGCCTGATCCCCGAGTTCTTGCTGGTCGCAGGGCTCTTCCTGGTCTACAAGCTCGGCCGGCTGGCCGCCGTGGGCCAGCACGGCGAGGCCTACCGCAACGCACACCGCGTCTGGGACCTGGAGCGGGCACTGCGGCTGCCCGGCGAGGGCGCGGTGCAGTCGGCTCTGCTGCACGGCGACGCCCTGACGCACCTGGCGAACGCCTACTACGCCGCCGTCCACTTCCCGGCGACCGCCGCCTTGCTGGTCTGGCTGTACCTCCGGCGCCCCGGCCACTACCGCTGGGCCCGCCGCGCCCTGGCCGTCCTGACCGCCGCCGCGCTGGTGCTGCATCTCGTGTTCCCGCTGGCCCCGCCCCGGCTGCTCGCGGCGACGGGACTGGTGGACACGGCGCGGGTGTACGGGCCGTCGGTGTACGGCTCCCCGTCCGCGGACACGCTGTCGAACCAGTTCGCCGCGATGCCCTCGCTGCACTTCGGCTGGGCCCTCATGCTGGCGATCGGCCTGATCGTCGCCACCCGGTCGCGGTGGCGGTGGCTGTGGCTGCTGCATCCCCTGGTGACGCTGCTGGTGATCGTGGAGACGGCGAACCACTTCTGGCTCGACGCGGTGGCGGCGGCGCTGCTGCTGGGCGGGACGCTGGCCGTGGTCGGCCCGCCGCGGCGCACGGCACGGGACGCGACGGGCGGTGCGCGGACGGCCGTACCGGCGCGCCGACGGCCGCTTTCCGAGGCGGCGCTCTCGGGCCGGGCGCCTTCGGAAGCGGCGGTGTCCCCGGTGACGGTCACGGAGGCCGGGCGGTGAGCGCCACGGTCGTCGCCGTCGTGCTGTCGCTGTTCTCGGCGGTCGCGTACGCGTGCGCCGCGGTCGCCCAGGAGCGGCTGGCCGCCCGCACCGCCGGGACCGGGCTGCGGCGGGTGCTCGGGCGCGGCGCGTGGTGGCTGTCGGTGCTGCTCAACGCCGCCGGCGCGGTGCTGCACGTCGTCGCCCTGCGGTTCGGGCCGCTGACGGTGGTCCAGCCGCTGGGGGCGCTCACGCTGGTCGCGGCGGTGCCGATGGGGGCTCGGCTCGCGGGGCGGCGGGTCGGCGCGGTGGAGTGGCTCGGGACCGCGTTCACGCTCGCGGGGCTGGGGGCGCTGCTCGTCACGGCGTCCGCGCCGGCGCCCGAGGACGTGCTGACCGTGTCCGAGGCGCTGCTGGTCGCGGGTGCGGCCGCGGTGCTGGTCGGCGCGCTGGCCCGGCCCGGCGCTCGCCCCGCCCTGCGCCACGCCACCGCCTCGGGGCTGGCGTCCGGGGTCGGCTCGGCGCTGACCCAGACGGTGACGGTGGCCGCGACGGACGCGTCCGGCCCGGTGCCGAGCGGCGCGGTCGTCGTGGTGGCTGTGCTGGTGGCGGTGTTCGCGACGGGCGGCCTGCTGCTGGCGCAGACCGCCTACCGGGGCGGGCTCGGCGCGCCGCTCGCGATGGTGACCCTGACCAATCCACTGGCCGCCGCGGTGATCGGCGCCGCCCTGCTGGGCGAGCGGCTCCGGGGAGGACCGCCCGGGGTGCTGCTGGCCCTCACGGGAGCGGCGCTGGCCTCCTGGGGCGTCCTGCTGCTGTCCCGGGCGGCCCCGGATCCGCCCGCGCCCGCGTCACCGGACCCGGCGCCCGTACCGGTGGCGGCACCCGCCCGGGGGTCGACGGTCCGCAAGATGTCGTGCAGAGCCTGAAACTCCGCGACATCGGTCAGTCGCGGGGCGCCTGCGCGGTGGACCCGCGGACCACCAGCTCGGGTTCGAACAGCAGCTCGTCGGCCGGTACGGCGCTCCCGCCGATCTGCGCGTTGAGCAGCTCCACGACGGCCCGGCCCATGGCCTCGATGGGCTGGCGGACCGTGGTCAGGGGCGGCTCGGTGCAGGTCATGAAGGCGGAGTCGTCGTAGCCGACGACGGAGATGCGCCCCGGCACGTCCAGGCCCTTGCGACGCGCGGCCCGCACGGCGCCGAGGGCGAGCGGGTCACTGGCGCAGATCAGCCCGGTGACGCCCCGGTCGATGAGGCGGGACGCCGCCGCGTGCCCGCCCTCCAGGGAGAACATCGCCCGGGCGACGAACTCCTCGGGCAGCTCTCCGGCGATCGCGCGCGCGGCGTTCAGCTTGCGCGCCGAGGGCATGTGGTCGGCGGGCCCGAGCACCAGCCCGATCCGCTCGTGGCCGAGCGAGGCCAGATGGCGCCAGGCCTGCTCGACGGCGACCGCGTCGTCGCAGGACACCGCCGGGAAGCCGAGGTCCTCGATGGCCGCGTTGACCAGCACGACGGGGATGTGGCGTTCGGCGAGCAGCCGGTAGTGGTCGTGCGGGGCGTCGGCCTGGGCGTACAGACCGCCGGCGAAGACGACGCCGGAGACCTGCTGCTGCAGCAGCAGTTCCACGTAGTCGGCCTCGGAGACGCCGCCCTTGGTCTGGGTGCACAGCACCGGGGTGAGCCCGAGCTGGGCCAGCGCGCCGCCGATGACCTCGGCGAACGCGGGGAAGATGGGATTCTGCAGTTCGGGCAGGACCAGTCCGACGAGGCGGGCGCGCTCGCCGCGCAGCAGGGTGGGCCGCTCGTAGCCGAGGACGTCCAGCGCGGACAGCACCGCCAGCCGGGTGGCCTCGGAGACCCCGGGCTTGTTGTTGAGCACCCGGCTGACCGTGGCCTCGCTGACCCCGACCTTCTTGGCCACTTCCGCAAGTCGTCGTGTCATGGGGCGCAAGCGTAGCGCAAATTACGCAAACAGCTTGCGTACAGGCGGTCGCAGCCGACGTCACGACATCCGAGCCGGCCCGGCCCGACCGTGGCGCCGCCGGCGACCTGAACGCCGACGGTGCCCGGTCGGTCAGGCCTCGGGGGCGGGAACCACGCTCAGGTGGCCCGCCGCGCGGCGGTCGGTGGAGCGGCGGCGCGGTGGGGGGGCCGGGCGGCGCGCCTCGCGCAGGACCATGGTCAGCCGCGTGTACCCGAGGTCCTGGAGGGTCTTGGGCGTGTCCCCGACGAGACGGCACTCGGTGGGGCCGCGGCGCGGATCGGGGTGGAACAGGACGCGGACCGCGCCGTCGTGCTCGACGGCCGCCTCGCCGACGGTGCGGACCCAGTGCGGCAGCCCCTGGCGGAAGGCGGCCTCCATGATGGGGTCCTGGGCGATGTCCCGGCGGATCGCCTGGAGGGCGGGGTCGTGACCGTGGCGGTCCAGCGCGGCGGCGAACTGGGCCAGCATCGGCAGGCACCAGCCCGGCTCGTGCTCGCCCAGCACGCTCGCCGCGTCCGGGTGGAACAACACGAACCTGAGCAGGTTGTCGCCCGGCATCGCGGTCGGGTGCGGGCCGACTGTGCGGAACAGCGCGGCGTAGGCGCTGTTGGCCAGGACGACGTCCCAGCACCGGTCGAACACGACGGAGGGAAAGGGGACGGCCTCCAGCAGCGTCTCGTAGTCCTGGAGGTACGACTGGGCCTCGGGAGTCTCGGGGACGGACCGCAGTACGGCCCGCTGCCCTCCTGCCTGATGCGCCATCGGGAGGTCACCCCTCTTGCCTCTGCGGCCTTCTCGCGGCGCCCCGATCCTGGTGCCCCGCGGGGAGCGATGTCAACTATCGTGGCATTCGACGGCTGTTGACGGCTGAAATTGGCCACAGTTGTGGCGGGACCTGGATGTAAGTTCGAGGCACCCGCTACTCTCCGGGAAGTTCACACCCCCCACTCGTGAGAAGCGTGTGAGAGACGTAGGAGACGTGTCGGTGACCGATGGCTACGAGGTTTCGGACGCCACGGCGACGTCCGCGCTGCCGGCCGTCGTCGCCCGCGTCACCGCGCTCGCCGACCGGCTCGGCGTCCCGCACGCCGAGGTCTTCGACACCGCCCGGCTGTCCGTCGCCTGCGGCGTCCCCGAGCCCGTCGTCAAGGACCTGCTGAGCGGCCTTCCCGCGGGCGAGCCCGATGTGCAGGCGCGGTTCCTGCAACGCCTGGACCTGCTGCGCCGCACGCGGCTCAAGCCGAACGGGCGCAAGTACACGCAGCAGGAGATCGCCGACGGGGCGGGCATGTCCCGCCAGCAGGCCGGCGCCCTGATCAACGGCGACCGCCGGCCCACGATGGAGCACTGCGACGCCATCCAGCGGTTCTTCCGGGTGCACGCGGGTTTCCTGACCGCGGAGGACCCCGAGGCGCTCGCGGGCGCGCTCCAGCGCACCGAGCAGGAGTTGCTGCAGAAGCTCGCCGACCGTGAGCGGGCGGCGGCGCAGGCGGCCGACGACCCGCTGGAGCGGCTGCTCCAGGACCACGGCGTGCGCGGCATCGCCTGGCGCGCCGCCCAACTGCCCACCGACCAGCACCGCGACAAGGTCGCCGAGTGGCTGGACATGCTCCTGGAGAGCGTCAAGCGGCCCGAGTCGTGATCCTCGGGAGGACCGTGGCCTCGACAAGGACATGCGCCGCCTGTGCGGCGAATCGGTCGCGGCGCTGACGGCGCCGGCCCCGGCCCGGCCCGAGGACCTGTGGGGGGCGCTGCGCCGCGGCCGGCCGGCGGGCCGGACCGAGGCGTCGCCGGGTGTCCGGGGCCCGAGAGCCGAAGCGCTGAAGCCGCCCTTCCCGACCCCGGAACCGTCGATGCCGTGCGGGAGTTCCCGCCCCGCTGCCCGCCGTTGCCGGCGTGACGCGCCCCGGAGGCGTCCTGGGCACCGGGATTGTCAGTGGGGGACGGCAAGCTGGTGGGTCGCGCCGTTCGCTGAGGCGGCGTCATGTCGCGACGTTCGGG
This sequence comes from Streptomyces sp. NPDC006610, assembly GCF_040611575.1. Lineage (NCBI taxonomy): Bacteria > Bacillati > Actinomycetota > Actinomycetes > Kitasatosporales > Streptomycetaceae > Streptomyces > Streptomyces sp. NPDC006610. Next base: position 64,386 of record NZ_JBEXOP010000033.1, read on the forward strand.
AGACGACCATGCCCACAGCCCTGCCGACCGACCGGGAACGCACCGCCGTACAGGCGTATCTGCGGCTGCTGCACACCGTGCGGGCCTCGCTCGACAGCGCGCCGCCCCACGGCCCGCTGCCGCCCCTCGTGCCGCCCGGCGTGCTCGCCGAAGCGGAGCGGGCCCTGGCGGACGCCGGTCTCGCCGGGAACGAGGAGGAGTTCTTCCGGCTGCTGCACCACTGGTGCCCCGAGCCCTGACCGCGGCCGGTGCGGGTCAGTCGTGCGGCACCGCCACCGCCGTCGCGGCGAGCCCGCGGGCGACCGTCCAGCGGCCGTCGAAGGCGTCGATCCGCCGCCCGGCGACCACCGGCCCCGGCACGAGGAGCCGGGCCCGGAAGCGCCCCGACGCCGCGGCGGGGTCCGCCGCGATCTCGATGTCGGCCTCGGAGAAGTCCAGCCACAATCGCGTGAGGGGGAACCACGCCTTGTAGACGGACTCCTTGGCGCTGAACAGCAGACGGTCCCAGTGGACGTCGGGCCGGGCGGCGGCCAGCTCCGCCAGCCGGCCCCGTTCGCCCGGCAGCGAGACGGCGTCCAGCACGCCCTCGGGCAGCTCCGCGTGCGGTTCGGCGTCGATGCCGAGGGAGGCGAGGTCGTCGGCGCGGACCAGGGCGGCGGCGCTGTAGCCGTCGCAGTGCGTCATGCTGCCGGCGATGCCGTCGGGCCACTGCGGGGCGCCGCGCTCGCCGGGCAGCACCGCCTGCGGCGGCACGCCGAGCTTCGCCATGGCGCGCCGGGCGCACGCGCGCACCGCGGCGAACTCGCGGCGCCGCTTGGCGACGGCCTTGACGATCAGCTCCGCCTCCCGCGGATCTAGGGCGGCCTCCTCGCCCGGGTCGTAGCCGAAGGTCTCCACCGAGACCACCGACGGCGGCAGCAGTTCCTCGATCACCGGTCCGTGACCTCTCCGGGCAGGATGCGGCGCAATTGCCCCGGCGGCTGCGGGCGTTTGCGCCACTCGCGGGGATAGCCGACCGACACCTCTTCGAAGCGGACGCCGTCGTGCCAGGTGGTGCGCGGAATGTGCAGATGGCCGTAGACCATGGTCTCCACGCGGAACCGGCGGTGCCAGTCGGCGGTGAGCCGGGTGCCGCACCACATGGCGAACTCCGGGTACCACAGGATGTCGGTCGGGTGCCGGTCCAGCGGGTAGTGGTTGACCAGGACGGTCGGCAGGTCGGCGGGGATCGCGGCGAGCCGGCGCTCGGTCTCCTCGACGCGGGCGCGGCACCAGGCCTCGCGGCTGGGGTAGGGGTCGGGGTGCAGCAGGTACTCGTCGTTGCAGACGATCCCGGTGGAGTGGGCGTACGCGAGCCCTTCCTCCTTGGTGGCGCAGCCGGCCGGCAGGAAGGAGTAGTCGTACAGCAGGAACAGGGGCGCGACGGCGACCGGGCCGCCGGGACCCTCCCAGACGGGGTAGGGGTCCTCGGGGGTGAGCACGCCGAGTTCGCGGCACATGGCGACCAGGTGCTCGTAGCGGGCGACGCCGCGCAGGGTGACGGCGTCGGAGGGGTGGGTCCACAGCTCGTGGTTGCCGGGCGCCCACACCACGCGGCGGAAGCGGCTCGCGAGGGTCTCCAGCGCCCAGCGGACGGCGGAGACGGTCTCGGCGACGTCGCCGGCCACGAGCAGCCAGTCGTCGTCGGTGACGGGGCGCATCTTCTCGACCAGGTCGCGGTTCTCGGCGTACCCGATGTGCAGGTCGCTGATGGCCAGCAGCTGCCCGGCACCACCGGCCGTCGATGTCACGGTCGCCCCCTTCGACGTTCGACCGACTGTTGATCGATCGGGACCCACGACAGCACATGCGCGCCGCCCGCGGCAAGGGCCCGCCGGGACGGCCGGGGACCGGCAGAGGGGCGGCACGGGGGCGGGACGGGCGAGGACCCGCGGGAGACGGGGTACGGGCGGGGCGTGCGGTGCCAGGGCCACGGGTGGGTGTGCGCGGGAATTCCGTAACACGCGCGTTGCACGCGTCGGGCGCGGGAAGCCGTATGATCGCCCCGACACCACCGCCCCGGACTCCCTTCCACGGGAGCGGTTTGGTGTACCTCCAACCCACCCAGGCCGGGCCGGCCCTGCTCCGCCGTGCCCGCGACCCGTGAAAGGCGGCCTGCATGGTCTCTCGCGTACGCGTCTGGCTCAACCGCACGTACGCGGAGAACGTCTTCTTCATGGATCAGCTGCGGAGAAATCCCAGCGACCGTGCGGTCGAGATCCACGCCACGCACGGCGACCCGGACTCCCCCGTGCTCGCCGCCGCCGACACCGCCGAGCTGGAGCCGGAGGGCCTGTCCCCGGCCGCCTACGTCGAGTACGCGCTGGACCAGTGCGCGCGGCGTGGCATCGATGTCTTCGTGCCGCGGCTGCACCAGGCGGCGATCGTCGCGCACCGCGCGGAGTTCCAGGCGAACGGCACGGCGCTGCTGGCGCCGCCGCCCGAGGCCGTGGCCGTCTTCCACGACAAGGTGATCGCCTACGAGGCCGTGCAGGCGATCGGCGTCCCGGTGCCGCCGTGGTGGCGGGTGCGCGGCGCGGACGAACTGGTCGCCGCCGTCGAGGAGTTGGAGGCGGCCGGGCACAAGGCGTGCTTCAAGCCCGCGTCGGGTGCGGGCGGGGTCGGCTTCCGGGTGATCACCCGCGCGCCCTTCTCCCTGACGCAGCTGAGCGGGTTCCCCTCCCCGTACGTGCCGCTGGACCTGGTGCTGGAGGCGCTGAAGCAGACGGACGAGCCGGTCGACTGGCTGGTGATGCCGCGTCTGGAGCAGCCGGAGGTTTCCGTCGACTGCCTCACCGGCACGGACGACGTCGTCCGGCTGTCCGTGGGCCGGGTGAAGAACGGCCGCCGGCGCGCGTTCACACTGGACGAGCGGTGGCTGGAGCCGGCGCGGAGGATCGCGGAGGGCTTCGGGCTGCACTACCTGTCCAACATCCAGTTCCGGATGTTCGGCGACCGGCCCGTGCTCATGGACGTCAACACGCGCCCGGCCGGCGGGCTGCACCAGCTGTCGCTGTGCGGGATCAACGCCCCGTGGGCGGCGGTGCGGCTGGCGCTCGGCGACGATCCGGGGGTGATGGAGCCGCCGTTCCTGGGACAGGACTACACGGTGGTGTCGGCGGCCAGGCCGCTGGCGCCGGTGTCGCTGCCGCACCACGAGCCGCTGCCCGCGGTGCCCGCACCGGCGCCGGTGGACTCGGTCGGCGCGGTGTCGCTGCCGCTGTAGGTCCGGGCGGCGGCTCCCTGTCGGGGGCGGTGCGGACGCGGGCCGGGGGTGGCCAGGCAGGCGGATCCGCGCGCCCGTCGGGCACGGCAGGCTCGCGCCACAGGGGCAGCCGCCCCCGCTCAGGCCACCGCCACGGGCTCGGACGGCGGGCTCGATCGACGGCCGCGGGATCGTCCGCCGGGTGCGGGATCGTCCGCCGGGTGCGGGCGAGGGCGGCCGGGCGCGCACTTCCCCGCGCCCCGTGCGGGGCACGGCAGGCCGGCGGTCTCCCGGTTCGCTAGTTCTTCGTGGGAGTCGGCCGGCGGAGATAGGCCAGCTCCGGGTGCACGGCCGTGTAGCCGTCGAGGAGCCGGCGGGCGACGGCGACGGAGTCGACGAGCGGGTGCAGCGCGAAGGCCTTCACGGCCGTCTCGCGGGAGCCGCTCCCGGCCGCGGACAGGACCTCCCGCTCGACCGCCTTGACCGCGCACACCAGCCCGGTGGCGTGGCCGGGCAGCGGGTCCACGGCGACGGGGTGCGCGCCGTTGGCGTCGACCAGGCAGGGCACCTCGATCACGGCCTCCGCGTCGAGCACCGACAGGGTGCCCCGGTTGCGCACGTTGAGGATGAGCGTGGTGCGCTCGTCGCGGGCGATGGCCCGCATCAGGGCGAGCGCCACCTTCTCGTACCCGCCCGACAGGTCGTCGGCCTCGCGCTCGCCGGCGCCCGCGGCCTCCCGGTTCTCGGCCATGTAGGTCGCCTCGCGCTCGGCGCGGGTGTGTTCCCAGGCGGCCAGCGCGGACACTCCGGGCCGGACCGCCCGTGCGTAGAAGCCGGCCTGCTGGTCGCGCAGGAACGCGCCGCGGGTCCGCTCGGCCTCCCGGTAGGCGCGTACGGTCTCCCGGTTGAAGTAGTAGTAGTGCAGGTACTCGTTGGGCACCGCGCCCAGGGACCTGATCCACTCGGGGCCGAACAGTCTGCCCTCCTCGAAGGAACCGAGCAGTTCGGGATCGGCGAGCAGGCGGGGCAGTTCGTCGCGGCCGGCGACCCGCAGTCCCCGCACCCAGCCGAGGTGGTTGAGGCCGACGTAGTCGATCCACGCCCGCCGCGGGTCGGCGCCGAGGACGCGGGCGATACGGCGCCCCAGGCCGACCGGCGAGTCGCAGATGCCGATGACGCGGTCACCCAGGTGGCGGGACATCGCCTCGGTGACCATGCCCGCCGGGTTGGTGAAGTTGATGACCCAGGCGTCGGGTGCGAGCCGGGCCACCCGCCGCGCGACGGCGTCGGCGACCGGCACGGTCCGCAGGCCGTAGGCGACGCCGCCCGCGCCGACCGTCTCCTGACCGAGCACACCCTCGGCGAGCGCCACCCGTTCGTCGTGCGCGCGCCCCTCCAGGCCGCCGACGCGGATCGCGGAGAACACGAAGTCCGCGCCGCGCAGGGCCTCGTCGAGGTCGGTGGTCGCGGTGACCTCGGGCGCGTCCGGCACTCCGGCGGCCCGCGCCTGCTCGGCGAGGACGCGGGCGACCGCGGACAGCCGCCCCCGGTCCACGTCGTGCAGGACGACACGGGTGACCCGTCCCTCGGCGCGGTCTGCCAGGAGCGCCCCGTACACGAGCGGGACGCGGAATCCGCCGCCGCCCAGAATCGTCAGCCTCACGCGGCCCATCATGTCACTCCCGTCGGCGGCCACCGGCCGGCCACCGGGGCACCCTCGGGTCTTCGGAGCGGCTTCATCCGACGGCCCGGGGAGCAGGGCATCGTCGGGCGGGTGAGCGACGCGAGAGAGGCCCTGCCGGTGCGGAACGGGGCGGTGCTGTACGGGCACGGGGAGGTCTCGGCGCCGGTGCGGCTGGAGCCGTACCGGCACGAAGGCGTCGTCGTCCGCAACGTCCAGCACTTCCGGGGACTCGACTGGCTGTCGGCCGCATGGGTGCTGTCCCCGGCCGGCGGGCCGGCGGAGGGCGGCGGGCCGGTGCTCACCGCGCCGGTCGGACTGCCCGTGCTGCGCCCCGGCGAGACGGCCCCGCTGCCCGTGCCGTTCGCGGCGCCGGGCGGGGGCGAGGCGTGGCTGACGCTGCGGGTGACGACGGCGCGGGACGAGCCGTGGGCGCCGCGCGGCACGGTGGTGTGCCTACCGCGCACAAGACTGCGGCCGTCGCCCGCCTCCTGTCCTCGGGTCGCCCCGGCTCCGGGGGCCGGCATCGAGGTGGACGCGGACGGGCTGCCGGTGCACCCCCTGCTGACGGCCGCTCCCACACTGTCGCTGCGGCGTAAGGACGGTCCCCTCGTCCCGGTCCGGCGGCGGCTCGTCTCCGTGCGCCGCGCGGGGGCGGCGGTGGGCGTGCTCGCGGAGTACGTCTACGAGGGCGGGCGCAACGGCGGGTTCGCGGTCCGGCACGAGCAGGTGTTCACGCGCGTGGAGGGCGGTCTGCGGGCCGAGGAGTCCGCCGAGTTGCCGGGGGCGGCGTCCGGGGTGACGTGGATGGGCGCCGCCCTCCTGCCGCCCCGCCCGGACGCCCACTCCCCCGCTGTCCTCCCGCCCGGCACCCACCGCTGGGGCTGGGTCCTGCGCCGTCTCTGACGGCCGCCCTCTTCCGGCCGGGTTCGCCACCCGAACTCCCCCTGCCGGTGAGGACTTTCTCGGCCGCACCCCTTGACGGGCGGGGAGGCCGAGAGCACATTGACCGCCAGCACTGCACTGAGAGCGCTCTCAGAAGCCCTGAACCCCGAGCCCTCGGGACCGTGGGAGCGCTCTCTCGCGCCTGCCCGCACCTTCCCCTACGAGACGTACCGCGTACGAGACGTAGCGAGAACTCACCGAGACCTACCAGCCAGCGAGACGTACCGGGAGGCACCCCATGAGCGAAACCTCCGGCACACCCCACAGACGGCGCCGCCCCCTGCGGCGTGCGCTGGTCGCCGTCGTCAGCACGCTGGGACTGGCGGCGGTCGCCGCCACGGCCGTGTCGCCGTCCGCGACCGCCGCCGCGCCGCCGCCCCCGTCCGGCTGGACGCAGATCTTCGTCGACGACTTCAACGGCGCAGCCGGCACCGGCGTGAACACCGCCGACTGGCGTTACGCCACCGGCACGTCGTACCCGGGCGGCCCCGCCAACTGGGGCACCGGCGAGATCGAGACGATGACGTCGAGCACCAGCAACGTCTCCCTCGACGGCGCCGGCAATCTGCGCATCACCCCGCGCCGCGACGCGGCCGGCAAGTGGACCTCGGGCCGCATCGAGACCAACCGCGACGACTTCCAGCCGCCGGCCGGCGGCAAGCTGCGCGTGGAGGCCCGCATCCAGATGCCGAACGTCACGGGCGCCGCCGCCCGCGGCTACTGGCCGGCGTTCTGGATGCTCGGGACGCCGTTCCGCGGCAACTACTGGAACTGGCCCGGCGTCGGCGAGCTGGACATCCTGGAGAACGTCCAGGGCCTCAACACCGTGTGGGCCACGATGCACTGCGGCACCTCGCCCGGCGGTCCCTGCAACGAGACGACCGGCATCGGCGGTTCGACGCCGTGCCCGGGCTCCACGTGCCAGTCGGGCTTCCACACCTACTCCATGGAGTGGGACCGCTCCGCGAGCGTGGAGGAGATCCGCTTCTTCGTCGACGGCCAGAACTACCACACCGTGCGCGAGACCCAGGTCGACGCGACGACCTGGAACAACGCCACGAACCACGGCTTCTTCATCATCCTCAACGTGGCGATGGGCGGCGGCTTCGTGGACGCCTTCGGCGGCGGGCCCGACGCGGCCACCGTGCCCGGCCACCCGATGGTCGTCGACTACGTCCAGGTGCTGTCGTCCGGCGGGGGCGGCACCACCCCGCCGCCGACCGGCAACCGCGACGCGTACAGCGCCATCCAGGCCGAGTCCCACGACGCCCAGTCCGGGACGATGACCGAGGCCACGACGGACACCGGCGGCGGCCAGAACATCGGCGCGCTGGCGAACGGCGACTGGGCGCTCTACAAGGGCGTCAACTTCGGCTCCACGGCGGCCCGGCAGTTCGTGGCGCGCGTCGCGAGCGGCGCCGGCTCCGGCGTCAGCGGCCTGGTCGAGGTCCGCCTGGACAGCCGCTCCAACGCTCCGATCGGCAGTTTCGCGGTCGGGAACACCGGCGGCTGGCAGTCGTGGCGTACCGTGCCGGCGAACATCAGCGGCGTCACCGGCACGCACGACGTGTACCTCACCTTCAGCAGCGGCCAGCCGGCCGACTTCGTGAACGTGAACTGGTTCCACTTCGGGCGCTGACGCCCCGCGACGCCGCCCGCCCTCGCACAGACCGCCCGCCCCGCGCCCCGGCCCGTCGGCCGGGGCGCGGTCGCGTGGGGCGCCGTCAGTGGTGCCAGGCCTGCCCGCCCACGTTGTGGATCATCCGCTGGAGCACCTTCAGCGTGGTCAGGTACTCCTCGTCGGTGATGCCCGTGTGGCGTTCCGCGCGCAGGTCGTCCTGGAGGCGGTCCGCCTTGTCGAAGAAGGCACGGCCCTCGTCCGTGAGCGTGAGACGGCCCTCGGCGTCCTCGGCGGTCCAGCCGCGGGCGGCCGTCTCGTCGATCGCGGCCCGCACGCCGTCCGTGCCGGTGTCCAGGTAGCCCTTCAGCGTCGCGGTCACCTCGGCGCGCGGCTTCGGGCCGCCCGCCCTCGCGACCTGCGCGAGCACCCACCACTGCGGCTGGGTGGCGCCTATGGCGGCGAGAGCGCCCCGGGTGCGGTCCACGACGGCGCGGTATGCGGCCCAGGTCCAGTAGCCGACGGGCTGCCGGACCAGTTCGGCGTCGCTGTGCGAGTACTCCACGGCGGTTCAACTCCGTTCCCGTTGTCTGTGCCGACGCTGCCTGTGCCGACCTGCGCACCGTAAAAGCTCAAGTGAAGTCGAGGTCAAGCCGCCCGGCATGACCGGGACTGTTCCGCGGTACCCGCCGGGGCGCGGGGCGAGGACCGGACCCTCGCCGCCCGGGACGCGGACCAACTGCCGGACCTCGCCGCCCGGGTGCGAGAGCAGGGCCGGACCCGCCGCCCGGCGAAAAGGTCAGACTTTTGGGGTTGAACGCGACGACTGGGCCGAACGGCGTTCGCCGCCGAGGCGCGGGCGGGTCCGGCGTGGTACCGCTTCGTAGGTGATGCACGCCTCATCGCAGCTCAGGGAATCACCGGCGAGTGCGCGTGGTTGATCCGAGCGCCAGAAAGAAGATGATCGCTATGACTTCAGCATCCGAACCCGCGGGAGCACTGAAACGCCTCGCCGACGAAGGCGTGTCGATCTGGCTGGACGACCTGTCGCGCAAGCGGATCTCCTCCGGCGGCCTCGCCGAACTCGTCGCGCACCGGCGGGTGGTGGGCGTCGCCACCGACCCGTCGGTCTTCCGGGGGGCCATCGGCTCCGGCGAGGACTACGAGGAGCAGCTCGCCGAGGCGGCCGTGCGGGGCGTCACCCCCGACGAGGCCGTGCGCATGATCATCACGACCGACGCGCGCGCCGCCGCCGACGTCCTGCGGCCGGTGTACGAGGCGACCGGCGGCCGGGACGGCCGGGTCTGCGTGGCGGTCGATCCCCGGTTCGCCCACGACACGCGGGCGACCGTCGCCGAGGCCCGGCAGCTGGCCTGGCTGGTCGACCGCCCCAACGTGATGATCACCATTGCGGCGACCCGGGCGGGCCTGCCGGCCATCACCGAGGTCGTCGGGGCCGGCATCGGCGTCGACGCCGCGCTGATCTTCTCGCTGGAGCGCCACCGCGAGGTGATGCACGCCTACCTGGCCGGCCTGGAGCGGGCGCAGGCGTCGGGCCTGGACCTCTCGCGGATCCACTCGGTGGCGTCCTTCCCCGTCTCCCGCGTCGACGCCGAGGTCGACAAGCGGCTGACGCTGCTGGGCGCCGAGGAGTCGCCGGCGCTGCGGGGCCGGGCGGCGCTCGCCAACGCCCGGCTCGCCTACGCGGCGTACGAGGAGGTGTTCGCCGGCGAGCGGTGGCTCGCGCTGAGCGGCTCGCGTGCCAACAAGCAGCGCCCGCTGTGGGCCTCGACCGGCGTGAAGGACCCGGCGTACCGGGACACCCGGTACGTGACGGAACTCGTGGCGCCCGGCACGGTCAGCGCCGTGCCGGAGGCCACGCTGCACGCCGTGGCCGACCACGGCGTGGTCCACGGCGACACGGTGAGCGGCGGCTACGCGCAGGCCCGCGCCGATCTCGCGGCGGTGGAGCGGCTGGGGATCTCCTACGACGAGGTGGTGGGACGGTTGGAGGACGAGGGCGTCGCCGCGTTCCGGGCGGCCCGGCAGGACCTGCTGGACGCCGTGACGAAGACGATGAACGGCAAGGGGGTCGACGGGGAATGAGCAAGAAGCGTGTGCAGAAGAAGGCGGCCAAGGAGACCGGGGCAGCCTCGAAGACGAAGGCCACGGACGGGACCGCCACGAAGACGAAGGCCACGGACGAAACCGCCACGAAGACGAAGGCCGCGGACGAAACCGCCACGAGGGCGAAGGCCGCGGTCGTCGCGCCGCCGGCCGGCTGGGACAACCCGTTGCGCGATCTGCGCGACCGGCGGCTGCCGCGCATCGCGGGGCCGTCGGGGCTGGTCATCTTCGGGGTGACCGGCGACCTGTCCCGCAAGAAGCTGATGCCGGCCGTGTACGACCTGGCCAACCGCGGGCTGCTGCCCCCGGGCTTCTCGCTGGTGGGCTTCGCCCGCCGGGACTGGGCGGACCAGGACTTCGCCCAGGTGGTGCACGACGCGGTGCGCGAGCACTCCCGGACGGAGTTCCGCGAGGAGGTCTGGCAGCAGCTCGCGGAGGGGATGCGGTTCATCCCCGGTGACTTCGACGACGACCGGGCGTTCAAGCAGCTGCGCTCGGCCGTGGACGAGTTGGACGCCTCCCGCGGCACCAGCGGCAACTACGCGTTCTACCTCTCCGTGCCGCCGAAGTTCTTCCCGAAGGTCGTGCAGCAGCTGCGCAAGCACGGGCTGGCCGACGCCCCGGAGGGCTCCTGGCGCCGCGCGGTCATCGAGAAGCCGTTCGGGCACGACCTGAAGTCGGCCGAGGAGCTGAACGCGATCGTGCACGAGGTGTTCGAGCCGGACCAGGTGTTCCGGATCGACCACTACCTGGGCAAGGAGACGGTCCAGAACATCCTGGCGCTGCGCTTCGCCAACACGATGTTCGAGCCGATCTGGAACCGGTCGTTCGTGGACCACGTGCAGATCACGATGGCCGAGGACATCGGCATCGGCGGCCGGGCCGGTTACTACGACGGCATCGGCTCCGCGCGCGACGTCATCCAGAACCACCTGCTCCAGCTGCTCGCGCTCACCGCCATGGAGGAACCCGCCGCCTTCGACGCCCCGTCGCTGCTGACGGAGAAGCTGAAGGTGCTCAAGGCGGTCAAGCTGCCCGAGGACCTCGGTCTGCACACGGTGCGCGCGCAGTACGCGGCCGGCTGGCAGGGCGGCGCGAAGGTGCCCGGTTACCTGGAGGAGGAGGGCATCGACCCGGCGTCCACGACGGACACGTACGCCGCGATCCGGCTGAACGTCGACAACCGCCGCTGGGCGGGCGTCCCCTTCTACCTGCGCACCGGCAAGCGGCTCGGCCGGCGCGTGACGGAGATCGCGGTCGTCTTCCAGCGCGCCCCGCACTCCCCCTTCGACTCCACGGCCACCGAGGAGCTGGGCCAGAACGCCATCGTGATCCGGGTCCAGCCGGACGAGGGCATGACGGTCCGGTTCGGGTCCAAGGTGCCTGGCACCTCGATGGAGATCCGGGACGTGACCATGGACTTCGCGTACGGCGAGTCCTTCACGGAGTCCAGCCCGGAGGCGTACGAGCGGCTGATCCTGGACGTGCTGCTGGGCGACGCCAACCTGTTCCCCCGTCACCAGGAGGTGGAAGAGTCCTGGCGGATCCTCGACCCGATCGAGGAGTACTGGGCGGCGCACGGCCGGCCGGCGCAGTACGCGTCGGGCAGCTGGGGCCCCGTGGAAGCCGACGAGATGCTCGCACGAGACGGACGGAGCTGGCGCAGGCCATGAAGATCGACCTGACCGACACCACGGCAAGCAAGATCAACAAGGCGTTGGTGCAGGGTCGCCGCGCCATCGGCACACCCGCCGTGGGCATGGTCCTGACGATGGTGATCGTCACGGACGAGGAGAACGCCTACGACTCGATCAAAGCGGCCGAGCAGGCCTCGCACGAGCACCCCTCGCGCACCCTGGTCGTCATCAAGCGGCACGCCCGCACCCCGCGCGAGCGCACCCACTCCCGGCTGGACGCCGAGGTGCGGGTCGGCTCCGAGGCCGGCACCGGCGAGACGGTCGTCCTGCGGACGTACGGCGAGGTGTCCGGCCACGCCGACTCCGTGGTGCTGCCGCTGCTGCTGCCGGACGCGCCGGTCGTCGTGTGGTGGCCGGTGGACGCCCCCGAGGTGCCGGCGAAGGACCCGCTGGGCGCCCTCGCCCAGCGCCGGATCACCGACATGTACGCCGTCGAGGACCCGCTGGCCGCGCTGGAGGCACGCGCCCGCTCGTACGCGCCCGGCGACACCGATCTGGCCTGGACCCGGCTGACCCCCTGGCGTTCGATGCTGGCCGCCGCCCTCGACCAGGCCAGGGCGCGGATCACCTCGGCGGCCGTGGAGAGCGAGGCGGACAACCCCAGCGCCGAGCTGCTCGCCCGCTGGCTGGAGGCCCGGCTGCACGTGCCCGTGGACCGGGTGGAGACCGCGGGGCCGGTGGTCACCGGCGTCCGGCTGGGCACCGGCGACGGCGAGATCGTCATCGACCGCCCCGAGGGCCCGCTGGCCACGCTCTCCCTGCCGGGGCAGCCGCCGCGCACGCTCGCCCTGAAGGTCCGCCCGACCTCCGCGCTCATCGCCGAGGAGCTGCGACGCCTGGACGCCGACGAGATGTACGCCGTCGCCCTGCGGGGCGAGGCCGCCGAGGAGACCGTCTGACATGGCCGGGACACCCCTGCTCACCCGCCGTCCCCAGTCGACGGCCCTGGAGGACCACCGCGCCCACCGGCGGGCGCGGCTGCGGGACCTGTTCGCGGCGGACCCCCTCGGCGCCGCCTACCGTGAACTGAAGGAAGGGCACTGACATGCAGCTCGGTCTGATCGGTCTCGGCAAGATGGGCGGCAACATGCGCGAGCGCCTGCGCAACGCCGGCCACACCGTCGTCGGATACGACCGCAACCCCGACCTGTCCGACGTCGGCAGCCTCGCGGAACTCGTCGCCGGCCTCGACGCGCCGCGCGCGGTCTGGGTGATGGTCCCGGCCGGCGCCCCCACCCACCAGGTCATCGACCAGCTGGGGAGCCTGCTCAAGCCGGGCGACGTCGTGATCGACGGCGGCAACTCCCGCTGGACGGACGACGAACGGCACGCCAGGGAGCTGGGAGTGCACGGCATCGGCTTCCTGGACGCCGGCGTCTCCGGTGGCGTCTGGGGCCTGAAGAACGGCTACGCCCTGATGGTCGGCGGCGACGAGGAGCACGTGGAGCGGCTGAAGCCGGTCTTCGACGCGCTCAAGCCCGAGGGCCCCTACGGCTTCGTGCACGCGGGCAAGGTCGGGGCCGGGCACTTCTCCAAGATGGTCCACAACGGCATCGAGTACGCCATGATGCAGGCGTACGCCGAGGGCTGGGAACTGCTGGAGAAGGTCGACTCGGTGGAGAACGTCCGCGAGGTGTTCCGCTCCTGGCAGGAGGGCACCGTCATCCGCTCCTGGCTGCTGGACCTCGCGGTCGAGGCCCTCGACGAGGACGAGCACCTGGAGCAGCTGCGCGGTTATGCGCAGGACTCCGGCGAGGGCCGCTGGACGGTGGAGGCGGCGATCGACAACGCCGTGCCGCTGCCCGCGATCACGGCCTCTCTGTTCGCCCGGTTCGCCTCGCGGCAGGACGACTCCCCGCAGATGAAGATGATCGCCGCGCTGCGCAACCAGTTCGGCGGGCACGCGGTGGAGTCGGCGAAGAAGTAACGCACCGTCGGGGCGCGCCCGTCACACCCGGGACGACGCTCGGCCCGCCAAGGGCCTTGCGTCGGGCCCGGGTTGACACCCGCGGTCCGGGCGGGTCAGAGTCGCCGCGATGGTGATCAACGATCTGACGCCGGCCGAACTGCGGGTGTGGCGGGCCTTCCCGCGAGGCGGGCGCGTCGACTTCGGCGCACCCGGCGACGACCCCGCGCGGGGCGGCGACTGGGGGCCCGAACGGACCGTGCGCGCCACGGTGTTGCGGGCCCTGTTGCTCACCGCGCCGCAGGAGGAGGGCGAGATAGCCGCCCTGAAGGTGGCGGGCGCGCGCGTCACCGGCACGCTCGACCTGCGGCACGGCAGCACCGATCACGCCATCCGGCTCAGCGACTGCCACTTCGAAGAGGCGCCCCTGCTGTACGGCGCCCGGATGCGCCAGCTGAATCTGCGCGGCTCCGTCCTCCCCGGCCTGGACGCCGCGACCCTGCGCGTGGAGGGCGTACTGCGGACCAGCGGGAGCCGGTTCGACGGCCTGGTGCGGCTGGGCGGGGCGCAGATCTCCGGGGCACTGTTCATGGACGGCGCGCGCATCACCGCCCCCGACCCCGACGGGGCGGCCCTCCTGCTCAACCATGTGGAGATCGGTGACGGTCTGGTCGCACCGGGTCTGCGGGTGAACGGCGAGACCCGCCTGGACGGCGCCCATGTCGGCGGTTCCGTGGACCTCGGCGAGGCGGTGCTGAGCAACCCCGGCCGCAGCGCGCTGTCCGGCGAGACCCTGGTCGTCGACGGCGACGTCCTGCTGCGCAGGCTGAGCGCGACCGGCAAGATCGGCCTGCGGGGCGCCCGCGTCGCGGGGCGGCTCGATCTGTCGTACGCCCGGCTGTCCAACCCCGGCGACACCGTGCTGCGCGCGAGCAGCAGCACCCTGGGCGAGCTGTGGCTGCGCGGCGGCCCGCCGGTGGAGGGCGCCGTCAATCTGCGCCGGGCCACCGTCGAGGTGCTGTTCCTCGATCCGGACAAGGTCCCCGGCGATGTGCTGCTCAACAGCCTCCAGTACACCTCCCTCACCCCGCACGAGCCCGCCGGGCGCCGGCTGCCCATGCTGGGACGCGACGGCGACGGGTACGTCCCGCACGCCTACGAGCAGTTGACGGCGGCGTACCGGCGCGTGGGCGACGACCGGGCCGCCCGGCTGGTCCAGCTCGCCAAGCACCGCAGGCACCGCTCGACGCTCCCCTGGTACGGCCGGCTGTGGGGCCACGTCCAGGACGCCGCCGTGGGTTACGGCTTCCGTCCGATGCGGGCCTTCGGCTGGCTGCTGTCGCTGCTCGCGGCCGGCTCGCTCGCGTTCGCCGTGCGCGCTCCTCGCCCGCTGAAACCGGCCGAGGCGCCGGATTTCCAGCCGGTGTTCTACACGCTGGACCTGCTGCTGCCGGTGATCTCCTTCGGCCAGGAGTCGGCGTTCGCCCCCAGGGGCTGGTCCCAGGCGCTGGCGTACGTCCTGGTGCTGGCCGGCTGGATCCTGGCGACGACGGTCGTCGCGGGCGTGACGCGGACGGTGAGCCGCCAGTGAGTCCTGGTGAGGTGGCCGTGCCGCCGGTCGGCGTGGTCCTCGCGCGAGCGGCACGATCGCGGGGCCGGCGTTCCCGGGGCCGGGCGGGGACGGTCCTGTCGGATACGTCACGGCCGCTCGCCGGGCGGTTTCCGTGTTCCGCGGGCGTACTCCTGGGCCACGATGAGACTGACGGGGCACGGGCGGAACAGGCCCGACCGCCCTCGACGGACGAAGCGGAGGAGTGACGAGCGATGGCACGGCTGCGGCAAGAGGTCGACCCGGGCGACGTGGGGCTGGATCGGAGCGCACTGGACCGTCTCGACCGGCACTTCGCCCGCCATGTGGAGGAGGGCCGCATCCCCGGCTTCCTGGTGTCCGTCGCGCGCGAGGGCCGCGTCGCCCATCTGACGGCGCACGGCCACCGCGACATCGCGGCCGGGCTGCCCGTCGAGCCGGACACGCTGTGGCGGATCTACTCGATGACCAAGCCGGTCACGTCGGTGGCCGCGCTGACGCTGATGGAGGAGGGCCGGCTGTCGCTGGACGACCCGGTCGCCCGCCATCTGCCCGTGTTCGCCGACGCCCGCGTGTACACGGGCGGCTCGGGCGAGGACACCACCACCCGCCCGGCCGCCGAGCCGATCAGGATCCGGCATCTGCTGACCCACACCGCGGGCCTGACGTTCGCGTTCTACCACTCCCACCCGGTCGACGCCCTCTACCGGGACGCCGGTCTCGAGTCGTCCGTGCCGCCGGGCGCGGACCTCGCCGAGACGATCGACGTGTACGCCGGCCTGCCGCTCCAGTTCGAGCCCGGGACGGAGTGGAACTACTCCGTCGCCACCAACGTCCTCGGCCGGGTCATCGAGGTGGTGTCCGGCAAACCGCTCGACGTCTTCCTCGCCGAGCGGATCTTCCGCCCGCTCGGCATGCCGGACGCCGGGTTCTGCGTCACCGACGAACAGGCAGGGCGGCTCGCCGAGTTGTACGGCGAGAAGGAGAACGGCGGCGGCCTGGAGCCGATCCCGGGTCTGCCGCTGCGCGGCCGGCCGCGGTTCCTGTCCGGCAGCGGCGGCATGGTGGCGAGCGCCTACGACGTGCACCGCTTCACGGAGTTGCTGCGCCGCCGCGGCGAACTCGACGGCGTCCGCCTGCTCGCGCCGCAGACCGTGGATGCGATGACCGCCAACCAACTCCCCGGCGGCGCCGACCTGCGCGCCTTCGGCAGCCGTCCCGCACACGACGAGTCCGGCAACGACGGCGTCGGCTTCGGCCTCGGCGTCTCCGTGGTGATCGATCCGTCCCGCACCAAGGCGCCCGCCGGGCTGGGCACCTACGGCTGGAGCGGCGTGGCGACCACGACGTTCTGGGTGGACCCCGGCCGCGACCTGACCGTGCAGTTCTACACCCAGCTCCGGCCGCGGACCTCGCACACGTTCTTCTCCGACCTCAAGCGGCTGGTGCACGAGGCGGTCACCGACTGAGCCCGGGCTCGGGGTCGGGGCCGGAGCCGGGGTCGGGGCCCGGATCCGGGCACGGTGGTCAGGAGGGGCGCGCGGCGGCCATCGCCGGGTCGCGGTGCGGGACATGGCGGTCCAGGTGCGGCAGGTGGTGGTCCAGCCGCTCCCGTCTGGTCCGCAGATAGGTGATGCTGCTCTCGGGGGCGGCGGCGGCCTGGCGGAGGGCGGCGTCGAGTTCCGGCCGGTCCGTCGCGGTGACGCCCTCCCGCAGGGCCTGAGTCGCGGGGCCGGCGTGGGTGAGGCAGTGGTGGGTCAGGGTCGCGGCGTGGACGGTGGCGGTCCGGGCCGCCTCGTCGCCGTGGGTGAGGGCGGCGAGCGCGGCCGCCTGGGCGATGCCGCCCGGGCCGGTCGCCGCGACCGGGAGGGTGCGGGTGAGGGCGTGGCAGCCCCGGCTGGGGGTGGCCATGGGCTCCTCGCCCCACTCGATCCGGGACAGGGCCGCCACCGTCGCCGGTGCGCTGCCGCGCCGCCGCGCCAGGGCGGGGACGCCCGCGAGCCAGCCGTCCGGCCAGGCCGAGTTGCCGGGGAAACCCCAGCGGCGGGCCATCCGCTCCGGCTCGATGCCCTGGAGGAACGCCCAGCGGCAGTACGCGTGCAGGAGCACGCCGGGCGCGTGGCAGATGCCCTTGTGATGGCCGCGCACCTGCGCGCGGATGATGCCCTCGGCGGTGAAGCAGGCCAGTTGCGTGCTCACGCCGGCCGGCAGCGGACCAGCGGACGGCGGCCTGCCCCGAGCGCCGCCCAGCGTCTCCCCGAGCGCCAGGCCGAGCATCATCCCGCGCACTCGGGACTGCCTGCCGAGGAACTCCCGCTGGCGATCCCTCTCTTGGGGCGAGGGGGGCAAGGCCGCCGTCCTGTCCGTCGTTCCCGTGGCGTCGTCCGTCCGGCTCAGCCGTCCGCCGGCTGAGCCCGCTTGAGCAGCGCCGGCAGGGCCTCCGGCTTCACCTTCTGCACCGTCCGCACCTGGCCGAGGCCCAGTTCGGCGCGGCCGACCGGGTCGCGGTACAGCGCCCGCGTCGGCTCGGCCAGCAGCACCGCACCGACCAAGTACTCGCCGGGCGCCTCGGGGTCCTCCCACGGCTCCTCGTCCACCTCGGCCACGGCGGCGACGGCCGGCTCGGGGTGGGTGAAGTAGAACCAGAGCCGGTCGCCCACCCCCATCCGGTTCCGGCGTGCGAGCCACAGCTCCAAGTGGGGGTCCTCCTGCGCCAGTTGGAGCATCGTCTCCTTGTCGGACGGCTCCCCGTCCAAGGTGTCCTTGTTCGGGTTGAGGACATATATCCAGTCCGTCACGGCTTTCCCCTCGGTCAGGACACTCGGCCCGCGGAAACACACAGCTCAGCGCTTCATGGTGCCAGGGTTCGGGAGCGTTCGCGTACATTTTTCGGTGACGGGTTCCGAAGGAGGGCTCGCCGCCCCGCAGGGCCCCCGCACCGCGCGGCGCCCTGGCCGCCTCCCCGGCCGCCGGCCCTTCGGGTGCGATGCCGGGCGCGGGCCGCGGAGGGCACGAATCCGCTCGTCCGGCTGCGCCGTGCCGCTCGGTGCGGCGGACACCGCACCCCGTTGCAGTGACCCGACCCCCGCACCTCCCCGTGCCTCTCCGCACCCCTTTCCGTGGTCACCACGGAAGCCGTCCGCTCCGCGGCCGATGAGGGTGGCGCCGGGTGGTGTGTAATGACGCGCGCGGGCGCACAGGGAGTGCGTCAGGGGGGAGCTTGGTGGAAGGGCTGAAGTCGAGCGATCCGCGGCAGGTGGGGCGGTACCGGATCGCCGGACTGCTGGGCGCCGGCGGCATGGTCACCGCCGCCGTTCTGGGCAGCTGCGCCGCCGTGCTGGCCGCGCTGCGCCGCTCGTCGTGGACGTCCGTACCGCGCGGGATCCGGCGGTTGCACCTGCTGACCGCCACGCTCGCAGTCGGGCTGTTCGCCTTCTGGGCGGGCGTGATGCTGCACGACAGGGGTGATCTCTCCTTCCTGGAGGCGGGGTCGTGGATCTTCACGGCGGGCTGCGCCGCGCTGATCCACAGCACCGTCCGGCTGTGGCGTCCCGGTGCGTCCACTCGCGCTCTCCTGCAGCGCTGAACGAGCGGAACCGGCCCCGGGACGGGGCCGGTTCCGCTCGCCGGCCGCCCCCGCCCCGCCCCGGTGACTGCGGACGATTTCCGGGCAGCCGCGGCCGTGCACCGGTCGTGCGTCCGTCCATGCGACGGGCCGCCGTGAGGTCCTCGGGGCGGTCGCCCGCCAGGTGGACGGTGGGGAGACCGCCCTTCCCTTCTTGGCAGGCTTCTTACGGCGGCCACCTCCACTTCGGCCCAGGCGGCCGAGGCTGGGGCCGGACGATGCCGGCGCCGGCGAAGAACCGCTTGTTGCAGGAGCGGGCGCAGGCCATCGAGTACAGGGAAGCGGCGGCCGGTTGCTGGTCGCCCCGGAAGCCGTCATCCCTTAATTTAGGACATGACTTAACTCGCTCGCCGGTCAGCCGTCAAGTCGTCGGGCCGCTTTCGCGGAAGTCCGCGGCAAGTGCGTCCAACCCCTTGACGGACAGGTTTCGGCGGATGAAGCATTCCGCGACAAGAGAGCGCTCCCAAGTCCCCGACCTGTTCACTTCCTGAACCAGGAGAGCCGCGCATGCCCCCCGTTCCCCCCGTGCCCCGCAGGGCCGTCCTCGGCGCCGTCGCCGCCGCGCCGGTGCTGGCCGGGCTGCCGTCCGCGCCCGCGTCGGCCGCCCCCGCCGCCGCCCCCGCGGCGTCCGCCGTACCGGCCCGCAAGCGCCCGCGTCCCCTGCGCGGCGGCGGCGACCTGGGCCCCAACGTCCTGGTTTTCGACCCCTCCACGCCCGGCATCCAGGCCAAGCTGGACGAGGTCTTCCAGCAGCAGGAGTCGGCCCAGTTCGGCAACGGCCGCTACGCGCTGCTGTTCAAGCCCGGCGCGTACCACGGGCTCAACGCCCAGATCGGCTTCTACACCTCCATCGCGGGCCTCGGCCTGTCCCCCGACGACACCGTCATCAACGGCGACGTGACGGTCGACGCCGGCTGGTTCGGCGGCAACGCCACGCAGAACTTCTGGCGTTCGGCGGAGAACCTCGCCCTCGTGCCGGTGAACGGCACCAACCGGTGGGCGGTCTCCCAGGCGGCCCCGTTCCGCCGGATGCACGTACGCGGCAACCTCAACCTCGCGCCCAGCGGCTATGGCTGGTCCAGCGGCGGCTACCTCGCCGACTGCCGTATCGACGGCCAGGTCCAGCCGTACTCGCAGCAGCAGTGGTACACCCGCGACAGTGTGATCGGCGGCTGGCTCAACGGCGTGTGGAACATGGTGTTCTCGGGCGTCGAGGGCGCCCCGGCCCAGGGCTTCCCGAACCCGCCGTACACCACGCTGGAGACCACCCCGGTCTCGCGCGAGAAGCCGTTCCTCCACCTCGACGGCGACCACTACCGCGTCTTCCTGCCCGAGAAGCGCACCGACTCCCGCGGGGTGACCTGGGGCAACGGCACCCCGCGGGGCACTTCCCTGCCGCTCACCCGCTTCTACGTCGCCCAGCCGGGCGTGAGCGCCGCCACGTTGAACCGGGCGCTGGAGCAGGGCCTCAACCTGCTGCTCACGCCGGGGATCTACCACGTGGACGAGCCGATCCGCGTGAACCGCCCCAACACGGTCGTGCTCGGCCTCGGTTACGCCACGATCATCCCGGACGGCGGGGTCACCGCGCTGCGGGTCGCCGACGTCGACGGCGTCCGCCTGGCCGGGTTCCTGGTCGACGCGGGAACGGTCAACTCCGAGACGCTGGTCGAGGTCGGGCCGCGCGGCTCGCGCCGGGACCACTCCGCCAACCCCATCACCGTCCAGGACGTCTTCATCCGCATCGGCGGCGCGGGCCCCGGCAAGGCCACCACCAGCCTGGTCGTCAACAGTCGGCACACCATCGTCGACCACACCTGGATCTGGCGCGCCGACCACGGCGACGGCGTCGGCTGGGAGACCAACCGCGCGGACTACGGCGTCGTGGTCAACGGCGACGACGTCCTCGCCACCGGCCTGTTCGTGGAGCACTTCAACAAGTACGACGTGCAGTGGTTCGGCGAGCGCGGGCGCACGATCTTCTTCCAGAACGAGAAGGCGTACGACGCCCCGAACCAGGCCGCCATCCAGAACGGCGAGCTCCGGGGCTACGCCGCCTACCGGGTCGGCGACGACGTCACCGTCCACGAGGGCTGGGGCCTGGGCAGCTACTGCTACTACAACGTGGACCCGACCATCGTGCAGCACCACGGTTTCGCCGCGCCCGAGCGGCCGGGCGTGCGCTTCCACGACCTGCTGGTCGTCTCGCTCGGCGGCAACGGGCAGTACGCGCACGTCATCAACGACCTCGGCGCGCCCACGTCCGGAACGTCGACGGTGCCGTCCACGATCGTGTCGTACCCGTAGCGGCAGACGGGAAGGGCACGAGAACGACACGGGGAGGACACCCCACGAGGACCGGTGCCCATCTCGCGCCGGGGCGGCCCCGCGAACGGTCAGGGGGGCCGCCCGTGGGCACCAGGGCCTGTCCGGTGGTCACGCCGAACCGCCGGACAGGCCCGACCACGCGCCTACGCCGTCACCGACGCCGGCGTCGGCGCGTAGCCGGTGGGGCGGGCCGTGAAGGCGCCGCGGCCCTGCGTGCGGCTGCGCAACCGGGTGGCGTAGCCGAACAGTTCGGCCAGCGGCACGGTCGCGGTGACGACCGCCGCGCCCGCCCGCGTCACCGACCCGGTGACCCGGCCGCGCCGGGCCGCGAGGTCGCCGAGCACCGCGCCCACCGCGTCCTCGGGCACGGTGACCGTGACCTCGACGACCGGCTCCAGCAGCGGCAGCGGCGACTGGTGCAGTTCGCGGGCGGTGTCGGTGCGTTCGTACTCGACCTTCGGCGGCACGGTCGGGTACACCGTGCGCCGCAGCAGTCCGTCGCGCTCGAGGTTGCGCAGCGTGAGCGTGAGCATGCGCCGGCACGCCCTCGATCGACCGCTCCAGCTCGGTGAACCGCACCGGACCGCGCGCCGCGGCGACGATGATCAGGATGCTCCACTTGCCGGCCACCCGGTCCAGCACCTCGCGGGCGGGGCAGGCCTCGATCACGATGTCGTCGACGGCGTCGCGCACGCCCGCGTCACGGGTCGTCTCCTGCGGCATGGCGGCCTCCTCCGGGAGGCAACGCAAAATGGCGGCCGGGATTCTTCCCGACCACCATTTCGGTGAGTGTCCGAGGGGGGACTTGAACCCCCACGCCCGATAAAGGGCACTAGCACCTCAAGCTAGCGCGTCTGCCATTCCGCCACCCGGACGAGGTGTCCGCCGCCTTGCGCGGGGTCCTCCCCGCGGCGACAGGGACAACAATACCAAGCTTTGGGAGTGGCCTTCACCTGCGTTTCCGCCGCCCGGGCGGGTGCGCCGGGCGGCGGGAACGGGGGCGCCGACCGGGTCACCCGGGGTGATCCGGTCATTACCTCGCGAGGTCAGCGGCGCAGGCGCGAGAGGTTGTCGTAGCCGGTCTTCGCGTACCGCAGGGACTGTCCCGCGTCCGTCGCGCTGGGCGCGTTGTCCTGCTCGACCATCGGGTTGTGGTAGTTGCGGTGGCCGACGCGGGAGAAGAACGCCGTGTAGTCGATGTCGCCGGTGCCGAACGGCACCATGTCGTAGCCGAGGCCGCTCGCCGGGTTCACGGCGCCGTCCTTGGCGTGGAACAGCGGGTAGCGGGCGTGGTGGCGGGCGACGAGCCCGGCCGGGTCGAAGATTCGTTCCTGCTGGGAGCCGTCGTGGGCGGTGTAGGCGCGGAACTTGTACTGGGCCACGTGCGCCCAGAAGACGTCCATCTCCAGCCAGACGGCCTTCGGGTCGGTGATGCCGAGGAAGTACTCCAGCCTGCGGACGCCCGAGCTGCGGGTGGGCCGGCCCCGGTCGTCCAGCGGGCCGCCGTCGAGCAGGAAGTCGTAGGCGGCGTCGTGGTTGTGGGTGTACAGCTTGACGCCCTCGCGGCGGGCGATGGCGCCCAGGGCGTTCCACTTGTCCGCCGCCACGTCCCAGTCGGCACGGTGGGAGCCGCCGGTGGGGTCGCCGCCGGTGCCCATGTGGTCCATGCCGAGGATGTTGGCGATCTCCAGGTGCTTCTTGAAGGTGTCCAGGTCCGCGCCGGTCAGCGGCCAGGACGGCGGGATGAAGCCGTGGTTGCCGCGGGCGCGCAGACCGTACTCGTCCAGCCAGCGGCGCAGCAGTTTCGCGCCCTCGACGGACTCGAGGCTTGCGCCGCCGGGCGCGTTGGCGTGCTGGCCGTAGCCGGCGAACTCGATCTGGCGGTAGCCGAAGCGGGCGAGCTGCCGGAACACGTCGCGGAAGCCGGAGGGCAGGTCGGTGGCGAGCGGGTCGCGGCCGATCGCGTCGCGGACGGTGTAGAGGATGATGCCGCGCCGGTCGGCGGGGACGAGGGCGCCGCCGTGGCCGTGGGCGCCGTGCCCGGTCGTGTCCCGGGCGTGGGCGGGCACGGCCCCGAAGACGGGGGCGGCGATGGCCGCGGCGGAGACGGCGGTGCAGGTGCTGAGGAAGCGGCGGCGGTCGACGCCGAGGGCACGACGCAGGGCGTCGCCGGGTCCGGATTCGTCGTTGAACGCGGTCACGGTGTCTCGCTTTCGGTTCGCTGTGGGCGCTGCCGGAGCCACCGGCACTGCCGGTGCGGGGGCGGCTCGCGGGGCGTTGTCAGTGGTGCGTGTTTCACTGTCCGTAGTCGCCGGGGACGTCCCGTCGTCCGAGGCCGGCGAGTTCGAGGAGGAGGGACTTGACCTCGGTGGCCGCGACGCGGTCGCCGAGGGGGTGGGGGGTGGAGCAGATGAGGAGTGGGCCTTCGTCGTCGTTTGCGGGGAGGCGGCCGTGGCTGCCGCGGACGGGTGTGG
>NZ_JBEXOP010000034.1:0-86251 GCF_040611575.1 Streptomyces sp. NPDC006610
CATAGGCCTTGGCGGCGGTGACGATGTGCTGGGGGTCGGCGCCGCGTTCGATGGCGGCGATCCAAGCCTTCTTGGCCTCTTCCTTGGCTTTCCGCGACCCCGTCGACGCTCCCCGAACCGCCGCGCTCCCCCCGGGCGAGCGCACCCGGCGCCGACGCCGTGTGCAGCGCGGAGCCCAGCCGCACGGACCGCCGCCTGAGCCGCCACAGCATCGGCAGCAGCAACAGCACGACCACCGTGACCCCCAGCAGCACCCAGGCCGCCGTGCGGTACCAGGGCGGACCACTGTCCTCGGGGGTCTCCGGGGTGAGCGGCAGCACCGCGCCACAGGTGGCCGCCCGCTGGTCCCCGGCCGCGCAGCTCGCGCTCGCCGACGCCTCGGCGGACGGAACCGGCTGCGCGGAGCGGGACGCCTCGGGAAGCTCGGGGGTGCCGGTGCCCGGCAGGTCCGGCATGGTGTACTCCGGCGTCGTGCCGCGGCTGGGGGTCGGCTCGAAGCGGGTCCAGCCCACCCCCTCGAAGTACAGCTCCGGCCAGGCGTGCGCGTCGCGCAGC
Source organism: Streptomyces sp. NPDC006610 (assembly GCF_040611575.1). Taxonomy (NCBI): domain Bacteria; kingdom Bacillati; phylum Actinomycetota; class Actinomycetes; order Kitasatosporales; family Streptomycetaceae; genus Streptomyces; species Streptomyces sp. NPDC006610. Next base: position 556 of record NZ_JBEXOP010000034.1, read on the forward strand.
CCCACCGCCACCGTGTCGTCGGCCTGCGGGGTGCCGGGCGCGAAACCCACCGCGACCCGGGCCGGTATGCCGAGCGTGCGGGCCATCGACGCCATCGTGAAGGCGAAGTGGACACAGAAGCCCCGCTTGTCCTGCAGGAAGGTGACGATCGCCTTCGTCCCGCTGTCGCCGTCCACCTCGGTGTCGTACTGGTACCCGCCGGTGATCGCGAAGTGCTCCTGGAGCGCGACGGCCTGCTCGTAGGGGTTGTCGGCCTCCGCCGTGATCTCCCGTGCCCTGCGCTCCACCACGCCCGGCAGATCGTCCGGCACTTCGGTGAACTCCCGCACCAGGGCCTCGGGCGGCTGAGCGGCCGAGGCCAGCTGATCCGCCGTCGGGCGCAGGTCGAGGCTGGTCACCTCGTAGGTCGCCCCGCGGGTGTTCTGGCCCCGGTCGCCGACGAGGGTCATGCCGACCGGCTCGTACCTCCAGCGGCCGTTCACCTTCACGTCGCGCGGCGGATACGGCATCGGCAGCCAGTCCTGGTCGTACGTGTCGGCGGCCGCGATCGTCGTGCGCACCTCGGTGCGCACGACCTCGGGGCCGAGCCCGGGCGGCGTCGGCAGATCCTCCGGCACGTCGACGACGTTGCGGTGGGACGGCCTCCAGTCCTTGCCGTCGAAGTCGTCCACGGAGACGATCCGCAGATACATGCCGGACCGGTCCTCGCTGTCGGTGCGCAGGGTCAGGACCTGGCGGTCCTCCTCCACCTTGAGGCTGTTGCTCAGACTCACCACCGGGTTGACCGAGGAGATGATGCCGCCGCCCCCGACGCCGGTGCCCGCACCGGTGCCCGCGGCCTCCAGCAGCCCGCCGCTCATCGTGGGCAGGCCGAGCGGCACCACCAGGGCGATGCCCAGCGCCACCACGCCGATCCGCCGCCCGGTGCGCACCGGCGCCACCGGGTCGCCGGGCTCCCGGCCCGGACCGCGCGACGCGCCGCCGAAGACCCGGCCCCACTGGGACAGCCGGTCCCGGCTCTCAGCCAGCAGCATCATCAGATAACCGGCCGCCGCGATCAGGAACCACAGCCAGCCGCCGGCGCCGTCGGCCAGCCCCGCCGCCACCGAGTACAGCGCGAGCAGCGGCAGCCCGGCCGGGGCCGCGCTGCGGAAGGTGACCGCGATGACGTCCACCAGCAGCCCGATCACCAGCACACCGCCGACGACCATCAGCTCGATGCCGTCCGACAGCGGCGCCGGAATGGCATACCGGCTCACGTCGTCGGCGCCCTGCCGGAGCAGGTCGCCGAAGTGCGCGAAGGCCTCGGGACCGGGCAGCACCCCGGCGACCGCGTGACGCCGCGCGAAGACCACGGTCAGCAGCAGCAGCGTGACCAGCGCCTGCACCGCCACCGTCAGCGCACGGGCCAGCGGCACCCGCCGGGCCGCCGCGCCCACACCGGTCTGAACCAGCAGCAGAACCGCCGCCTGGAGGAACCAGCCGGGTGTGTCGACCAGCGGCAGCAGGGCGCACGCGGCCATCAGCGTGGCCGCCATCGCGCACAGCGCCATCCGTGCCCGCGCGCTCATGACCTTCCCTCCCCGCCGGCGTCGTGCGCCGTCACGATGCCCGACCGCTCCCGGTCCGCCTGCCGCCACAGATCGTGCAGTGAGGCGCCCCGCGGCACCGGCACCACCGTCCAGCCCCCGCCGCGCAGCATCCGCAGCGACTTTTCGTTGCCGGCGGGCGGCGCGGCCGCCTCGCCCGGCTGCCGCGTCCAGGCCTCACTGTCCAGCACGAAGGCGACCGCGCCGCCGCCGCGCCGGCTCATCTTGGCCGCCATCGCGGCCTGCTCCTCGTCGAGGTCGCCGAAGAACGCCACCAGCAGCCCCTCGTTGCCGCCGCGCAGCACGTCGTACGCCCGCGACAGACTGGTGCCCTCGGAATGCTCGATCACCGCGAGGGTGTCCATCAGCAGCCCGGCCGCGTCCGCCGACTCCTGGCTGACGCCCGCGTAACCGTCGGCGCCCTCGCCCGGCACGCAGCCGCCGGTGTCCGTCAGCAGCCGCACCGAGAAGCCCCGCTCCAGCAGGTGCACCAGCGCGGACGCGCTGGCCGAGACGGCCCACTCGAAGGCCGAGCCCGGACCCGCACCCTGGAAGGCCACGCCCCGGGTGTCCAGCAGCACCGTGCAGCGGGCGCGCTGCGGCTGCTCCTCGCGGCGCACCATCAGCTCGCCGTAGCGCGCGGTCGAACGCCAGTGCACGCGGCGCAGGTCGTCGCCGTAGCGGTAGCCGCGCGGGATGACGTCGTCCTCCCCGGCCAGGGCGAGCGAGCGCTGCCGTCCGTCGCCGTGCCCGGCGGAGGACTCGCCGGTCAGCCTGACCGGCGGCAGCGCCTCCACGCGCGGTATCACCGTCAGCGTGTCGAACGTCGAGAAGGCCCGGGTCAGCTCGCACATCCCGAACGGGTCGGTCAGCCGCAGCTGGAGCGGCCCCAGCGGATAGCGGCCGCGCAGGTCGGACCGGACCCGGTAGGACACCTCCCGCCGGCCGCCCGGCTCCACCCGGTCCAGCACGAAACGGGGACGCGGGCCCAGCACGTAGGGCACCCGGTCCTGAAGCATCAGCAGGCCCGTGGGCAGCCGCGAGACGTTGTCCATCCGCAGGTGCACCCGGGCCTCGGAGCCGGCGGGCACCCGCGCGGGGGAGAGTCGGCGGCTGCCGGCGACCCGGTAGCGCGTGCGGTACAGCACCGTGGCGCACAGCAGCGGCAGCACCGCAAGCAGCAGCCCCACCCGCAGCAGATCGCTCTGCCCGAGCACGTAGGCGCTCACGGCGGAGGCGACCCCCGCGGCCAGGAAGGACCGGCCGCGGGTGGTCAGGCCGGCCAGCGCCGTGCGCAGGCCGCCGCGGTCGCCCCGGTCCTCGTCGGCGGGCGCCGCGGGCCCTGCCGCCGAGGTCATCACAGCCTCCGCGGCGGCTGCTGGCCGTAGGTCCCGGCGCCCAGGCCGCCGAAGGCGCCCTGCTGGGGCGCCGCGGGCACCGGGGTGCGCTGCAGGATCTCCTGCACGACCTGCTCCGAGGTACGGCGGTTGAGCTGGGCCTGCGCGGTCGGCAGCAGACGGTGGGCCAGGACGGCGACGGCGAGGGCCTGCACGTCGTCCGGCAGCGCGTACTCCCGGCCGCTCAGGGCGGCGGACGCCTTCGCCGCGCGCAGCAGATGCAGCGTCGCGCGCGGGGAGGCGCCCAGTCTCAGGTCCGGGTGGGTGCGGGTGGCGGCGACCAGGTCCACCGCGTAGCGCCGGACGGTCTCGGCGACGTGCACGCCGCGCACCGCCTCCACCAGCTTCACGATGTCGTGCGCGTGCGCCACCGGCTGGAGGTCGTCCAGCGGGCTGACGCCGCCGTGCACGTCCAGCATCTGCAACTCGGCCTCGGGGCTCGGGTAGCCGATGGAGACACGGGCCATGAAGCGGTCGCGCTGCGCCTCGGGCAGCGGATAGGTGCCCTCCATCTCGACCGGGTTCTGCGTGGCCACCACCATGAACGGGCTCGGCAGCTCGTACGTCTGCCCGTCCATCGTGACCTGCCGCTCCTCCATGGACTCCAGCAGCGCCGACTGGGTCTTGGGGGAGGCGCGGTTGATCTCGTCCCCGATCACGATCTGCGCGAAGATCGCTCCCGGCTTGAACTCGAAGTCCCGGCGCTGCTGGTCCCAGATGGACACCCCCGTGATGTCCGAGGGGAGCAGGTCGGGGGTGAACTGGATACGGCGCACCGAACAGTCGATGGACCGGGCCAGCGCCTTGGCCAGCATGGTCTTGCCCACGCCGGGGACGTCCTCGATCAGAAGGTGTCCCTCGGCGAGCAGCACGGTCAGCGAAAGCCGTACGACCTCGGGCTTGCCCTCGATCACTTCCTCCACCGCACTGCGGACCCGCTCCACGGTGGCAGTCAGATCTGTGAGGCTCGCTCGATCGTCATAGGTCGTCACCCGGCCCTCCTCGGCCCGTTACTTTCTCCGGGCCGACGCTCTGCGATGCGGACCGGCCCACCCCGAACACGGACGGCAGGCGGGAAAAGTTCCGCGCGACGTCCACCACCCGCATTCTTGCCGCCGTTATCGATTCGTGTCACTCGCCCGTGGACAACTGGCCGCGACACATCGGCGCTGAAGACGTTTTGTCTTGTTCCGGGCCCGGGAATCCTCCGGAAAGCGATCCCGGGCCCGTTCCGTCGTCGGGGTTCAGGCCGGGTCGACCTCGCGCAGCAGACCCGTCTTCACGTCGAAGACGAACCCCCGCACGTCGTCGGTGTGCAGAAGGAACGGCGAGGTGCGCACGCGCTGCATGGACTGCCGTACGTCCTGGTCGACGTCGCGGAAGGCCTCCACCGCCCAGGCGGGGCGCTGGCCGACCTCCATCTCCAGGTCGTGGCGGAACTCCTCGGTGAGGGTCTCCAGGCCGCAGCCGGTGTGGTGGATCAGCACGACGCTGCGGGTGCCGAGCGCGCGCTGGCTGATGGTGAGGGAGCGGATCACGTCGTCGGTGACGACGCCGCCCGCGTTGCGGATGGTGTGGCAGTCGCCGAGGTCCAGGCCCAGCGCGGCGTGCAGGTCGAGCCGGGCGTCCATGCAGGCCACGACCGCCACCTGGAGCACCGGACGGGCGTCCATGCCGGGGTCGGTGAAGGCGGCGGCGTACCTCTTGTTCGCCTCGACGAGGCGGTCCGTCACGGTGTCGGCGCCCGTTATGGCGCCCTCGGAGCCGGCGGGAACCGATGCAGAAGTCGTCATGTCGATGACGTTACTGGTCACGCCACCCGCGGGCCTGCTGTGAGAGCGGACAAAGAACGTCATCACACCTTGTGTGTGACGTAACCCACAAGCGTGACCGTCGCGGGGCCGAGCGGGTGATTCGCCGTCCCCGGGAGCGTGATCCACCGCCGTCGCCGCCACGCGCGGGCCGGTTGATTGACCGCGAGACAGGGTGGACTAAAGTGACGCGAAGCGGGAGGCGAGGCTCTCCCCGCTGGACTGACATCCCGAGGACCCCGGCCGCGACCGGAGTCCTCCCACGTGCGCGGCGCGTACGTGCGGCTCGGCCTCCACCCGCTCCCGGCCGGCCGACGCTCTCGGCGCCGGCAGGTCTCCCCTTCACGAGCGGGCGGGGACCCGGCGGTGCGTACGGCCCGCCGGACCTGAGAGGGCCCCGAAGGAAATGGTGCGCGAAGCGCATTCGAGCCGACACGTCCCGGTGATGCTCCGGCGCTGCCTCGACGTGCTGGCCCCCGCGCTCCAGGAGCCCGGCGCCGTGGTCGTGGACTGCACCCTGGGACTCGGCGGCCACAGCGAGGCGCTGCTCCAGCGGTTCCCCGGCGTCCGGCTGATCGGCCTCGACCGCGACCGCGAGGCCCTGCGGCTGTCCGGCGAGCGGCTCGCCCCCTACGGCGAACGCGCCTCGCTCGTCCACGCGGTCTACGACGAACTGCCCGACGTGCTGGCCCGCCTGCGCGTGCCGCGCGTCCAGGGCGTCCTGTTCGACCTCGGCGTCTCCTCCATGCAGCTCGACGAGGCCGGCCGCGGCTTCGCCTACGCGCAGGACGCCCCGCTCGACATGCGCATGGACCAGACGACCGGGATCAGCGCCGCCGAGGTCCTCAACACCTACCCGGCGGGCGAGCTGGTGCGGATCCTGCGCGCGTACGGCGAGGAGAAGCAGGCCAAGCGGATCGTCGCCGCCGTGGTGCGCGAGCGGGAGAAGGAGCCGTTCACCAACAGCGCGCGGCTCGTGGAGCTGATCCGGGACGCGCTGCCGCAGGCCGCCAAGCGCACCGGCGGCAACCCCGCCAAGCGGACCTTCCAGGCGCTGCGGATCGAGGTGAACGGCGAGCTGAGCGTGCTGGAACGGGCCGTCCCGGCGGCCGTGAAGGCGCTGGCGGTGGGCGGGCGGATCGCCGTGCTGTCGTACCACTCGCTGGAGGACCGGCTGGTCAAGCAGGTGTTCGCGGCCGGCGCGGCGACCACCGCGCCGCCCGGGCTCCCGGTGGTGCCCGAGCGGTACCAGCCCCGGCTCAAGCTGCTCACCCGGGGTGCCGAACTTCCCAGCGAGGAAGAGATCGCCGAGAACCGCCGCGCGGCGCCCGCGCGACTGCGCGCGGCCGAGCGCGTCAGGGAGGACGTCGGGTGAGGGCCAGTGAGTAGGAAACCCGAACTGAGGGGGCGGGCCGCCCGGCTCGCCCGGCTGCTGCCGGCCGGCCGGGGCCAGGCCGCGCGCACCCCGTTCGTCCTGCTGGTGGTGCTGCTCCTCGGCGGCGGGCTGATCGGGCTGCTGGTGCTGAACTCCGCGCTCAGCGAGGGCTCGTTCCGCCTGGACGACATCCGCAAGGAGACCAAGAACCTCACCGACGAGGAACAGGCCCTCCAGCGGGACATCGACGCCTACTCCGCCCCCGACGCCCTCCAGCGCCGCGCCCAGGAACTGGGCATGGTCCCCGGCGGCGACCCCGCCTTCCTGTCCCCCGACGGCACCGTCAAGGGCGTCCCGTCCCCCGCGGCCCCCACCCCGGCCGCGGCCCGCCCGCCCGCGGTCCTCCCCCCGGAGGCCCTCCCCACCGCCCCGCCCACCCCGACCTCCGGCAGGTGACGGACGTGACCGACAGGACTTCGCCGCGCCGCCCGGCCCCCGGTGCCGCCGGGCCCCCGGCCTCGCCCGCCGGACTGTGCCCTGCCGCCGCGCGGGGCTGCGCCGCGGCCCCGGTTCCCACCGCCGCGCCCGGCCGGCCCGCGGCCCGTGTCCGCAGGGCGGCCGGCCCGCTGCCGGCCCGTGTCCGTACGGCGGCCCGCCCGCCCGCGGCCTTCCCCCCGGAGGCCCTCCCCACCGCCCCGCCCACCCCGACCTCCGGCAGGTGACGGACGTGACCGACAGGCAACCGCCGCGTCGCCGGGTGCCCGGGCCCGCTCGGCCCGCTCGGCCGGTGCGGCCCGCTGCCGGACGCCGGCCGGGGCGGGCGCCGGCGCGCAGGCCCGCGCCCGCGCTGAGGCTGGGCAGCCCCCGGCCGCGGCTGCGCATGGTCGGGCTCGGGCTGACGCTCGTGCTCTGCGTCTTCGTCGTACGGCTGCTCCAGGTGCAGGCCGTCGACGCCGGCGCCTACGCCGCGAAGGCCGAGCGGAACCGGTACGTGGTGCACACCCTCGCCGCCCAGCGCGGGGAGATCACCGACCGCAACGGCGTCGCCCTGGCGACCAGCGTCGACGCGTACGACATCACCGCCGACCCCACCCTGTTCACCCCCGAGCAGCTCAAGGTCGACGACGGCCCCGAGCAGGCGGCCGCGCTGCTCGCGCCGATCCTCGGGCTCGACCAGCAGGAGCTGACCGACAAGCTCCGCCCCGCGGACAAGAAGCTGCGCTACGTCCGGCTCGCCGTGCGCCAGACGCCGCAGGTCTGGAAGCAGATCCGCGACCTGAGATCCGCGCTCGCCGCCAAGGCCGAGACCGACCGCAGCACCGTCAACGTCCTCGCCGGCGTCCTCGCCGAACCCAGCAGCAAGCGCGTGTACCCCAACGGCGAGCTGGCCGCCGGGATACTGGGCTGGGTCAACGCCGAGGGCAAGGGAGGCGGCGGCGTCGAGCAGCAGCTGGACGAGCGGCTGGCCGGCGAGGACGGGAAGATCCGCTACGCCCAGTCCGGCGGCCACCAGGTGCCGACCGTCGGCTCCACCGAGACGCCCGCGGTCCCCGGCTCCGACGTCGAGCTGACCATCGACCGCGACATCCAGTGGGCCGCGCAGAACGCCATCGGCGAGCAGGTCGAGAAGTCCCGCGCGGACCGCGGCTACGTCATCGTCCAGGACACCCGCACCGGCGAGATCCTCGCCATGGCCAACTCGCCGGGCTTCGACCCCAACGACCTGTCCACCGCCGACGCCGCCGCCATGGGCAACGCGGCCCTCCAGGACGCCTACGAGCCCGGCTCCACCGCCAAGGTCATGTCGATGGCCGCCGTACTGGAGGAGAGCGCCGCCACCCCCCTGACACACGTCGTCGTGCCCAACCGCCTGCACCGGGGCGACCGGTTGTTCAAGGACGACATCGACCACCCGACCTGGTACCTCACGCTCAACGGCGTGCTCGCCAAGTCCAGCAACATCGGCACGATCCTCGCCGTCGGCCAGCTCGGCAAGACCCAGGAGCAGGCCAACGAGGTCCTCTACCGCTACCTGCGCGAGTTCGGCATCGGCGAGTACACCGGCCTCGGCTTCCCCGGCGAGACGAGGGGCATCCTCGCACCGCCGGACACCTGGTCGACCTCCCAGCAGTTCACGATCCCCTTCGGCCAGGGCGTCTCCATCAACGCGATGCAGGCGGCCTCCGTCTACTCGACCATCGCCAACGGCGGCGTCCGCGTCGAACCCACCCTGGTGCGCGGCACCAAGGAGGCCGACGGCCGCTTCATCCCGGCGCCCGAGCCGAAGAAGACCCGGGTGGTGAGCGCCAAGACGGCCAAGACCCTCGCCCGGATGCTGGAGTCGGTCGTCGACGACGAGGAGGGCACCGGCACCCGGGCGCGCATCCCCGGCTACCGCGTCGCGGGCAAGACGGGCACCGCCAACCGGGTGGACCCGGACACCGGCAAGTACCACGGCTACACCTCGTCGTTCGCCGGGTTCGCGCCCGCCGACAAGCCCCGCATCACCGTCTACTGCGCCATCCAGAACGCCACCAGGGGCGACTACTTCGGCGGCCAGATCTGCGGCCCCGTCTACAAGAAGGTGATGGCGTTCGCCCTGAAGACCCTGCAAGTCCCGCCGACGGGAGCGAAGCCCGCCAACATCCCGGTCACCTTCCGACCGTGACACGACAGTGCCGGACAACGCCGTCCGGCACCGAGCCACCAGGAACCACCCGTGACGACGACCACCCCCGATCCCCGGAACCCCGGCACCCCCGGCCCCTCGCTTCGCTCCGGAGCGGGTGCGCCCGGTACGCTCACCGCCGTGCCACACCCTGATCAGTCCCAAACCACCCAGAAGGGCCATCCCGTGACCCATCCGGGACCGCCCCGGCCGGCCCGGGTCTCCGCCACACCCCTCGCGGAACTCGCCGATCAACTGGGTGTCACCGCGCCCGAGACTCCCGCCGAGGTCATGGGCATCACCCACGACTCGCGCGCCGTCCGCCCCGGCGACCTGTACGCCGCGCTGCCCGGCGCCCGCGCGCACGGCGCCGACTTCGTCACCCAGGCCGCCGGCCTCGGCGCCGCCGCCGTGCTGACCGACCCGGCCGGCGCCGAACGCGCCGCGGCGACCGGCCTGCCCGTGCTCACCGTCGACGACCCGCGTGCGCGAATGGGCGAGCTGGCCGCCACCATCTACGGCCGGCCGGGCCGCGACCTGCTGCAGATCGGCATCACCGGCACCTCCGGCAAGACCACCACCGCCTACCTGGTGGAGGGCGGCCTGAAGACCGCCCGCTCCACCGGACTGATCGGCACCGTCGAGATGCGCATCGGCGAGGAGCGCATCAAGTCCGAGCGCACCACCCCCGAGGCCACCGACCTCCAGGCCCTGTTCGCCGTCATGCGCGAACGCGGCGTCGAGGCGGTCGCGATGGAGGTCTCCAGCCACGCCCTGGTCCTCGGCCGCGTCGACGGCTGCGTCTTCGACGTGGCGGTCTTCACCAACCTCAGCCCGGAGCACATGGAGTTCCACTCCGGCATGGAGGACTACTTCCAGGCCAAGGCGCAGCTGTTCACGCCGGAGCGCAGCAGGCTCGGCGTGGTCAACGCCGACGACGAGTACGGCCGCAGGCTCGCCCGCGAGGCCGGCGTCCCCGTCGTCACCTACTCCGCCGAGGGCCACCCCGACGCCGACTGGCGGGCCGAGGACGTCCGGGTGGGGCCGCTGGACTCGCAGTTCACGGTCGTCGGCCCCCGGGGCGAGCGGATCGCCGCCAAGTCCCCGCTGCCGGGCCCCTTCAACGTGGCCAACACCCTCGCCGCGATCGTCGCCCTCGCCGCCGCCGGACTCGACCCGCAGGCCGCCGCCGACGGCGTCGCCGCCGTGCCGGGCGTGCCGGGCCGGCTGGAGCGGGTGGACGCCGGGCAGCCGTACCTCGCGGTGGTCGACTACGCCCACAAGACGGACGCCGTCGAGTCGGTCCTCAAAGCACTGCGCAAGGTCACCGAGGGCAGGCTGCACGTCGTCCTCGGTTGCGGCGGCGACCGGGACACCACCAAGCGCGCCCCGATGGGCGCCGCCGTGGCGCGGCTCGCCGACACCGCCGTACTGACGTCGGACAACCCCCGCTCCGAGGACCCCCTCGCGATCCTCGCCACCATGCTCCAGGGCGCGGCGTCCGTGCCCGCGCACGAGCGCGGCGAGGTCCAGGTCTTCGAGGACCGGGCCGCCGCCGTCGCCGCCGCGGTCGCCCGGGCACGGCCCGGCGACACCGTGCTGGTGGCGGGCAAGGGCCACGAGCAGGGGCAGGACATCGCCGGGGTGGTGCGTCCCTTCGACGACCGCCAGGTGCTTCGCGAAGCCATCAAGAAGACCCAGGGATGAACTTGTGATCGCCCTCTCTCTCGCCGAGATCGCTGAAGTCGTCGGCGGGCAGACGCACGACATACCGGATCCGACGGTGCGGGTGACCGGACCGGTCGTCCGGGACTCGCGGGAGGCGGGTCCCGGAAGCCTGTTCGCCGCCTTCGCCGGCGAGCGCGTCGACGGCCACGACTTCGCGCGGCAGGTGGTGGAGGCGGGCGCGGTCGCCGTGCTCGCCTCCCGGCCCGTCGGCGTGCCCGCGATCGTCGTGGACGACGTCCAGGCGGCCCTCGGCGCCCTCGCCCGGCACGTGGTGGGCAGGCTCGGCGCCACCCTCGTCGGACTCACCGGCTCGGCGGGCAAGACCAGCACCAAGGACCTCATCGCACAGGTGCTGCGCCGCAAGGCGCCGACGGTGTTCACGCCCGGCTCCCTCAACAACGAGATCGGGCTGCCGCTCACCGCGCTCACAGCCACCGAGGAGACGCGGTTCCTCGTCCTGGAGATGGGCGCCCGCGGCATCGGCCACATCCGCTACCTCGCCGGCCTGACGCCCCCGCGGATCGGCCTGGTGCTCAACGTCGGCTCCGCGCACATCGGCGAGTTCGGCGGCCGGGAGCAGATCGCCCAGGCCAAGGGCGAGCTGGTGGAGGCCCTGCCGCCGGCCGAGGAGGGCGGCGCCGCGATCCTCAACGCCGACGACCCCTTCGTGCGCGCCATGGCGTCCCGGACGAAGGCGAAGGTGGTCCTCTTCGGCGAGGCCGACGAAGCGGACGTACGCGCCGAGAACGTCCGACTCACGGACAGCGGACAGCCCGCCTTCAGGCTTCACACACCCTCCGGTGCAAGCGATGTGACCATGCGCCTGTACGGTGAGCACCACGTGTCGAACGCGCTCGCCGCGGCCGCCGTCGCCCATGAGCTGGGCATGTCCGCGGAAGAGATCGCCACCGCGCTCTCCGAGGCGGACTCCCTCTCCCGCTGGCGGATGGAGGTCACCGAGCGCCCCGACGGCGTGACGGTCGTCAACGACGCCTACAACGCGAACCCCGAGTCCATGCGGGCCGCCCTGCGCGCGCTCGTCGCCATCGGCAAGGCCGCACGGGCGAAGGGGGGGCGTACGTGGGCGGTGCTCGGCAAGATGGCCGAGCTCGGGGACGAATCGCTCGCCGAGCACGACGCGGTCGGACGGCTCGCCGTCCGGCTCAACGTCAGCAAGCTCGTCGCGGTCGGGGGCAGGGAAGCCGCCTGGCTGCAACTGGGCGCATATAACGAGGGTTCGTGGGGTGAGGAGTCGGTGCACGTGTCCGACGCACAGGCGGCGGTCGACCTGTTGCGCAGCGAGTTGCGCCCGGGGGACGTGGTGCTCGTGAAGGCGTCCCGTTCGGTCGGTCTGGAGAGCGTTGCCCAGGCGCTGCTGGAGACCGGTGCCGAGGGTGAGGTCAGCGCCCGATGATGAATCAGGTCCTGTTCGCAGGAGTCATTGGCCTCTTCCTGACGCTGATCGGCACCCCGCTGCTGATCAAGCTCCTGGCCCGCAAGGGCTACGGGCAGTACATCCGCGACGACGGCCCGCGCGAGCACGCCAGCAAGCGCGGTACGCCGACCATGGGCGGCATCGCCTTCATCCTGGCCACCGTGGCCGCCTACTTCCTCAGCAAGGTGATCAGCGGGGAGCCGCCGAGGTACTCGGGCGTGCTGGTGCTCGGCCTGATGGTCGGCATGGGCCTGGTCGGCTTCCTGGACGACTACATCAAGATCGTCAAGCGGCGTTCGCTGGGTCTGCGGGCCAAGGCGAAGATGGCCGGCCAACTGATCGTCGGCATCGCCTTCGCCGTGCTGTCGCTGCAGTTCGCGGACAGCCGCGGGCAGACGCCGGCCTCCACCAAGCTGTCGTTCATCACGGACTTCGGCTGGACCATCGGCCCGGTGCTGTTCGTCGTCTGGGCGCTGTTCATGATCCTCGCCATGTCGAACGGCGTGAACCTCACCGACGGTCTCGACGGCCTCGCCACCGGCGCCTCGGTGCTCGTCTTCGGCGCCTACACGTTCATCGGCGTCTGGCAGTTCCAGGAGTCCTGCGCCAACTCGCAGACGCTGACCAACCCGGGCGCCTGCTACGAGGTGCGCGACCCGCTGGACCTCGCCGTGGTCGCCTCCGCGCTGATGGGCGCCTGCCTCGGCTTCCTGTGGTGGAACACCTCGCCGGCCAAGATCTTCATGGGCGACACCGGCTCGCTCGCGCTCGGCGGCGTGCTGGCGGGCCTCGCCATCTGCTCGCGCACCGAGCTGCTGCTGGCGATCCTCGGCGGCCTCTTCGTCCTCATCACCATGTCGGTGGTCATCCAGGTCGGCTCGTTCCGCATGACGGGCAAGCGGGTCTTCCGGATGGCGCCGCTCCAGCACCACTTCGAACTCAAGGGCTGGTCCGAAGTGCTCGTGGTGGTCCGTTTCTGGATCATCCAGGGCATCTGCGTCATCGTCGGACTGGGCCTCTTCTACGCGGGATGGGCAGCGGAAAAGTGACCTCGACGGCGTCTGCGGAGTTCCAGGGCAAGCACGTCACGGTAGCGGGACTCGGCGTCTCCGGAGTCCCGGCGGCCAGGGTCCTGGCCGGCCTCGGCGCGCACGTCACCGTCGTCAACGACGGCGACGACGAACGCGCCCGCGCCCAGGCCGCCGAGCTGGAGGCGCTCGGCGTCACCGTGCGCCTCGGCGACGGCGCCACCCTGCCCGCAGGCGCCGAGCTGATCGTCACCGCCCCCGGCTGGAAGCCCGACAAGCCCCTGTTCACGGCCGCCGCCGAGGCCGGCGTCCCGGTCTGGGGCGACGTCGAACTCGCCTGGCGGCTCAGGGGACCGGACGCCGCCCCCTGGCTCGCGGTCACCGGCACCAACGGCAAGACCACCACCGTCCAGATGCTCGCCTCCATCCTCCGGGCGGCCGGCCTGCGCACGGCGGCCGTCGGCAACATCGGCGTCTCCCTGCTGGACGCGGTGCTCGGCGAGGAGACGTACGACGTGCTCGCCGTCGAGCTGTCGAGCTATCAGCTCCACTGGGCGCCCTCCCTGCGCGCCCACTCCGCCGCCGTGCTGAACCTCGCCCCCGACCACCTCGACTGGCACGGCTCCATGGAGGCGTACGCACGCGACAAGGGCCGTATCTACGAGGGCAATCGGGTCGCCTGCGTCTACAACGCCGCCGACAGGGCCACCGAGGACCTGGTGCGCGCGGCGGACGTCGAGGAGGGCTGCCGGGCGATCGGCTTCACCCTCGGCACCCCTGGCCCCTCCCAACTCGGCGTGGTGGAGGGCATCCTGGTCGACCGCGCCTTCGTCGAGGACCGGCACAAGAACGCGCAGGAGCTCGCCGAGGTTTCCGACGTCAACCCGCCGGCCCCGCACAACATCGCCAACGCCCTCGCGGCGGCGGCCCTCGCCCGGGCCTACGGCGTGCCCGCCGCGGCCGTGCGCGACGGGCTGCGGGCCTTCCGGCCGGACGCCCACCGCATCGCGCACGTCGCCGACGTGGACGGCGTCGCCTACGTCGACGACTCCAAGGCCACCAACACCCACGCCGCCGAGGCGTCGTTGGCGGCATACGAGTCGATCGTGTGGATCGCGGGCGGCCTAGCCAAGGGCGCCACCTTCGACGAACTGGTCGCCAAGTCGGCGAAGCGGCTGCGCGGCGTCGTGCTGATCGGCGCCGACCGCGCCCTGATCCGCGAAGCCCTGGCGCGACACGCCCCGGAAGTACCCGTCGTCGACCTCGACCGGACCGACACTGGGGCGATGCTCCAGGCTGTCCAGGAGGCGCGGCGGCTCGCCGTCGCCGGCGACACGGTGCTGCTGGCCCCCGCGTGCGCCTCCATGGACATGTTCGCCAACTACAACAAGCGCGGTGACGCGTTCGCACAGGCCGTTCGCGAACTCGGCGCCTGACCCGGCCGCCTGCCGGGCGACCTTGGGAGGGACGCGTGGGACCGACTGGGCCGACGTTTCACGGAGGCGCCGATGCCCGGTAGCCGCACCGGCCGCCCGCCCGTACAGCGGGCGGCCCGGCGTCCCGCCGTTCCCCGGCCGCCGCGCGAGAACCCCGTGCAGCGGCTGCACACGCGTCTGCGCAAGGCCTGGGACCGGCCGCTGACCGCCTACTACCTGATCCTCGGCGGCAGTCTGCTGATCACCGTGCTCGGTCTGGTGATGGTCTACTCGGCCTCCCAGATCACCGCGCTGCAGATGTCGCTGCCCGGCTGGTACTTCTTCCGCAAGCAGCTGCTGGCCGCCGTGCTCGGCGCCGTGCTGCTGTTCGCCGCCTCCCGGATGCCGGTCAAGCTGCACCGGGCGCTCGCCTACCCGATCCTCGCGGGCGCCGTCTTCCTGATGGCGCTGGTGCAGGTGCCGGGGATAGGAGTGGCGGTCAACGGCAACCAGAACTGGATCCCCGTCGGCGGCTCCTTCCAGCTCCAGCCCAGCGAGTTCGGCAAACTGGCGCTGGTGCTGTGGGGCGCCGACCTGATGGCCCGCAAACAGGACAAGAGGTTGCTGACGCAGTGGAAGCACATGCTGGTGCCGCTGGTCCCGGCCGCGTTCCTGCTGCTCGGGCTCATCATGCTCGGCGGCGACATGGGCACCGCCATCATCCTCACCGCGATCCTGTTCGGGCTGCTGTGGCTGGCGGGCGCGCCCACCCGGCTGTTCGTGGGCGTGCTGGCCGTCTCCGCGGTCATCGGCGCTTTCCTCATCAGGACCAGCGACAACCGCCTGGAGCGCTTCTCCTGCATCGGCGCCACCGAGATGGGATCCGACGGCTCCTGCTGGCAGGCGGTGCACGGCATCTACGCCCTCGCCTCCGGCGGACTGTTCGGATCCGGGCTCGGTGCGAGTGTGGAGAAATGGGGCCAACTCCCCGAAGCTCACACCGACTTCATCTTCGCCGTCACCGGTGAGGAACTGGGCCTGGCGGGGACGCTGTCGGTTCTCGCCCTGTTCGCCGCTCTAGGCTATGCGGGTATCCGCGTGGCCGGACGCACGGAGGACCCCTTCGTGAGGTATGCCGCGGGAGGTGTGACCACCTGGATCACGGCGCAGACCGTGATCAACATCGGTGCGGTGCTCGGCCTGCTGCCGATCGCCGGCGTCCCGCTCCCGCTGTTCTCCTACGGGGGCTCCGCCCTGCTGCCGACCATGTTCGCCATCGGGCTGCTGATCGCCTTCGCACGCGACGAGCCCGCTGCGCGGGCGGCGCTTGCGATGCGGCAACCCCGCTTTGGTAGAAAGCGGGGGGCTGGGGGCCCGCAGGGGTCCCGGAGATGGAACACGATGCGACGGCGCGCCCCGGCGCGCTCGTCCGGAGAGCGGTGAATTTCGGTGCATGTCGTACTCGCCGGCGGGGGGACCGCCGGCCACATCGAGCCCGCGCTCGCCCTCGCGGACGCCCTGCGCAGGCAGGACCCGACGGTGGGGATCACCGCACTGGGCACGGAGCGCGGACTCGAGACCCGCCTCGTCCCGGAGCGCGGCTACGAGTTGGCGCTGATCCCCGCCGTACCGCTGCCGCGCAAGCCGACCCCCGAGCTGATCACCGTGCCCGGCCGGCTGCGCGGCACGATCAAGGCGGCCGAGCAGATCCTGGAACGCACCAAGGCGGACGTCGTGGTCGGCTTCGGCGGCTATGTGGCGCTGCCCGGCTACCTGGCCGCCAAGCGGCTCGGGGTGCCGATCGTCATCCACGAGGCCAACGCCCGCCCGGGCCTGGCCAACAAGATCGGCTCCCGGTACGCCTCCCAGGTGGCCGTCTCCACCCCGGACAGCAAGCTGCGCGGCGCCCGCTACATCGGCATCCCGCTGCGCCGCTCGATCGCCACCCTGGACCGGGCGGCCGTACGGCCCGAGGCGCGCGCGGCGTTCGGCCTCGACCCCAACCTGCCGACCCTGCTGGTCACCGGCGGCTCGCAGGGCGCCCGCCGGCTCAACGAGGTCGTCCAGCAGGTCGCCCCCTGGCTCCAGCAGGCCGGGATCCAGATCCTGCACGCGGTCGGCCCCAAGAACGAACTGCCGCAGGTCCACCAGATGCCGGGGATGCCCCCGTACGTCCCGGTAAGTTACCTGGACCGGATGGACCTCGCGTACGCCGCGGCGGACATGATGCTCTGCCGCGCGGGCGCGATGACCGTCGCCGAACTCTCCGCCGTCGGGCTTCCGGCCGCCTACGTCCCGCTGCCCATCGGCAACGGCGAACAGCGGCTGAACGCCCAGCCGGTGGTGAAGGCGGGCGGCGGACTGCTGGTCGATGACGCGGAACTCACCCCCGAGTGGGTGCAGCAGAACGTCCTGCCCGTGCTCGCCGACCCGCACCGGCTGTACGAGATGTCCCGCGCCGCCGCCGAGTTCGGCCGCCGGGACGCCGACGAACTGCTCGTCGGCATGGTGTACGAGGCGATCGCGGCACACCGGGCGCATCGCCAGTAACGCTGGACGGAAGGCAGGGGAGCGTGGCCGGACCGACCACCGCCGAGCGCGGTGCACGTCAGCAGGGATCGTCCGGCCCGCCCCCGGCCGCCCGCCGGTGGCGACCGCCCCGGCTCCGTACGATCATCATCCTGGCCATCGCGCTGGTCGTCCTCGCCGCCGGCGGCGGCTGGCTCCTCTACGGCTCGCAGTGGCTGCGCGTCGAGCGGGTGTCCGTCTCCGGCGCGGACGTTCTGACGCCGGCCCAGGTCCGCCGTGCCGCGGCCGTACCGGTCGGCGCGCCGATGGTCTCCGTCGACACCGGTGCGATCGCGTCACGACTGCGCCGGGAATTGCCCCGAATTGACGAAGTTGAGGTGGTGCGTTCCTGGCCGGACGGAATCACGCTGAAAGTCACCGAGCGCACCGCGGTCCTGGTCATGGAAAAGGGCGGCGAGTTCGTGGAGGTGGACGACGAGGGTGTCCGTTTCGCCACGGTTTCCCGGGCCCCGAAAGGCGTTCCCCTGCTGGAATTGACGGTCTCCCGGCAGGGTTCGGCCGCCGCCAGCCTGCGCCGCTTCGGCGAAGCGCGGCTGGTGCGCGAGGCGGTGCGCGTCGCGGGCGACGTCCCGGCCGCGGTCGCCCGGCTGACCCGGGCCGTCAAGGTCCGTTCCTACGACGACATCGCGCTGGAGCTGACCGACGGCCGAACCGTCGTCTGGGGCAGCGCCGAACAGGGGCGCGCCAAGGGCCGTACCCTGACCGCCCTGCTGAAAGCGGCCCCACGGGCCCGGCACTTCGACGTCAGCGTCCCCACCGCGCCCGCGTCATCAGGGAGTTGACGCGCATCGGCGCAGGCCACCACCCTGGTTGGGCATCGCTATGCCTGATCACATAGGGTGAAAAGAAAAACGGGAGGTTCGGCGTGTTCGTTGAACGTGCGCCGCTTGTCGACTTAGTGTCCTGTTCAGAAGACTCCAGGGAACAGACACACTGGTAACCCTAAACTTCAACGTTAGGGTTCGGGTCGGCACAACGGACCGTCCCAATCGGCATCAGTCGTCGGATCGCGAGGCGCAGCTGCGTCCCGGTGAACCGGCGCACGTAACTCGAGGCGAGAGGCCTTCGACGTGGCAGCACCGCAGAACTACCTCGCAGTCATCAAAGTCATCGGTGTCGGCGGCGGTGGTGTCAATGCCATCAACCGGATGATCGAGGTCGGTCTCAAGGGCGTCGAGTTCATCGCCATCAACACCGACGCACAGGCGCTGTTGATGAGCGACGCCGACGTCAAGCTCGACGTCGGCCGCGAACTCACCCGCGGACTCGGCGCCGGAGCCAACCCGGCCGTCGGCCGCAAGGCCGCCGAGGACCACCGCGAGGAGATCGAGGAGGTCCTCAAGGGGGCCGACATGGTCTTCGTGACGGCCGGTGAAGGCGGCGGCACCGGCACCGGCGGCGCGCCCGTCGTGGCCAACATCGCGCGCTCCCTGGGCGCCCTGACCATCGGCGTGGTCACCCGCCCGTTCACCTTCGAGGGGCGGCGCCGGGCCAACCAGGCCGAGGACGGCATCGCCGAGCTGCGCGAGGAGGTCGACACCCTCATCGTCATCCCGAACGACCGGCTGCTGTCCATCTCGGACCGCCAGGTCTCCGTCCTCGACGCCTTCAAGTCGGCGGACCAGGTGCTGCTCTCCGGCGTCCAGGGCATCACCGACCTCATCACCACGCCCGGTCTGATCAACCTGGACTTCGCCGATGTGAAGTCGGTGATGTCCGAGGCCGGTTCGGCGCTCATGGGCATCGGCTCGGCCCGCGGCGACGACCGCGCGGTGGCCGCGGCCGAGATGGCCATCTCCTCGCCGCTGCTGGAGGCGTCCATCGACGGCGCCCGCGGCGTGCTGCTCTCCATCTCCGGCGGCTCCGACCTCGGCCTGTTCGAGATCAACGAGGCCGCCCAGCTGGTCAGCGAGGCTGCCCACCCCGAGGCCAACATCATCTTCGGCGCGGTCATCGACGACGCCCTCGGCGACGAGGTGCGGGTCACCGTGATCGCGGCCGGCTTCGACGGGGGTCAGCCGCCCGCCAAGCGGGACAACGTCCTCGGCTCGTCCTCGGTCAAGCGCGACGAACCCGCGCCCGTACGGCAGCCCGAGAGCCGGCCGTCCTTCGGCACGCTCGGCAGCGTCAAGCCCAAGGAGGAGCCGGAGCCGGCGCCCGAGCCGGTGAGCGAGCTGCCGGCCTCCCCGCCGGTCCCGCCGTCGCGGACCTACACCGACAGCGCGGCCGAGGAACTGGACGTACCGGACTTCCTGAAGTGATAGGACAGCGCGAGACCGTGAGCGGCGCGCACTTCGCCTTCACCGACCGGTGGGGCGGGGTGAGCGCCGCTCCGTATGAGGAGCTCAACCTGGGCGGCGCGGTCGGCGACGACCCGCGGTCCGTGCGCACCAACCGGGAACTGGCCGCCAAGTCGCTGGGCGTCGACCCCGGACGGGTGGTCTGGATGAACCAGGTCCACGGCAACGACGTCGCCGTGGTCGACGGTCCCTGGGGCGCGCGCCCGGCGCCGGAGGTCGACGCGATCGTCACGACGGCCCGGGGACTGGCGCTCGCCGTGCTCACCGCCGACTGCGTGCCGGTACTGCTCGCCGACCCGGTCGCCGGGGTCGTCGCCGCGGCCCACGCCGGCCGGCCCGGCATGGTCGCCGGTGTCGTCCCGGCGGCACTGGGCGCGATGGCGGAACTGGGGGCCGACCCAGCCCGGATCGTCGCCCGCACCGGACCCGCCGTCTGCGGTCGGTGCTACGAGGTGCCGGAGCCGATGCGCGCCGAGGTCGCCGCCCTCGAACCGGCGGCGCACACCGAGACGAGCTGGGGCACGCCGGCGCTCGACGTCGGCGCCGGGGTGCACGCCCAGCTCCAACGGCTCGGGGTGCGCGACCGGGCGCACTCCCCGGTGTGCACCCGGGAATCGCACGACCACTTCTCGTACCGCCGCGACCGGACCACCGGACGGCTCGCGGGCTATGTCTGGCTGGACTGATGGGGCATGACGGACCGTAGGGGCGAACTCGCCACGAACCTGGCGAAAGTAGAGGAGCGCATCGCCGCCGCCTGCGCGGCCGCCGGCCGGAAGCGCGAAGAGGTGACGCTGATCGTCGTCACCAAGACCTATCCGGCGAGCGATGTGCGGATCCTGTCGGAACTCGGTGTGCGTCATGTGGCGGAGAACCGGGACCAGGACGCCGCGCCCAAGGCCGCGGCCTGTTCGGATCTGCCCCTGACATGGCATTTCGTCGGTCAGTTGCAGACCAACAAGGTGCGATCCGTGGTCGGTTATGCCGACCTGGTGCAGTCGGTCGACCGGTCCCGGCTCGTCACGGCTCTGTCGAAGGAGGCGGAGCGCGCCGGGCGCGAGGTGGGGTGCCTGATCCAGGTCGCCTTCGACGCGGGGGCGAGCGGGCGTGGGGACCGGGGCGGCGTGGCCCCCGAGGGGATCGGGGAGTTGGCCGGTCTCGTGGCCGCCGCTCCGGGGTTGCGGCTCGACGGTCTGATGACGGTCGCGCCGCTCACCGGGGAGTACGCGGGACGTCAACGCGAGACGTTCGGGCGGTTGATGGATTTGTCGACCGACCTGCGCAGGGACCATCCGGCTGCCACCATGGTCTCTGCGGGGATGAGCGCGGACCTCGAACAGGCCGTCGCGGCCGGGGCGACACATGTGCGCGTCGGTACGGCGGTACTCGGAGTCCGTGCCGGGCTCGGGTAACGTCGCCAAGAAGTCGGACCACAGCAGAAAATATGGTCATTACCGTCGAAGGGCGGCGTAAGACCTCGTGGATCGCGGGCACTTGGCAGTCGTCAGCCGATCCACCACAGAGCGGAGGACTCAGAGCATGGCCGGCGCGATGCGCAAGATGGCGGTCTACCTCGGCCTCGTGGAGGACGATGGGTACGACGGCCGGGGATTCGATCCCGACGACGACTTCGAACCCGAACTCGACCCCGAGCCCGAGCGGGACCACCGGCGGCACGAGCCGTCCCACCAGTCGCACCTCGCACATCAGTCCCAAAGGGATGAAGAGGTGCGAATCGTGCAGCCTCCGGCGCCCCGTGAGCCGGTGGCGAGATCCTCTTCGCTGTCCGCGGAATCCGGACGTCCCGCGCGCATCGCGCCCGTGGCGTCCATCACACAAGAACGTCAGCCCCTGGAGAAGAACGCGCCGGTGATCATGCCCAAGGTCGTGTCGGAACGAGAGCCTTACCGGATCACCACGCTTCACCCGCGGACGTACAACGAAGCCCGTACCATCGGGGAACACTTCCGTGAGGGCACGCCGGTGATCATGAATCTGACTGAGATGGACGACACAGACGCCAAGCGACTTGTCGACTTTGCGGCCGGTTTGGTGTTTGGTCTTCACGGCAGCATCGAGCGGGTGACGCAGAAGGTGTTCCTGTTGTCGCCTGCTAACGTCGATGTCACGGCGGAGGACAAGGCCCGCATCGCAGAGGGCGGGTTCTTCAACCAGAGCTGAGACGTACCGACCAAGAAGCAGTGGGAACAGGGGAGAGGGAAACATCGGCCATGAGCGTGTTCGCGCAGGTGATCTACATCGCGCTGATGGTTTTCCTCATCGTGCTGATCTTCCGGTTGGTCATGGACTACGTCTTCCAGTTCGCCCGCTCGTGGCAACCCGGCAAGGCGATGGTGGTCGTTCTGGAGGCCACCTACACTGTCACCGATCCACCGTTGAAGCTTCTGCGGCGGTTCATCCCGCCGTTGCGTCTCGGGGGCGTGGCGCTCGACCTGTCCTTCTTCGTACTGATGATCATCGTTTACATCCTCATCTCGATCGTGGGAAGCCTCGCGAGGTGACTGTGAGCGATACGGTCTTGCCGACTGCCGATGACTACGTTGAGGTGAAGAGATGCCGTTGACCCCCGAGGACGTGCGGAACAAGCAGTTCACGACCGTCCGCCTCCGAGAAGGCTATGACGAGGACGAGGTCGATGCCTTCCTCGACGAGGTCGAAGCCGAACTGACCCGCCTGCTCCGCGAGAACGAGGACCTGCGCGCCAAGCTGGCCGCGGCGACCCGTGCGGCCGCGCAGAACCAGCAGAACATGCGCAAGCCCCCGGAACAGCAGGACCAGCAGGGCGGGATGCCCCAGCAGGGCGGCATGCCGCAGCAGGGCATGCGAGGTCCCGGCGCTCCCGTGCCCGCCGGGATATCGGGCCCGCCGCAGCAGCAGATGGGCGGCCCCATGGGTGGCCCGCCCCAGCTGCCGAGCGGTGCCCCGCAGCTGCCCGCCGGCCCCGGCGGTCAGGGTCCGCAGGGTCCCGGTCCGATGGGCCAGGGTCCCGGTCCGATGGGCCAGGGTCCGGGCCCGATGGGCCAGCCCCCCATGCAGCACATGGGCGGTCCGATGGGCGGCCCCATGGGTGGTCAGGGTCCCGGTGGCGACAGCGCCGCGCGCGTGCTGTCGCTGGCCCAGCAGACCGCCGACCAGGCGATCGCCGAGGCCCGTTCCGAGGCCAACAAGATCGTCGGCGAGGCGCGTTCGCGTGCCGAGGGCCTGGAGCGCGACGCGCGCGCCAAGGCCGACGCGCTCGAGCGGGACGCGCAGGAGAAGCACCGTGTCGCGATGGGCTCCCTGGAGTCCGCCCGCGCCACGCTGGAGCGCAAGGTCGAGGACCTGCGCGGCTTCGAGCGCGAGTACCGCACGCGTCTGAAGTCGTACCTGGAGTCGCAGCTGCGCCAGCTGGAGACCCAGGCGGACGACTCCCTCGCCCCGCCGCGTCAGCCCGCTGCCGCGTCCCTCCCGCCGTCCCCGGCGCCCTCGATGGCCCCGGCCGGCGCGAGCGCCCCGTCCTACGGCGGCGGCAACCAGGGCATGGGCGGCGCGCCCGGTCCCGGTGGTCCGTCCTACGGCGGTCAGCAGCAGATGTCCCCGGCGATGACCCAGCCGATGGCTCCGGTCCGTCCGCAGGGTCCGTCGCCGATGGGCCAGGCGCCCTCGCCGATGCGCGGCTTCCTGATCGACGAGGACGACAACTGACGGTCATCGGTACGGCGTAGCAGTCGGCAGTGTTCAGGGCGGGGCCCCGGATCTTGGATCCGGGGCCCCGCCCTTTCGCGTGCGCGTCCCGTGTGGGGGCGCCCTTTGGCCCGGGCGCCGGGGGCTTGTGCCGTTACGCCTTGCGCAGGCGGAACGCGAGCGTCAGGCCCTCGTCCGTGAACGGGGCGCCGTAGCTGTCGTCGGCCTCGCCCTGGGCGAAGTCCGTGGCGAGGACCTCGTCGGCGATCAGCCCGGCGTGCCCGGTGAGGGCCGCCACCGTCGCCGGGTCCGTCGCCGTCCAGCGCAGGGCGATCCGGTCGGCGACGTCGAGGCCGCTGTTCTTGCGGGCCTCCTGGATCAGCCGGATCGCGTCACGGGCGAGGCCCGCGCGGCGCAGCTCCTCGGTGATCTCCAGGTCCAGGGCGACCGTCGCACCCGCGTCCGACGCCACCGACCAGCCCTCGCGCGGGGTCTCGGTGATGATCACCTCGTCCGGGGCGAGGGCGACGGTCTCGCCGTCGACCTCCACCGAGGCCGTGCCCTCGCGCAGGGCGAGGGACAGCGCGGCGGCGTCGGCGTTCGCGACGGCCTTGGCGACGTCCTGGACGCGCTTGCCGAACCGCTTGCCCAGCGCGCGGAAGTTGGCCTTGGCGGTCGTGTCCACCAGGGAGCCGCCGACATCGCCGAGCGACGCCAGGGACTCGACGTTCAGCTCCTCCGTGATCTGCGTGTGCAGCTCGGGGTCGAGCGCCTCGAAGCCGGTCGCCGCGATCAGCGCGCGCCGCAGCGGCTGGCGGGTCTTGACGCCCGACTCGGCGCGGGTGGCGCGGCCCAGCTCCACCAGGCGGCGGACCAGGACCATCTGCCGGGACAGCTCCGGGTCGATCGCGGTGAGGTCGGCCTCCGGCCACGCGGACAGGTGCACCGACTCCGGGGCGCCCGGCGTCACCGGTACGACCAGGTCCTGCCAGACCCGCTCGGTGATGAACGGGGTCAGCGGCGCCATCAGCCGGGTGACCGTCTCGACGACCTCGTGCAGCGTGCGCAGGGCCGCCTTGTCGCCCTGCCAGAAGCGGCGCCGGGAGCGGCGGACGTACCAGTTGGACAGGTCGTCGACGAACGCGGACAGCAGCTTGCCGGCGCGCTGGGTGTCGTAGCCCTCCAGCGCCAGGGTGACCTGGTCGGTGAGCGCGTGCAGCTCGGACAGCAGCCAGCGGTCCAGCAGCGGGCGCTCGGCCGGGGCCGGGTCGGCGGCGGAGGGGGCCCAGTTCGACGTGCGGGCGTACAGGGCCTGGAACGCGACCGTGTTCCAGTACGTCAGCAGGGTTTTGCGGACGACCTCCTGGATGGTGCCGTGGCCGACGCGACGGGCCGCCCAGGGGGAGCCGCCGGCCGCCATGAACCAGCGCACCGCGTCGGCGCCGTGCTGGTCCATGAGCGGGATCGGCTGGAGGATGTTGCCCAGGTGCTTGGACATCTTGCGGCCGTCCTCGGCGAGGATGTGGCCGAGGCAGACGACGTTCTCGTACGACGACTTGTCGAAGACCAGCGTGCCGATCGCCATCAGGGTGTAGAACCACCCGCGCGTCTGGTCGATGGCCTCGCTGATGAACTGCGCCGGGTAGCGGCGCTCGAACAGTTCCTTGTTCTTGTACGGATAGCCCCACTGCGCGAACGGCATCGAACCCGAGTCGTACCAGGCGTCGATGACCTCGGGCACGCGCGTGGCCGTCTTCTCGCACTCGGGGCAGGCGAAGGTGACGTCGTCGATGTACGGGCGGTGCGGGTCGAGGCCCGACTGGTCCGCGCCGGTCAGCTCGGTCAGCTCCGCCCGGGAGCCGACGCAGGTGAGATGGCCGTCCTCGCAGCGCCAGATCGGCAGCGGGGTGCCCCAGTAGCGGTTGCGGGACAGCGCCCAGTCGATGTTGTTGTTCAGCCAGTCGCCGAAGCGGCCGTGCTTGACGGTGTCCGGGAACCAGTTGGTGTTCTCGTTCTCCTGGAGCAGACGGTCCTTGACGGCCGTGGTGCGGATGTACCAGGACGGCTGGGCGTAGTAGAGGAGCGCGGTGTGGCAGCGCCAGCAGTGCGGGTAGCTGTGCTCGTACGGCAGATGCTTGAAGAGCAGGCCGCGGTCCTTGAGGTCCTCGGTGAGACTCTCGTCCGCCTTCTTGAAGAAGACGCCGCCGACCAGGGGGACGTCCTCCTCGAAGGTGCCGTCGGGGCGCACCGGGTTGACGACGGGCAGGCCGTAGGAGCGGCAGACCTTGAGGTCGTCCTCGCCGAAGGCGGGGGACTGGTGGACGAGGCCGGTGCCGTCCTCGGTGGTGACGTAGTCGGCGTTGACGACGAAGTGGGCCTCGGCGTCGAAGGGGATCAGCTCGAAGGGGCGGCGATAGGTCCAGCGCTCCATCTCGGCGCCGGTGAAGGACTCGCCGGTGGTCTCCCAGCCCTCGCCGAGCGCCTTGGCGACGAGTGGCTCGGCGACGACGAGCTTCTCCTCTCCGTCGGTCGCGACGACGTAGGTCACCTCGGGGTGGGCGGCGACGGCGGTGTTGGAGACCAGGGTCCAGGGGGTGGTCGTCCACACCAGGAGGGCGGCCTCGCCGGCGAGGGGCCCGGAGGTGAGGGGGAAGCGGACGTAGACGGAGGGGTCGACGACCGTCTCGTAGCCCTGGGCCAGCTCGTGGTCGGACAGGCCGGTGCCGCAGCGGGGGCACCAGGGGGCGACGCGGTGGTCCTGGACCAGCAGGCCCTTCTTGAAGATCTCCTTCAGCGACCACCAGACGGACTCGATGTACTCGGGCTCCATGGTCACGTACGCGTCGTCGAGGTCGACCCAGTAGCCCATGCGGGTCGTCAGCTCGGTGAAGGCGTCGGTGTGACGGAGCACGGACTCGCGGCACTTGGCGTTGAACTCGGCGATGCCGTACGCCTCGATGTCCTTCTTGCCGGAGAACCCCAGCTCCTTCTCGACCGCCAGCTCCACGGGGAGGCCGTGGCAGTCCCAGCCGGCCTTGCGGGAGACGTGGTAGCCGCGCATGGTGCGGAAGCGGGGGAAGACGTCCTTGAAGACGCGGGCCTCGATGTGGTGGGCGCCCGGCATGCCGTTGGCGGTGGGCGGACCCTCGTAGAACACCCACTCGGGGCGGCCCTCGGACTGCTCCAGGCTCTTGGCGAAGATCTTCTGCTCGCGCCAGAAGTCGAGCACGGCGTGCTCGAGGGCGGGCAGGTCGACCTGGGCGGGCACCTGGCGGTACGTAGGCGTTGTCATCAGCGCGCTTCCTCCGGCGGACTTGCTGCCTTCCGTCGGAGGGACGAGAGCCTTGTGCTGTACGCCGTGTGCGGCGCGCTCCCGCGGTACCACCCTCCTTGGCCCCCCGCCGCGCGGTGTGCGCCGGGTGAGCCCCCTCATTGGGGTCGCGATGCCGGTTCTACTCGCCCGCCTCGTCGGCCCGGCTTTCTTCCGGCGGCTCCGGGGTGATCTTCACGTCGCGCTCGCCCCCGGGCTCCCACCGTCCCCGGGTCGCTCTGGACTGCGTACGCCGCTACTCGTCCCCATCCACGCTTCTCGCTCCGCCCAGTGTACGGCGCGGGACGGACAGCGGCCGACCGGTTTCCGGGGCGGGTGTGACGACCCGAACGGTCGACTGCACGATTTTCGTCCCGGGGGAGGCGGGGGTGGCCGGATTACCCGGCGGGGAGCTGGGCACAACGCATGCATGCCGCCCGAGCGGCGGTCTTCGGGGCGGCGAGCCCCGTTGCCGCCCGACTCGAGTCGATTTATCGTCCCAGCACGATGCGCGTGCAAGATCACCACATGTGAAGGGGGCGCGGCCATGGTGGCGAAGAAGACCGCCGTGCAGCAGCCGGCGTCCGGCAGATCCTCCGGCGGCACGGCCGGGGAGACGGGTGGGAAGAGGAGCACGCGGGGGACGGCGAAGCGGGCGGCGTCCGAGGCGCCGGCTGCGGGGAAGCGCGGGTCCGGGAAGGCGACGGGGGCGGAGACGGAGAAGAAGCGGTCGGCCGGGAGGGTGGCCGAGGCGCCGCGCGGGGAGGCGGTCCCCCCGGGAACGACGGGCGGGGAACCGGCGGGGGAGAAGACGGCCACCGCGAAGACGGCCACCGTCAAGACGTCCTCCGCGAAGACAGCGGCTGCTACGACGCCGGCTGCCGGGATGGTCACCGCCGAGTCGGCCGTCGTCAAGCCCGGCGGCGAGGCAGTGGCCGCCGGGAAGCCGTCAGGGAAGGGTGCGGCGGGCGGCAGCAAGAAGGCGGCCGCCGGGAAAACGGGCGGCGACGCCGGCGCCGCGGGAGGGACGGCAGCCGGGAAGGCGCCCCGCAGGCGTGCGGCGGGTGCCGCGGCCGGCGGGAAGGGGGCCGACGCGGGGGAGAGCGGCGGCGGGCGTTCCCGGGGCGCGGGGGCGGGTAAGGATGCGGGGGGCGAGGGGGCGGCGGCGCCTTCGGGCGGGGCCGGCGGGCGTACGGGCAAGAAGGCGGGTGCGGCGCAGGCCGCGGAGCAGACGGGAGCCACGACGGTGGTTGCGAAGAAGACTCCTGGCCAGGCCACGGCGGCGAAGACCGCCGTTCCGAAGGCACGGGTCGCCGCGGCGGAGCCGGGCGACCTCGCGGTGCGCCCCGGCGAGGACCCCTGGACCCCGGAGGAGGTCGCCGAGGCCCGCGCGGAGCTGACGTCGGAGGAGGAGCGGCTGCGCACCGAGATCGCCTCCTCGGAGGCGTCCCTCGTCGGCCTGATGCGCGACTCCGGCGACGGTGCCGGCGACGACCAGGCGGACACCGGCACCAAGAACATCACGCGAGAGCACGAGCTGGCCCTCGCCGCCAACGCGCGCGAGATGCTCGACCAGACCGAGCGCGCCCTGCAGCGCCTGGACGCGGGGACGTACGGTCTGTGCGAGAACTGCGGCAAACCCATCGGCAAGGCCAGGATGCAGGCCTTCCCACGGGCCACCCTGTGCGTGGAGTGCAAGCAGAAGCAGGAGCGCCGGTACTGATCCGGCCGCGCGCGGGGCGTGCCGTACCCTCGTGCTCAGTCAGGCACCTAGGTTGAGGGACTCACGTGGCAGAGGTGGAGCGCGTCATCGGTACGCCGGACGACGATGCGGAGCAGGGCCAGCGGTCCGAGGGCGAGCGGTCCGACGCCGAGCGGCCCCGCGGCAAGCGGCGGATCGCCGTGCTGTTCGCGGTGGCGGCGGTCGCGTACGCCTTCGACCTGGTCAGCAAGATGATCGTGGTCGCCAAGCTGGAGCACCACGAGCCGATCGAGATCATCGGCGACTGGCTGCGGTTCGAGGCGATCCGCAACGCGGGCGCGGCCTTCGGCTTCGGCGAGGCGTTCACCGTCATCTTCACGGTGATCGCGGCGGCCGTGATCGTCGTGATCGCCCGGCTCGCGCGCAAGCTGTACAGCCTGCCGTGGGCGGTCGCGCTCGGCTTGCTGCTCGGCGGCGCGCTCGGCAACCTCACCGACCGCATCTTCCGTTCGCCCGGCGTGTTCGAGGGCGCGGTCGTGGACTTCATCGCGCCCAAGCACTTCGCCGTGTTCAACCTCGCCGACTCGGCGATCGTGTGCGGCGGCATCCTGATCGTGCTGCTGTCCTTCAAGGGGCTGGATCCGGACGGGACCGTCCACAAGGACTGAGCACGCGTTCGGGCTCGCCGGAGCGGTCCGGCATACTCGACGGGTGAGCACGATTCCCGAGATCCGTACCCTGCCCGTGCCCGACGGCCTGGAGGGCGAGCGCGTCGACGCCGCCATCTCGCGCATGTTCGGCTTCTCCCGCACCAAGGCGGCCGAGCTCGCCGCGGCCGGGAAGGTCACGGTCGACGGGTCGGTGGTCGGGAAGTCCGAGCGGGTCAGCGGCGGCGCCTGGCTGGAGGTCGAGATGCCGGCCGCGCCCGCCCCGGTGCAGGTCGTCGCCGAGCCGGTCGAGGGCATGGAGATCGTGCACGACGACGAGGACGTCGTGGTCATCGTCAAGCCCGTCGGCGTCGCCGCCCACCCGAGCCCGGGCTGGACCGGCCCGACCGTCATCGGCGGCCTCGCCGCGGCCGGGTACCGGATCTCCACCTCCGGCGCGGCCGAGCGCCAGGGCATCGTGCACCGCCTCGACGTCGGCACCTCCGGCCTGATGGTCGTCGCCAAGTCGGAGTACGCGTACACGTCGCTCAAGCGCCAGTTCAAGGAGCGCACGGTCGACAAGCGCTACCACACCCTGGTCCAGGGCCACCCGGACCCGACCAGTGGCACCATCGACGCCCCCATCGGCCGCCACCCGCAGCACGACTACAAGTGGGCGGTCACCGCCGAGGGCAAGCCCTCCGTCACGCACTACGACCTCATCGAGGCGTTCCGCGCGGCCTCCCTGCTGGACGTGAAGCTGGAGACGGGCCGCACGCACCAGATCCGCGTCCACATGGCCGCCCACCGCCACCCGTGCGTCGGCGACCTCACCTATGGCGCCGACCCCACGCTCGCCAAACGGCTGGGCCTGACCCGCCAGTGGCTGCACGCCGTGCGCCTGGGCTTCGAGCACCCCGGCGACGGGCAGTGGGCGGAGTTCTCCTGCGACTACCCCGAGGACCTCCGGCAGGCCCTGGACCAGGTCCGTGAGGAGACCTACGGATGAGCCCCGCGGTCCCGCCCGCCTACACCGTCCGCGTCGCCGAGGATGCCGCCGACCGCGAGGCCTGCTTCGCCGTGCGCAAGCAGGTCTTCGTCGCCGAACAGGGCGTGCCGGAGGACATCGAGTACGACGCCTACGACGCCGGCGCGCTGCACGTGCTGGCCGTGCGGGAGGACGGCGTGCCGCTCGGCACCGGCCGGCTGCTGTACGGCGACGGGGTCGCCGCCAAGACCGGCGGCGACCCGGCGGTGGGCTCGCTCGGCCGGCTGGCCGTCGCCAAGGAGGCGCGCGGTCTGGGCGTGGGCGTCGCGCTGGTGCGGGCCATCGAGGACGCGGCTCGCGCCCGCGGGCTCGCCGCCGTCGACCTGCACGCCCAGACGCATGCGCTCGGCTTCTACGAGCGCCTCGGCTACGAGGCGTACGGACCGGAGTTCCCGGACGCGGGGATCGCGCACCGGGCGATGCGCCGCGCCCTGTAGCCGACGGCGCGCGAGCCGTGCGGCCCGGCGCGGGTCCTTCGCCGTGCGCGGGGTTGCCGGGGTTGTCGTCCCAGCCCTCCCAGGTCGGCGCCACTTCGCCCGGAGCGCGCGGTGCGGCCCCTCCGCCCGCGGTGCGCCCGCCGGAAGTCCGTGGGCGGAGGGACCGCCCCCGCGCCCCGCATCCGAGCGCGCCGGAGTCCGTTGCCCGTACGCCCCCCTCAGCCGCGCTCCACACGCGACGGCGTCTCCACCGCGCGCCGCGCGGACGAGCCGTCGGGGGACGGGCGCCGGCCATTGAGGCCGGGGCGCAGGACGGCGTCGGCGGTGTTGACGCGGGGCAGGGCGTACGGGTGCTCCTTGACCAGCCAGCCGATCATCTGCTCGCGGACCGTGACCCGCGCCGACCAGATGTCGTCCGCGTCCTTGGCGGTCACCAGGGCGCGCACCTCCATGGTGTTCGGCGTGGTGTCCGTCACGTCCAGCCCGTAGGTGCGGCCGTCCCAGGCCGGGCACTGGCGCAGGATGTCGCGCAGTTTCTCGCGCATCGCCTCCACCGGCGCCGAGTGGTCCAGCTGCCAGTAGACGGTGCCGGTCATCTGCGGGGTGCCGCGCGACCAGTTCTCGAACGGCTTGGACGTGAAGTACGACACAGGCATGGTGATCCGGCGCTCGTCCCAGGTCCGCACCGTCAGATAGGTCAGCGTGATCTCCTCGACGGTGCCCCACTCGCCGTCCACGACGACCGTGTCCCCGATGCGCACCATGTCGCCGAAGGCGATCTGGAACCCGGCGAACATATTGCTCAGCGTGGACTGCGCGGCCACACCGGCGACGATGCCGATGATGCCGGCGGAGGCCAGCAGCGAGGCGCCCGCCGCACGCATCGCCGGGAACGTCAGCAGCATCGCCGCCACGGCCACCACGCCGACGACCGCCGCCACCACCCGTGTGATGAGCGTCACTTGGGTGCGCACCCGGCGCACGCGCGCCGGATCACGCCGGGCGTGCGAACTGGCGTACCGCGTGTAGGAGGTCTCGACGACCGCGGCCGCGA
The DNA here is from genome assembly GCF_040611575.1 of Streptomyces sp. NPDC006610. Lineage (NCBI taxonomy): Bacteria > Bacillati > Actinomycetota > Actinomycetes > Kitasatosporales > Streptomycetaceae > Streptomyces > Streptomyces sp. NPDC006610. The sequence goes on from NZ_JBEXOP010000034.1 coordinate 31,773, forward strand.
TCCGGATCACCAGCCAGGCCGCCGAGCCGATCAGCACCAGCGTCAGGAACCGGCCGATGCCGAACCGGTGGTCCTGGAGCAGCTGCGCGGAGTCGAACGAGCCTCTCAACAGGGCCGCGCAGAGCAGGAGCTGGTAGGGGATCCGGCCGCGGCGCAGCAGGCCCCACAGCGGTGTGTCGTGGTGCCGTGCGTCCGCCTTGCGCAGCAGGCGGTCGGTGGCCCAGCCGATCACCAGGGTGAGCAGGACCGAGCCGCCGATGACGATCAGGGGGCGGAGTATGTTCTCCATGCCCACGAACGTAACCGGGACGGGGCGGCACTGAACATGTGAATTCGCCGCGGTTCGGGGCAGTGCCCGCACGGGCGTTGTCACACCCGGCTGGCACCATGTCTGCCATGAACGTCATGCTCTTCCACTCGACCTACGGTCTTCGCCCCGCCGTGCGCGACGCGGCGGACCGGCTGCGCGCGGCCGGGCACGAGGTGTGGACGCCCGACCTGTTCGAGGGCCGCACCTTCGAGACGGTCGAGGAGGGCATGGAGTTCAACGCCGGCATCGGCAAGGAGGAACTGCTCAGACGGGCCGTGCTGGCCGCCGCGCCCTACTCGGAGCGGGAGCTGGTGTACGCCGGCTTCTCGCTCGGGGCGTCCGTGGCGCAGACGCTGGCGCTGGGCGACGAGAAGGCTCGCGGACTGCTGCTTCTGCACGGCACGTCCGACATCGCGCCCAACGTCTCGGCGGACGGCCTGCCGGTCCAGCTGCACGTCGCCGAGCCGGACGCGTTCGAGACGGACGACTGGCTGAGTTCCTGGTATCTCCAGATGACCAGGGCGGGCGCGGACGTGGAGGTCTACCGGTACGCCGGAGCCGGTCATCTGTACACCGACCCCGGCCTGCCCGACTACGACGAGGAGGCCGCCGAGGCCACCTGGCGGGTGGCGCTCGGCTTCCTCGACTCGCTGTGACGCACGCCGTGGCGTTGGCGTGACGTGCTGTCAGCCGGTCAGCCCGCGGCGCGGTACGCGGCCCAGTGCTGCTGCATGCGCGTCACCTGTCCCGCGCTGAACTGGTACATGCAGGCGTCGTACGTGTAGTCCATGAAGTTGTGGATCGGGTCGGCGCCGGCCGAGCGGGCGCAGGTGTCCCGGCCCTCCGGGCACTGGTAGGCGGGGCTCTTCTCGGCCGGGGTGTCGGAGACGTAGTCGCCGCTGCCGTTGCAGCCGCCCTGGAACGTGTGGTACAGCCCGAGCCAGTGGCCGACCTCGTGGGTCGCGGTGTCGCCCTGGTCGTAGTTGGCGGCCGAGCCGCCGGGCAGCGAGGCGTCCAGCAGGACCACGCCGTCCATCGTCGGGTTGGACGCGTAGGAGCTGGGGAAGGTGGCCCAGCCGAGCAGCCCGCCGCCGAGGTTGGCGGTGTAGACGTTGAGGGTGCCCGCGCCGCCCCTGCGCAGGGCGGTCTTCATCGCCTTCTCCTCCGGCGAGCCGGAGTTGAGGTTGTACCAGGCGGCGTTGTCCGTGTAGTCGGTGCCGGCCAGCGTGAACTGGAAGCCCGAGTCGGTGTTGCCGGTGCCCTGGCCCGCGTACGCCGAGTTCAGCACGTTCATCTGGGCGTTGACGTCGGCCGACGTGAGCTGGCCCTTCGCGCCGTCGTGGATGACGTGGAAGTAGACCGGGATCGTGGTGGACGCCGTCGCAGAAAGGTTTCGGCGGCTGGACGGCAACTTGTCGAGCTTCTTGCGCAGATCGGCGTTCATCGCCTCGGCCCTGGCCGCGCTGATCTCGTTGGGCTCGGCGGCGTGCGCCTCGGACCCGTGGCCGGGGTGGGCCTCGCGGGCGGCGGTGTGGGTGTCGTCGGCGCACTCCTCGGTCGAGGCGGAAGCGGCGGGGACGCCGGCCGCGGCGACCCCCGTGGGGGCCGACAGCGGGGTGAGCAACAGGGTTCCGGTCACGACGGCCGTGCCGACGAGACGTCTGCGCGTGAGGGGGGATATCCGGGCAAGCGCACGCATACGGGCTCCTAGCGGATGCGGTGGGGAGAGCGGCACAGGGATCTTTCCTGGCCACCGCCGGGAGATTACGTGGACATGCCGAGTCTGGGAAGAGTGGTGATCGGGCCGATCGAATTCCCGGCGAACACGGGCGATTGGGGAAACGGAACGCCCCGGTCCCTCCGGGCGGAGGGGCCGGGGCGTAACACGGGCGGCCGTGGGGAGGGTGGTTGGTCCGGATTCGAGTCCCGGTGCGCACCACCCGTCCCAGCGATGTGATCCGGCCTTGACGACCGTCGGTCGGACTGCCGTTGGCCGGAAAGGGCCTCTCGGTCACCCCGCGGTCGCCGTGGGGCGCGCTCACACGGGGTCGTAGGTGCGCTCCACCTTCTGGGTGCCGCTGCGGGTGCGGTACGAGCGGGCCCACTTGGAGGTGGCGTTGGCCTTGGTGCGGTCGGACAGCACGTAGTAGTCCATCTGCGCGCGCTCGGCGGTGATGTCCAGCACGCCGTAGCCGTGGCGGTCGGTGTCGACCCAGTGGACGTGCCGGTTGGCGGCGCGGATGACCGGCGCGGCGAGGGCGGAGACGGCGCCCTCGGGGACGTTCACCAGGTCGTCCAGGTTGTCGGAGGTGACCGACGTGACGACGAACTCGGTGGCGGCCGACGCGGACAGCGGATACGTCCCCGCGTTCACCGGCACGTCGTTGGCCCACGCCATGTGGATGTCGCCGGTCAGGAAGACGGTGTTGCGGATCGCGTTCGCGCGCAGATGGGCCAGCAGTTCGCGGCGGTCGTCGGTGTAGCCGTCCCACTGGTCGGTGTTGATGGCGAGGCCCTCCTGCGGCAGGCCCAGCAGCTTGGCCAGCGGCTTGAGCAGCTCGGCGGAGAGCGAGCCGATGGCGAACGGCGCGATCATCACCGAGTTGCCGACCAGCCGCCAGGTGGTGTCGGAGGAGGAGAGGCCCGCCTTGAGCCAGTCGAGCTGGGCCCGGCCGGTGAGCGTGCGGTCGGCGTCGTCCACGCCGCCGTTGCCCATGGAGACCTGCTGCGAGCGGAAGGACCGCAGGTCCAGCAGGGACAGGTCGGCGAGCTTGCCGAAGCGCAGCCGCCGGTAGGTGGTGCCGGCGATCGCCGGGCGCACCGGCATCCACTCGAAGTAGGCCTGCTTGGCGGCGGCCTGACGCCCCGAGTAGGCGCCCTCGGCGCCCTCGGTGTGGTTCTCGGCGCCGCCCGCCCAGGCGTCGTTGGCGATCTCGTGGTCGTCCCAGATGGCGATCACGGGCGCGGCGGCGTGCAGGGCCTGGAGGTCCGGGTCGGTCTTGTAACGGCCGTGCCGGGTGCGGTAGTCGGCGAGGGAGAGGATCTCGTGCGCGGGCGCGTGCGGGCGCACCACGGTGCCCCGGGTGCCGTACTCGCCGGCGCCGTACTCGTAGATGTAGTCGCCCAGGTGCAGCCAGGCGTCCAGGTCGCCGCGGGCGGCGAGGTGGCGGTAGGCGGAGAAGTGGCCGGCCTCCCAGTTGGCGCAGGAGACCACGCCGAAGCGCAGTCCGTGGACGGCGGCGTTCGCGGCGGGGGCGGTGCGGGTGCGGCCCGTGGGCGAGTCCACGCCGTCGGCGGAGAAGCGGAACCAGTAGTCCGTGGCGGGCGCCAGGCCGCGTATGTCCGCCTTGACGGTGTGGTCGGTGGCGGCGGACGCGGTGGTGGAGCCCTTGGCGACGACGTCGGCGAAGCCGCGGTCCGTGGCGACGGTCCAGGAGACGGTCACGTCCGGGCCGAGGCCCGAGCCGGGGGTCGCCTCCGCGGTGGGCGTCACGCGGGTCCACAGCAGGACGCCGTCCGGCAGCGGGTCGCCGGAGGCGACGCCGTGCAGGAAGGCGGGGGTCACCGTCGCCGCGCGGGCGGGCAGCGCGGCGGCCAGCGGGGCGCCGAGCACGGCTCCGGCGGCGGCGGCCTTGACGACCGTACGGCGGCGCGGAGCAGGCAGGTTGGGGCTCGTGTGGGAGCTGTTGCGACTGGTCACGGGCGATCAGATTACTGATCGGTAAGCCGCTCGGTAAGACGACGGACAGGACAGGGCGGGCGAACCCGGAAGAGTTCGCCCGCCCTTACGCCGTGCGTTACTTGGTGACGCCCGCGTCCTTGAGCGCCTTCTCCCAGTCGGCGACGCTGCCCGGGTTGCTGATCACCTTGTCGTTGATCTTTATGGTCGGGGTCGAGTCGACGCCCTCGGCGTCGTCGAACGACTTGCTCATCCGCATCGCCCAGGCGTCGTAGGTGCCCTTCTCGACGGCGTCCTGGAACTTCTTGTTGTTCTTCAGGGCGTCGACGGTGTCGGCCACCTTGATCAGGTACTCGTCCTTGGCGAACTCGTCGGTGGACTCGGCCGGGTGGTGCTCCGCCGAGTACAGCGCCGCCTTGTAGTCGAGGAACGCGTCGGTGCTCACGTTCAGCGCGGCCCCGAGCGCGCTGAGCGCGTTCTTCGAGCCCTCGCCGCCGAGGTTGCCGTCGAGGAAGGTGCCGAGGGTCAGGGAGAGCTTGTAGTCGCCGTCCTCCACGCCCTTGTTGACGGTCTCGCCGATGTTCTGCTCGAAGGAGGCGCAGGCCGGGCAGCGCGGGTCCTCGTACAGGTGGACGACGTGGTCGGTCTCGGAGTCGCCGATGAGGATGGTCGTGCCGTCCTTGCCCGAGGTGTTGGCGGGGGCGACCACCTTCGCGTCGGCGACCTCCTCCCAGTGCGTCGGCGCGTTGCCCTGGACGACGGCGTAGCCGATGCCGCCGGCCACCGCGAGGACGCCGACGACCGAGCAGGCGACGACGATCTGCCGCTTCGCCTTCTCGCGCTTGGCCTGACGCTCGCGCTCCTGGCGCAGACGCTCACGGGCGGCCGCCTTGGCGGCCTGGTTGTTCCGCTTGCTCATGGTGATGGTCTCCGTGTGGGACGCGCACATGTCGTACGCGGTTGCGTGTGGGGGTGGAATGCGTGCTCGGGGCGCCGCTCAGACGAGGGCGGGGGAGCACGGCGGGCCACGCCGTCCCAGGGAGTGTGCGAGCAGCAGTTCGCGCTTGGGCGCCGCGCGGCGGACGGGCCGGGGCGCCGGCCGGGCGGGCGCGACGGGCCGGGGGGTGCGCGCGGCGGTGGCCAGCAGCAGCGGCCGGAAGGTGGTGGTGGCTGCCGCCCGCAGCAGCTGGGCCAGCGCGCGCTCGCCGCGGTCGAGCCAGGCGGCGGCGAGCAGGCCGACGCCGACGTGGGCGCCGAGCAGCAGCCAGGCGGTCTGGGGGTGCGCGTCGGCGAGCAGGGCGGCGAGCCGGTCGGTGGCCGTGGAGGTGGTCCCGGCCATCCGCGCCAGTGGGGCGCCGACCTCCCCGGCGCACAGCACGTCCAGGCCGACCGAGCGCAGCGGGCCGGCGACGGGGCCGCCCGCCCGGCCGTAGCAGGCGTGCTGGCCGGCCGTGAACACCGTGTCGGCGGCCAGCTCCAGCGGGATCAGCACGGCGGCGATCCGGCCGAAGCCGCGCTCCCGGCCGGCCAGGGCGTACGCGAGGACGAACACCGCGGCGGCGATGACGGTCACCGTGCTCAGCGGCAGCGGGGCTCCGGACAGCAGCACGTGCGACGCGGTGCTGAGCGTCACGACGACCGCCGTGAACAGCGCCGCGCGTACGGCCCTGAGCTGTCTCCCGGATATGTCCATGGCAGTGGAGAGTGTGACACGGACCGCCTAAGGGACTCCTAAAGGGTTCCTGTGAGCGGCCCGCGCCGGGGCGAGGCGGGTCCGAACGGGGCGAGGGGGGTCCGGAACGGGGCGAGGGCCCGGCGAGGGGCGGGAGTCGCCGGGGCCGGTCAGAGGCCGGGGATGCGGCCGTTGCGGAACAGGTCGAGGAAGGTCTGGTGGTCGGCACGCGCGCGTGCGCCGTAGCTGTGCGCGAAGTCCACCAGCAGCGGCGCGAAGCCCTCCTCGTCGGCCGCGATGGCCGCGTCGATGGCCCGCTCCGTGGAGAACGGCACCAGCTCCGAGTGACCGCTGTCGTCGTCGGCGGCCGAGTGCATGCTGGCCGTGGCCCGGCCGAGGTCGGCCACCACCGCGGCGATCTCCTCCGGGTCGTCGATGTCGCCCCAGTCCAGGTCGACGGCGTACGGCGACACCTCGGCGACCAGCTGCCCGCGCCCGTCCAGCTCGGTCCAGCCCAGCCACGGGTCGGCGTGCGCCTGGAGGGCGCGCTGGGAGATCACCGTGCGGTGGCCCTCGTGCAGGAAGTACTCGCGGATCGCCGGGTCCGTGACGTGCCGGGAGACGGCCGGGGTCTGGGCCTGCTTGATGTAGATCACGACGTCGTTCTCCAGGGCGTCGCTGTGCCCCTCCAGCAGGATGTTGTACGACGGCAGCCCCGCCGAGCCGATCCCGATGCCGCGCCGCCCCACGACGTCCTTGACCCGGTAGGAGTCCGGGCGGGCCAGCGACGTCTCCGGCAGCGTCTCCAGATAGCCGTCGAAGGCGGCCAGCACCTTGTAGCGGGTGGCCGCGTCCAGCTCGACGGAGCCGCCGCCCGGGGCGAACCGGCGCTCGAAGTCCCGGATCTCGGTCATCGAGTCCAGCAGCCCGAACCGGGTCAGCGAGCGGGCGTCGCGCAGCGCGTCCAGCAGCGGCCCCTCGGCGGTGTCCAGGGTGAACGGCGGCACCTCGTCGTTCTTGGCTCCCGTGGCCAGGGAGTGCACGCGCTCGCGGTAGGCGGCGGCGTAGATCCGCACCAGCTCGGTGATCTGCTCGTCGCTGAGCGCCTTGGCGTAGCCGACGAGGGCGATGGAGGCGGCGAAGCGCTTGAGGTCCCAGGTGAAGGGGCCGACGTACGCCTCGTCGAAGTCGTTGACGTTGAAGATCAGCCGGCCGGTGGCGTCCATGTACGTGCCGAAGTTCTCGGCGTGCAGATCGCCGTGGATCCACACCCGCGAGGTGCGCTCGTCCAGATACGGCCCGCCGCGCTTCTCGTCCGCGAGGTCGTGGTAGAAGAGGCACGCCGTGCCCCGGTAGAACGCGAACGCCGAAGCGGCCATCTTCCGGAACTTCACCCGGAACGCGGCCGGGTCGGCGGCCAGGAGTTCGCCGAACGCGGTGTCGAGGACGGCGAGGATCTCCTCGCCGCGTCGCTCGTCGCTGAGCTGCGGAAACGACATCGCCGGGTGCCTCCTGGTACGGGGTGGTGCCTCACCTGTGCGGACGCTGCGTCCGTCACCTTCCAACGTCCGAAGGTACGCCGGAGTGCCCGCACGATGTCAGCGGCGAGGCATAGACTTCGCAGCTGTCTCCCGGACCGTCCCCGGCCGGTCGGGACCCCGTCGACGTCCGTTTGCCCTGGAGGCCGAAACCGTGTCAAAGCCGCCGTTCACGCACCTGCACGTCCACACCCAGTACTCGCTGCTGGACGGTGCCGCGCGGCTGAAGGACATGTTCAACGCCTGCAACGAGATGGGCATGACGCACATCGCCATGTCCGACCACGGCAACCTGCACGGCGCCTACGACTTCTTCCACTCCGCGCAGAAGGCCGGCATCACCCCGATCATCGGCATCGAGGCGTACGTCGCCCCCGAGTCCCGGCGCAACAAGCGCAAGATCCTCTGGGGCCAGCCGCACCAGAAGCGGGACGACGTCTCCGGCTCCGGCGGTTACACCCACAAGACGATGTGGGCGGTGAACAAGACCGGCCTGCACAACCTCTTCCGCCTCTCCTCGGACGCCTACGCCGAGGGCTGGCTGCAGAAGTGGCCCCGGATGGACAAGGAGACCATCTCGCAGTGGTCCGAGGGCATCGTCGCCTCCACCGGCTGCCCCTCCGGCGAGGTGCAGACCAGGCTGCGCCTCGGCCAGTTCGACGAGGCCCTCAAGGCCGCCGCCGACTACCAGGACATCTTCGGCAAGGACAAGTACTTCCTGGAGCTGATGGACCACGGCATCGACATCGAGCACCGGGTCCGTGACGGACTGCTGGAGATCGGCCGCAAGCTCGGCATCCCCCCGCTGGTCACCAACGACTCCCACTACACGTACGCGCACGAGGCCGGCGCCCACGACGCGCTGCTGTGCATCCAGACCGGCAAGAACCTCTCGGACCCGGACCGCTTCAAGTTCGACGGCACCGGCTACTACCTGAAGTCCACGGACGAGATGTACGCCATCGACTCCTCGGACGCCTGGCAGCAGGGCTGCGCCAACACGCTCCTGATCGCCGAGATGGTCGACACCACGGGCATGTTCGAGAAGCGCGACCTCATGCCCAAGTTCGACATCCCCGAGGGCCACACCGAGGTCACCTGGTTCAAGGAGGAGGTCCGCCGCGGCATGGAGCGCCGCTACCCCGGCGGCATCCCCGAGGACCGGTGGAAGCAGGCCGAGTACGAGATGGACGTCATCATCTCGATGGGCTTCCCGGGCTACTTCCTCGTCGTCGCCGACTTCATCATGTGGGCCAAGAAGCAGGGCATCGCGGTCGGCCCCGGCCGGGGCTCCGCGGCCGGCTCGATCGTCGCCTACGCCATGGGCATCACCGACCTCGACCCCATCCCGCACGGCCTGATCTTCGAGCGGTTCCTCAACCCCGAGCGCATCTCCATGCCCGACGTCGACATCGACTTCGACGAGCGCAGGCGCGTCGAGGTGATCCGGTACGTCACGGAGAAGTACGGCGCCGACAAGGTCGCCATGATCGGCACGTACGGCACCATCAAGGCGAAGAACGCCATCAAGGACTCCGCGCGCGTGCTGGGCTACCCGTACGCCATGGGCGACCGTCTGACCAAGGCCATGCCGCCGGACGTCCTCGGCAAGGGCATCCCGCTCTCCGGCATCACCGACCCGAGCCACCCCCGCTACTCCGAGGCGGGCGAGATCCGGGCGATGTACGAGAACGAGCCCGACGTGAAGAAGGTCATCGACACCGCGCGGGGCGTGGAGGGCCTGGTCCGGCAGATGGGCGTGCACGCGGCCGGCGTGATCATGTCCAGCGAGACCATCACCGACCACGTCCCCGTCTGGGTCCGGCACACCGACGGCGTCACCATCACCCAGTGGGACTACCCGAGCTGCGAGTCGCTCGGCCTGCTGAAGATGGACTTCCTGGGCCTGCGCAACCTCACCATCATGGACGACGCCGTCAAGATGGTGAAGGCCAACAAGGGCATCGACATCGACCTGCTGTCGCTGCCCCTGGACGACCCCACGACCTTCGAACTGCTGCAGCGCGGCGACACCCTCGGCGTCTTCCAGTTCGACGGCGGCCCCATGCGCTCGCTGCTGCGGCTGATGAAGCCCGACAACTTCGAGGACATCTCCGCCGTGTCGGCCCTGTACCGGCCGGGCCCGATGGGCATGAACTCCCACACGAACTACGCGCTGCGCAAGAACGGGCAGCAGGAGATCACGCCGATCCACCCCGAGCTGGAGGAGCCGCTCAAGGAGGTCCTGGACGTCACCTACGGCCTGATCGTCTACCAGGAGCAGGTGCAGAAGGCCGCCCAGATCATCGCGGGCTACTCGCTCGGCGAGGCCGACATCCTCCGCCGCGTGATGGGCAAGAAGAAGCCCGAGGAACTGGAGAAGAACTTCGTCATCTTCCAGGCCGGCGCCCGCAAGAACGGCTACAGCGACGAGGCCGTCCAGGCGCTGTGGGACGTGCTGGTGCCGTTCGCCGGCTACGCCTTCAACAAGGCGCACTCGGCGGCGTACGGACTGGTGTCGTACTGGACCGCCTACCTCAAGGCGAACCACCCCGCCGAGTACATGGCCGCCCTGCTCACGTCCGTCAAGGACGACAAGGACAAGTCGGCGATCTACCTCAACGAGTGCCGCCGCATGGGCATCCGGGTCCTGCCGCCGAACGTCAACGAGTCCGAGGCCAACTTCGCCGCGCAGGGCGACGACGTGATCCTCTTCGGCCTGTCCGCGGTCCGCAACGTCGGGCAGAACGTCGTCGAGTCGATCATCAAGTGCCGCAAGGCGAAGGGGAAGTACGCCTCCTTCCCCGACTACCTCGACAAGGTCGACGCGGTCGTCTGCAACAAGCGCACCACGGAGTCGCTGATCAAGGCCGGCGCCTTCGACTCGATGGGCCACACCCGCAAGGGCCTGACGGCGCAGTACGAGCCGATGATCGACAACGTGGTCGCGGTCAAGCGCAAGGAGGCCGAGGGCCAGTTCGACCTCTTCGGCGGCATGGGCGAGGACACCGGCAGCGAGCCCGGCTTCGGGCTGGACGTGGAGTTCTCCACCGACGAGTGGGAGAAGACGTACCTGCTCGCCCAGGAGCGCGAGATGCTCGGCCTGTACGTCTCCGACCACCCGCTGTTCGGCCTGGAGCACGTGCTGTCCGACAAGGCCGACGCGGGCATCGCCCAGCTCACCGGCGGCGAGCACGCGGACGGGGCGGTCGTCACCATCGGCGGCATCATCTCCGGCCTCCAGCGCAAGATGACCAAGCAGGGCAACGCCTGGGCGATCGCCACCGTCGAGGACCTCGCCGGTTCCATCGAGTGCATGTTCTTCCCGGCGACCTACCAGCTGGTGTCCACCCAGCTCGTCGAGGACGCCGTGGTGTTCGTCAAGGGCCGGCTCGACAAGCGCGAGGACGTGCCGCGGCTGGTCGCGATGGAGCTGATGGTCCCCGACCTGTCCATGGCCGGGACCAACGCCCCCGTCGTCCTCACCATCCCGGCCACCCGGGTCACCCCGCCCATGGTCAGCCGTCTCGGTGAGATCCTCAGCCACCACAAGGGCGACAGCGAGGTCCGGATCAAGCTCCAGGGCCCGACCAGGACGACCGTGCTGCGCCTGGACCGGCACCGGGTCAAGCCGGACCCGGCGCTCTTCGGCGATCTGAAGGTGCTGCTGGGACCGTCCTGCCTGGCCGGCTGAGCGACCGTCGTGACACGAGGGGCGCACCCCGGCAGCGGGTGCGCCCCTCGTCGTGCGTCCGGACCGCGGCGGCCCGGTCCGCCACCGATCGGATGTGGCCGACCGGGTGCGGCCGACCGCGTCGTGGTCGATCAGCCCGGGCCGCTCAGTTGTGGCCGAAACGCTTGTGCCGGCCCTTGGGGCTCATGGCGCCCGGCGTCACCTGTGTGGTGCGCTCCTCGGCGGGCGGCTCCATCACGGACGGCTGGGCATCCTGCCGGGCGCGCTCGGATCGCGGCTGCTTCCGGTCACGGTTCTTGTTCTTGGCCATGGGGTGCCTCCTGTGGGGTATCTAGGGGCCAGGGCCGGGACCAGATTCACATAGCCCGACACGGACCGCATGTCGGATAATTACCGTCTGTGACAAGGGGCATGGCCGGTCGAAACCGCGAAACGCCACGCCGAAGATCCAGTTCCGGCCGTTAACCCACGCGTGGTCGGGCAGACTCGAAGCAAGCCGGAAGCAAACCTCCCGGAAAGAGGGTGGATCGCGTGGACCGCTGCATCGTCCTGGTGGACGCCGGGTATCTGCTGGGGGCCGCGGCGAGTCTCCTCGCCGGGGAACCCTCACGGTCCCGGATCACCGTGGACCACGCCGCCCTCATCCAGGGGCTGCGCGAGCGCGCCGAGTCCGACACGCGGCAGCCGCTGCTGCGCATCTACTGGTTCGACGGCGCCCCCGACCGCGTCCCGCAGCCCGAGCACCGAAGACTGCGCGTGATGCCCCGCGTCACGGTCCGCCTCGGCGCCCTGACCCGCAGCGACGGCCGCTGGAACCAGAAGGGCGTCGACGCCGCCATGCACGCCGAGCTGACCGAGCTGGCCCGCAACCGCGCCTGCTCCGACGTCGTGCTGGTCACCGGCGACGGCGATCTGCTGCCGGGCATGATGGCCGCCAAGGAGCACGGGGTCGCCGTGCACCTGTGGGCCGTTCAGGCCGCCGACGGCGACTACAACCAGTCCGAGGACCTGGTCGCCGAGGCCGACGAACGGCGGGTGCTGGACCGCGCCTGGATCACTCAGGCCGTACGGGCCAAGGAGCTGACCGGGGTGTGCGCGCCGCCGCCCGCGCCGCGTCCCGAGATCGCGGCGATCCTCTCCGCGCCGCTGCCCGAGTCCGCTCTCGCCACCACGCCCGAGCGGACCACCGAGCCGAGCCCGCACCGGACGCCGGCCGCCGCCGGGCACAACGGCTCCACCGAGCGCCCGCCGACCGTCAAGGGCGTGCCCACCCCGAAGGACCTGGCCGCCCTGCGCGCGCACGGCAGCCAGGCCCAGCCCGCCGACCGGCAGCCGCCGACCGCGACCCTGCGCTGGTCCTCCGACAAGGGCTGGGTCGACCGGCCCGGCGCCGCAGCCGAGCCGCCCGAGGTCGCCTCCATGCCGACGCTGGCCCAGCTGACCACGGCCGAGCAGCGCTGGGCGGACCGCGAGGAGGACATCACCACCGTCGGCGGCGACCCCTACGAGGTCGGGCAGGTGTTCGCTCGGCGGTGGATGTCCCGGCTCGGCGACCAGACCCATCTGCAGCGGCTCTCCGGAATGTACCCGCGCATTCCGCACCGCATCGACGGCGAACTGCTGCGCTACGCCGCCCGCTTCGGGCTGCTCGCCCACAAGGACGACCAGATCGACGAGCACGACCGGTACGCGATCCGGGCCGGTTTCTGGCGCGAGGTCGACGTCCGCACGGCGGCGGAGCAGGCGCCTGCGGCGGAGTGACGGCAGCACGGGCGCGCGGCGGGCGCGTACGGGGCGGGGCGCGGTACGGGTCCCGTGCGTCGAAAGCCCGCACCCGTGGCCCGGAGCGCGCCGGCGGCGCCCGAGTGGCGGTCTGTGCCCGCGGGGAAGCGTCCCGGGGGTGGCGGCGGGCCCGCCCCGCGGTGGGGTGGCAACGTGGCCGTGGGGTGGCGGTGCACGGGGGCCTGCGGGGGAGCACGAGGCCGTGAGGGCCTGACCGGCGGCGCCTGCGGCTTGGGAACGCGCGTGGCCGAGTGGCGGCCTGCGTCCGTCCGGCAGGGCATGTCCCACGGCGTGAACTGTCGCGTCCCCGCCCCCGCCCCGCCCTCGCCTCGCGGCTCGCGGAGAGGGCGGGCGGCCCCGTTCCGCCGTGGCGGAGGGGAGAAGTGGCGGCCCCGCCCGTGCGCGACAGCGCGCCCGCGGCGGCGCGACGGCCCGGGCGGGCCGCCTCACGCCGCCCGTCGTGGAGCGGTGGCGGAGGGGCGCTCGAGTCCCGGGGGAGCCGTGGTCGAGCGGTGGTGGACGCCGCGGTGCACTGCTGCCGTGATTGATCTGCGTTGCGGCCGAATTCTCCCCGGGGGCCGCCCCCGGGGCGAGCGGGGGCCGGGGACCCCGTAGTCTCGTTCCTTGTGAGTACGCGCATGGCACAGGACTTCGGGACCGGTGGGGAGGTCGTGTGTGCGGTGCGCGGGCTGACGAAGACCTATCCGGCGGTCCGCGCGCGGCGCGGCGCGCCGGGGACTCCCGAGGTGCGTGCCACCGACGACGTACGGCTCGACGTACGGCGCGGTGAGATCTTCGGGCTGCTCGGACCCAACGGGGCCGGCAAGTCCACCCTCGTCCGGCAGATCACCGGGCTGATGCGGCCCGACGGCGGGAGCGTCGAGATCCTCGGCCACGACATCGTGCGCCACCCTGAGCGCGCCTCGCGCATCCTCGCCTACCTCGGTCAGGAGTCCACGGCCCTGGACGAGCTGACGGTGTCGCTCGCGGCCGAGACGACCGGGCGGCTGCGCGGCCTGGACGCACGCAGGGCGCGCGCCGAGCGCGACGAGGTACTCGACGAGCTGGGTCTGACCGGGATCGCCGGGCGCCCCCTGAAGAAGCTGTCCGGCGGGCAGCGGCGGCTGGCCTGCTTCGCGGCGGCGCTGGTCGGGGAGCGTCCGCTGCTGGTGCTGGACGAGCCGACCGCCGCCATGGACCCGGCGGCCCGGCGGGCGGTGTGGTCGGCCGTCGACCGGCGGCGCGCCGAGCGCGGCACGACCGTGCTGCTGGTCACCCACAACGTCATCGAGGCCGAGACGGTCCTGGACCGGGTCGCCGTCCTCGACCGCGGCCGGGTGATCGCCTGCGACACCCCGGCCGGACTGAAGGAACAGGTCGCCGGCGAGGTACGGGTCGACCTGGTGTGGCGGGAACGGGCGCCGCTGGACGTGCCCGAGGTCGCCGCGCTGCGCGACCGGGCGGAGGAGTCGGGACGCCGCTGGACGCTGCGGCTGGCCCCCGAGGAGGCCCGCGCGGTCGTCTCCACCGTGACCGGCGGGGCCGCCTTCGCCGCGCTGGACGACTTCACGCTCACCACGCCCAGCCTGGAGGACGTGTACATGGCGCTGGGCGGGGCGGCCCGGCAGGGGCTGGTGAAGGCGTGAGCGCGCGCACGGCGGCACGGGCCCGCGAGGCAACACGCCTGAGCGGCGGGACCGCGGCATCCGTACCCGTACGGAACAGGACGGCCGCCCCAGTGGACACCGGGAGAGGGAGCACCGCGACGTGAGTGTCGTACCCGCAGAGGCTCTGCCGGGCAGTGCCCGGGCCGTCGAGGGCCCCGCCCGGCGCGCGGCCGAACTGGCCCCGGCGGCCCGGCTGTGGCCGTCGCTGGCGGCCGTGTACCGGGCGCAGCTGTCCCGGGCGCGGGTCGCGCGCATACCGCTGCTGTTCGTCGCCACCTTCCAGTCCGTCGGCATCATGATCATGATGCGCGGCGTGGTGGACGGCGCGGGCGAGGCGCGGTTCGTGGTGGCCGGCTCCTCGGTGGTGGTCGTCGCCTTCGTCGCGCTGAACCTGCTCGCGCAGTACTTCGGGCAGCTCAGGGCCACCGGAGGGCTCGACCACTACGCCACGCTGCCGGTGCCGCCCGCGGCGGTGGTGCTGGGGGCGGCCGGGGCCTACGCGTCGTTCACCGTGCCGGGGACGATCGTCACGGCCGTCTTCGGGTGCCTGCTGTTCGGGCTGCCGCTGACCCATCTGTGGGTGCTGCTGGCGGTGATCCCGCTGGCCGGGGCCGCGCTCGCCGGGCTCGGCGCGGCGTGCGGGCTGCTCGCGCCGCGTCCCGAGCTGGCCACGCTGCTCGGGCAGCTGGGCATGTCGGGGGCGCTGCTGCTGGGTGTGCTGCCGCCCGACCGGATGCCGGGGATCGTCCGCCTGGTGCGGGAGCTTCTGCCGTCGACGTACGGCGTCGAGGCGTACGCCCGGACCTTCGCCGCCGAGCCGGACTGGGCGCTGGTCGCGGGGAACCTCGCGGTGTGCGCCGGGGTCGGGATGATCTCGCTGGCCGTGGCCACCCTGGCGTACCGGCGGGCTGCCGTCCGGTGACGCGCCGGGCGGGCGGGCCTGGCACGATGTCAGGGTGACAGCACCGTTGACGCCGCCTCCACAGCCGCACGAACCGTCCTCGCACCAGCCGTGGTCGCCTTCGCCCGCCGACGCGGCGCCCCCGGTCCCGGCCGTGGACGACGGCGCCGGGATAGGCGCCGAGGTGCGCGAGGCCGTGCTGATCACGGTGGCCGTCGCCCTCGCCGGGCTGGTGCTCGGCCTGCTGTGGAACCTGCTCGCGCCCCGCGTCCCGCTGGTCGGCGACGTCGTGGACGGCGGCTGGGTGGTGTACCTCAAGGACACCGAGGGCGAGCAGTCGATCGGCGTCGACGGAACGTTCACCCTGCTCGCTCTGGCCTTCGGCGCCGTCAGCGCGGTGGCCGTGTTCCTGCTGCGCCGGCGCGGGGGAGTGCCGGGCGTGGTCGCGCTGGCCGTCGGCGGCCTGCTGGGCTCGCTGGTCGCCTGGCGAGTGGGCGTCTGGCTGGGGCCCGCCGAGGACGTGCTGGCCCACGCGAAGGAGGTCGGCCGGGGAACGGCGTTCTCCGCGCCCCTCAAGCTCTCGGCCAAGGGCGCCCTGCTGGCCTGGCCCATGGCGGCCCTGCTGACCCACCTGGGCCTGATGGCCCTGTTCACGTCCCGGGAGCCGGACCCCGTGGGACCCCTTCCCTACGGCCCGCCCCCGAAGTAGCCGGAAGCAGCCTCCTGCCCTACGACCGGCCCGAAGCAACCCTCCACCTGCACGACCGGCTCCCCAGGCAGCCGCAAGCAGCCGCAAGCAGCCGCAAGCAGCCGCCAGCCGCGGGGCCGGCGCGGCCCGGTCGCTCCCCTCCGGGCGCGGCAGCGGGCCGGAACGGTCGGGGCGTCAGGGGCGGCCGATCGGGGCCACGGTCGCGTCCGTCAGTTCGGCCAGGGCCGACGGAGACAGCTCCACCTCCAGGCCGCGGCGGCCCGCCGAGACGCAGATGGTGGCGTGGGCGCCCGCCGAGGCGTCCAGGACCGTGGGGAGCTTCTTGCGCTGGCCCAGCGGGGAGATGCCGCCGCGCACATAGCCGGTCGTGCGCTCCGCGAGGGCCGGGTCGGCCATGGTCGCGCGCTTGCCGCCCACCGCAGACGCCAGGGCCTTCAGGTCCAGGGAGCCGGCCACCGGCACCACCGCCACCGTCAGGGCGCCGTCCACGTCCGCCACCAGCGTCTTGAACACCCGGTCGGGGGACACGCCCATCGCCTCGGCCGCCTCCTCGCCGTAGGAGGGGTGGGCCGGGTCGTGGTCGTAGGAGTGGATCGTGTGCTCCACCCCCGCCGCGGTCAGCGCCACCGTCGCGGGCGTGCCGCCGGACTGCTGCTTCTTGGACTTCTTCGCCATCCGCTCGTCACCAGGTTCAGTTGAGGCTCGTAGGGTTCCGCGTCAGGTCCGGCGCGGGCAGTGACGGCAGGGTACGGATGATCGCCGTCTCCGAGCGCAGCAGCCTCAGCTCGTCGCGCAGCCGCGAGGCGGTGTCCGGCGCCTGCAGCAGCCGCTGCTTGGTGGGCGTGTCCAGCATCATCGCCGCCGCCACCAGGTACGACACCACCGACGGCTCGTCCGGCAGCTCCGCACCCGTCGTCAGCGACCGCTCCCGCGCCCCCGCCAGCCGCTTCTGGTACTGCCGGAAGGCCCGCAGCACCCCCTCGGCCAGCGCCCCCGCCTCGTCGCCGGGGTCCTCCTCCAGTTCCTCCAGCTCCGCCGTCAGATACGGCCCCGACGCGTCCACCGACAGCAGCCGCACCCGGGTCGTGCCCGTCGCCAGCACCTCGAACGTGCCGTCCGCCCGCTCCCGGATCGTCGCCGCGTCGGCCACGCAGCCCACGCCGTGGAACGCCTTCACCGGATCGGCGCCGAAACCGGCCGCGGGACCCCGTTCGGGCCGGGCCGTCGGGTCGGGCATGCCGGGCGCGGTCGCCGCCACCTCGTGTCCGTCGCGGATCGCCACGACGGCGAAACGCCGCGGCTCGTCCTCCGGCGTCTTCGACAGGGCGCGCATCATCGCGCGATAGCGCTCCTCGAAGACGTTCAGCGGGAGGACGAGTCCCGGGAACAGCACCGAGTTCAGGGGGAAGAGCGGCAGCCGGACGGTGGTCACGACGCAAGAGCCTAATGGTCGGCGCGGCGCGCGCGTCCGCCCCGCCCCCGCCCGGCCCCTCAGCTGCGCCGCAGCAGCCGGGTCGCGCCCGCCGCGACCGTCGTCGCCAGGACCCAGCCCAGCAGGATCATCGCAGCCGCCAGCCACTGCCAGCCGCCGCTCAGATGCCAGAACCCGGTCTGCCCCAGCTCGATCACCGG
The DNA here is from genome assembly GCF_040611575.1 of Streptomyces sp. NPDC006610. NCBI lineage: Bacteria > Bacillati > Actinomycetota > Actinomycetes > Kitasatosporales > Streptomycetaceae > Streptomyces > Streptomyces sp. NPDC006610. The sequence continues at coordinate 49,357 of NZ_JBEXOP010000034.1, forward strand.
AAGCAGCAGGTCCAGGGCGAACAGCGCCGGATTCCACGGGGGGTGGCCGTCCCGCCCGCCCGTCTCCGGCCGCCCCGCCGACGCGAACGCCAGCGACCCCGCCGCCCACAGCACCGCCATCCACACCGCGGCCCGCCCCGGCCGGTACCCGTAGGCCACCGTCCAGTCCTGGGCGTACCCCCAGAGCTTCGCGGCCGGCGGCAGCGTCTCGCGGCGCCGCCGCTGCTTGGCGAGCAGCACCTCGCGGGCGTCCTCGTCCTCGCCGCACGCCCGCAGCACCGCGGCCAGCCGCTCGTACGGCTCCGGGTTGTACTCGGCGGTCGCCGCGGCCACCCACCGCAGGCGCTCGGCCAGCGAGAAGGGGCCGCGCGGCACGAGCGTGTCGTAGGCGAAGCCGGGCATGTGCAGACCGCCCGGCGCCGGCCAGCTGCTCGCCCGGTCGACCAGGTTGCCCACCCGCGCCCCGGACAGCACGACCGAGCCCCGCTTCGGCCGCTCCCCGAGGAACCGCAGCTCCGGCACCTGCACCCGGCGCAGCGACAGCTCCTGCTCGTCGGTCAGGACGAAACGCGCGCCGTCGAAGTCCACCGCGTCCCCGAACCGCCCGTCGTCCAGCCGCACCCCGCCCTGGCACTCGAAGTTCTGCACCCGGGTGCCCTGCGCCGGAGTGGTCCCGCTCAGCTGCGGGCCGCCGATGCCGGCCGGCGTCAGATAGAGCGTGCGCCCGACGCTCAGCTGCGGGGCGTTGAGCGCGCGGCGCGTGTACGGGTTGAGCAGCCGCGCCCCGCGCAGGCTCAGCGAGCCGCCGACCGTCGCACTGCGCAGGCTCACCTCGCCGTGCGCCTCCAGCATCTCGGACTGCAGGTCCTGCCCGACGCCGATGCCGTCCGCCGCGATCGCCCGCCCGTTGCGGTCCCGGTACACCACGGCCTGGTTGAGCAGCAGGTCGGTGCCTATCTGCGCGTCGGTCAGCCGGATCCCGGCGTGGAACCGGCAGCGCGGCAGGTGCAGATCGCCCTCGGTGTGCATCCGCGCCGCCTCCAGCCGCGGCACCGAGCAGTTCACCAGCCGCACGGTCTTGAACTGGGTCTCCGGCAGCAGCACCTCCCGCTCGAAACGGCAGTCGTGCAGCTCCACGTACGGCACGACCGTGCCGCCCGCCAGATCCAGCGTGCCGCTGACCCGCACGCCCACCAGCTTCAGCGCGGACACCCGGCCCGCCAGCGCCGGCGGCCCGTCCAGCAGCAGCCAGCACACGATGCGCGCCCGCACGGTCCGCCCGTCGTCCCACTCGCGCGCCCCGTGCGGGTCGTCCTCCTCGGTGTCACCGCTGCGCAGGTCGTACACCGTGCCGTTGCGGAACGCCTGCCACATCCCGGCCTCCGCGGCGGTCAGCCCCTCCGGCAGCTCCCCGTCGCGGACGCCGGCCCCGTCGGTCACGATGGTCCCTCCTTCCTCCCGCGTTCCTCACGCGCCTCACTTCCCTCGTACAGCTGTTCATGCCCGTTCGGTGACGCCTTGAACACTCAACGTGACCATCTCTTTGGGTGACGGTCACCCCGCGTGAGCGGAGTCTCGTATCAGCCATTGGGACACGCGGACGACGCCCCTGCCGGGTCTGCGAGAATTGAGGGCGTGATCTCCCGAATCGATCTGCGCGGCGACGCCCTCCCGGAGGGTCCCGCCCTGCGCGACCTGCTGCCCCGAGCCGACTTCGACGTTGCGGCCGCCCTGGAGAAGGTGCGGCCGATCTGCGAGGCCGTGCATCATCGGGGCGACGCGGCGCTGATCGACTTCGCCGAGAAGTTCGACGGCGTCACGCTCGACCAGGTGCGGGTCCCGGCCGCGGCGCTGGAGCGCGCCCTGGAGGAACTGGACCCGGCCGTGCGCGCGGCCCTGGAGGAGTCCATCCGCCGCGCCCGCCTCGTCCACCGCGCACAGCGCCGTACGACCCACACCACCCAGGTCGTGCCCGGCGGCTCCGTGACCGAGAAGTGGGTCCCCGTCGAGCGGGTCGGGCTGTACGCGCCCGGCGGCCGGTCGGTCTACCCGTCCTCCGTGATCATGAACGTCGTGCCCGCCCAGGAGGCCGGCGTCGGTTCGGTGGCGCTCGCCTCCCCGGCCCAGGCCGAGTTCGGCGGGCTCCCGCACCCGACGATCCTCGCCGCCTGCGCCCTGCTCGGCGTGGACGAGGTGTACGCCGCGGGCGGCGCCACCGCCGTCGCGATGTTCGCGTACGGCACCGAGTCCTGCCCGCCCGCCAACATGGTCACCGGCCCCGGCAACATCTGGGTCGCCGCCGCGAAGCGCTACTTCACCGGCCGGATCGGCATCGACGCCGAGGCCGGCCCCACCGAGATCGCGGTGCTGGCCGACGCCACCGCCGACCCGGTGCACGTCGCCGCCGACCTGATCAGCCAGGCCGAGCACGACCCGCTGGCCGCCGCCGTGCTGGTCACCGACTCGCCCGGACTGGCGGACGCCGTCGAGAAGGAGCTGGAGCCGCAGGTCGCGGCCACCAAGCACGTCGACGACCGGATCGTCCCGGCCCTGGCGGGCCGGCAGTCCGCCATCGTCCTGGTCGACGGCGTCGAGGAAGGGCTGCGGGTGGTCGACGCCTACGGCGCCGAGCACCTGGAGATCATGACCGCCGACGCGGCGGCCGTCGCCGACCGGGTGAAGAACGCCGGCGCGATCTTCATCGGCCCCTGGGCCCCCGTCTCGCTCGGCGACTACGCGGCCGGCTCCAACCACGTCCTGCCCACCGGCGGCTGCGCCTGCCACTCCTCCGGCCTGTCCGTCCAGTCCTTCCTGCGCGGCATCCACATCGTGGACTACACGCGGGAGGCGCTCGCCGAGGTCGCGCACCACGTCGTGACGCTGGCCGAGGCGGAGGACCTGCCCGCGCACGGCGCGGCGATCAAGGCGAGGTTCGACTGGAAGGTTCCCGAGGGCAAGTGACCGCCAACATCCCCATGTCCCCGTGGGACGAGCTCCCCGTCCGCGACGAGCTGCGCGGCAAGTCCCCCTACGGCGCGCCCCAGCTGGACGTGCCGGTACGGCTGAACACCAACGAGAACCCCTACCCGCTGCCCGAGCCGCTCGTCGAGCGGATCGCCGAGCGGGTGCGCGAGGCGGCCCGCCACCTCAACCGCTACCCGGACCGGGACGCGGTCGAGCTGCGCACCCGCCTCGCCGCGTACCTGACCGACACCACCGGCCATCCGGTCGGCCTCGCCAACGTCTGGGCGGCGAACGGCTCCAACGAGGTCATCCAGCAGCTGCTGCAGACCTTCGGCGGACCCGGCCGCACCGCGATCGGCTTCGAGCCGTCGTACTCGATGCACGGCCTCATCGCGCGCGGCACCGGCACCGGCTGGATCTCCGGACCCCGCAACGACGACTTCACGATCGACCTCGCGGCGGCCGAGAAGGCCATCGCCGAGCACCGGCCGGACGTCGTCTTCGTCACCACCCCGAACAACCCGACCGGCACCGCCGTGCCGCCCGAGACGGTGATCGCGCTCTACGAGGCCGCGCAGGCCGCCAAGCCGTCGATGGTGATCGCGGACGAGGCGTACGTCGAGTTCAGCCACGGCGACTCGCTGCTGCCGCTGATGGAGGGCCGCCCGCACCTGGTGATCTCCCGCACCATGTCCAAGGCGTTCGGCGCGGCGGGCCTGCGCCTGGGCTACCTCGCCGCGCACCCGGCCGTCGTCGACGCCGTCCAGCTGGTCCGGCTGCCCTACCACCTGTCGGCCGTCACCCAGGCGACCGCGCTGGCCGCCCTGGAGCACACCGACACGCTGCTCGGATACGTGGAACAGCTGAAGGCCGAACGGGACCGCCTGGTGGGCGAACTGCTCGCGACCGGCTACGAGGTCACGGCCTCGGACGCCAACTTCGTGCAGTTCGGCCGCTTCGCCGACGCCCACGAGGCGTGGCGCAGGATCCTCGACCGGGGCGTCCTGGTCCGGGACAACGGCGTGCCCGGATGGCTGCGGGTCACCGCCGGAACCCCCGAAGAGAACGACGCGTTCCTCGACGCGGTCCGTGAGCTGAAGAAGGAGATGAACGCATGAGCCGCGTGGGACGCGTGGAACGAGTCACCAAGGAGACCTCGGTCCTGGTCGAGATCGACCTCGACGGGTCCGGCAAGGTCGACGTGGCGACCGGCGTCGGCTTCTACGACCACATGCTCGACCAGCTCGGCCGGCACGGTCTGTTCGACCTCACCGTCAAGACCGAGGGCGACCTGCACATCGACTCCCACCACACCATCGAGGACACCGCCCTCGCGCTCGGCGCCGCCTTCAAGCAGGCCCTCGGCGACAAGGTGGGGATCTACCGCTTCGGCAACTGCACGGTCCCCCTGGACGAGTCCCTCGCCCAGGTCACCGTCGACCTCAGCGGCCGGCCGTACCTCGTGCACACCGAGCCGGAGAACATGGCACCGATGATCGGCGCGTACGACACCACCATGACCCGGCACATCCTGGAGTCCTTCGTCGCCCAGGCCCAGATCGCGCTGCACGTGCACGTGCCCTACGGGCGCAACGCCCACCACATCGTGGAGTGCCAGTTCAAGGCGCTCGCCCGGGCCCTGCGCTACGCCTCGGAGCGCGACCCGCGCGCGGCCGGCATCCTCCCCTCCACGAAGGGCGCGCTGTGAACGGGCTGTCGACGCTGCTGATCGTCGTCGGGCTGTTCTTCCTCGGCGGCGTCTACTCCTTCGTCAAGCAGGAGATGCCCAAGGGCCTGATCGTGCTGCTCTCCGTCGGCGCCGCGATGTGCCTCGTCGCCGGCGTCCTGCGGCTGGAGGTGTGGAATTGACCGGCAACACCAAGCGGGTCGTCGTCTTCGACTACGGCTTCGGCAACGTCCGCTCCGCCGAACGCGCCCTCGCGCGCGTGGGCGCCGACGTCGAGATAACCCGTGACTTCGACAGGGCCATGAACGCCGACGGCCTGCTCGTCCCCGGCGTCGGCGCCTTCGCCGCCTGCATGCGCGGGCTCAGGGAGGCCCGCGGCGACTGGATCGTGGACCGCAGGCTCGCCGGCGGGCGCCCCGTCATGGGCATCTGCGTCGGCATGCAGATCCTCTTCGGGCGCGGCATCGAACACGGCGTCGAGACCGAGGGCCTGGACGAGTGGCCCGGCACGGTCGGACCGCTCCAGGCCGACATCGTGCCCCACATGGGCTGGAACACCGTCGACGCGCCGGCCGGCTCCGAGCTGTTCGCCGGCCTGGACGCGGACGCGCGCTTCTACTTCGTCCACTCCTACGCCGTCCACGACTGGACGCTGGAGGCGCACAACCCGGCGATGACCGCCCCCAGGGTCACCTGGTCGACCCACGGCAAGCCCTTCGTGGCCGCCGTGGAGAACGGCGCCCTGTGGGCCACGCAGTTCCACCCCGAGAAGTCCGGCGACGCCGGCGCGCAGCTGCTCACCAACTGGATCGGAACCCTGTAGAGACATGGCCAAGCTCGAACTGCTCCCCGCCGTCGACGTCCGCGACGGCCAGGCCGTCCGCCTCGTGCACGGCGAGTCCGGCACGGAGACCTCGTACGGCTCCCCCCTGGAGGCCGCCCTCGCCTGGCAGCGGGCGGGCGCCGAGTGGCTGCACCTGGTGGACCTGGACGCCGCCTTCGGCACCGGCGACAACCGCGAGCTGATCGCCGAGGTCACCGGCGCGATGGACATCAAGGTCGAGCTGTCCGGCGGCATCCGCGACGACGACACCCTCGCCGCCGCCCTCGCCACCGGCTGCACCCGCGTCAACCTCGGCACCGCCGCCCTGGAGACCCCCGAGTGGGTCGCCAAGGTCATCGCCGAGCACGGCGACGAGATCGCCGTCGGTCTCGACGTCCGCGGCACCACCCTGCGCGGCCGCGGCTGGACCCGCGACGGCGGCGACCTCTACGAGACGCTGGAGCGCCTCGACAACGAGGGCTGCGCGCGGTACGTGGTCACGGACATCGCCAAGGACGGCACCCTGCAGGGCCCCAACCTGGAGCTGCTGCGGAACGTCTGCGCCGCCACCGACCGGCCGGTCGTGGCCTCCGGCGGGGTGTCCTCCCTGGACGACCTGCGCGCCATCGCCGAACTGGTGCCCCTCGGTGTCGAGGGCTCCATCGTCGGGAAGGCGCTGTACGCGAAGGCGTTCACCCTGGAAGAGGCCTTGGAGGCTGTGTCGCGATGACGTCCGATGCCGTGCGGCGTGTGCAGAGCGGAAGTCCCTGGGAAGAGAGTTTCGGTTTCGCGCGCGCCGTCGCGGCGGGCGACCGCGTGCTGGTGGGGGGCACCACGTCCTTCAAGGGCAGCGTGCTCCACGGGGAGGGCGACCCCTACGAACAGGCGAAGACCGCCTTCGCCGGCGCCGTCGAGGCGCTCGGCGAGTTCGGGCTCGGCGTCGAGTCCGTGATCCGCACGCGGATGTACCTGACCCATGCGCGGGACGTCGAGGACGTGGGCCGGGCCCACAAGGAGTTCTTCGACACCGTCCGGCCCGTCTCCACCCTGCTGGTCGTGGAGGGCTTCGTCGACCCGCGCATCCTGGTCGAAGTGGAAATAGAAGCATTCAGAGGAGCCGTGGATTCATGACCCTGGCGGTCCGAGTCATCCCCTGCCTGGACGTGGACAACGGCCGGGTCGTCAAGGGCGTGAACTTCCAGAACCTGCGCGACGCGGGCGACCCCGTCGAGATGGCCAAGGTGTACGACGCCGAGGGCGCCGACGAGCTGACCTTCCTCGACATCACCGCGTCCTCGGGCGACCGGGAGACCACGTACGACGTGGTGCGCCGCACCGCCGAGCAGGTGTTCATCCCGCTCACCGTCGGCGGGGGCGTGCGGGCCGCCGAGGACGTCGACAAGCTGCTGCGGGCCGGCGCCGACAAGGTGGGCGTCAACACCGCCGCCATCGCCCGCCCCGACCTGATCCGCGAGATCGCCGAACGGTTCGGGCGCCAGGTGCTGGTGCTGTCCGTGGACGCCCGCCGCACCGAGTCCGGCTCCTTCGAGGTCACCACGCACGGAGGTCGCCGGGGCACCGGCATCGACGCCGTCGAGTGGGCGCACCGGGCCGCGGAGCTGGGCGCGGGCGAGATCCTGCTCAACTCCATGGACGCCGACGGCACCAAGGACGGCTACGACCTGGAGATGATCGCGGCCGTCCGCAAGCACGTCACCGTCCCGGTGATCGCCTCCGGCGGGGCCGGCGCGCTCGCCCACTTCCCGCCCGCCATCGAGGCGGGCGCCGACGCGGTCCTCGCCGCCTCCGTGTTCCACTTCGGCGACCTGCGCATCGGCGAGGTCAAGGACACCCTCCGCGCGGCCGGCCACCCGGTGCGCTGACCCCGCGCGGGCCTCACAGGCCCAGCTGCCTGCCCGCCCGCAGCCGCTCGATCGCCTCCTGCTCGCCGTCCACGTCGACCTTGGCGGCGCTCATCCGGCCGTGCAGGAACAGCAGCAGCTCCGACGGCTCGCCGGTCACCGTCACGACCGGCGTGCCCCGGTGCGCGACCGCCGTCCGGCCGTCCGGGCGGCGCAGCACCAGACCCGTCGGCGCGCTGCGGCCCATCAGCCGGGAGGTGCGCTCCAGCCGGGTCCACAGGGCGTCCTGGAAGACCGGGTCCAGCGGGCGGGCCGTCCAGTCGGGCTGGGCCCGGCGCACGTCCTCGGCGTGGACGTAGAACTCGACGGTGTTGGACATCTCGTCGATCTGTTTGAGCGAGAAGGGCGAGAAGCGCGGCGGCCCGGTGCGGACGAGCCGGATCAGCTCCTCGTACGGCTTCGCGGCGAACTCCTCCATCGCCTTCTCCAGGCGCGGAGCGAGCTGCTTGATCAGGATGCCGCCGGCGGCGTCCGGGCGGCGCTCGCGCACCACGACGTGCGCGGCCAGGTCCCGGGTCCGCCAGCCCTCGCACAGGGTCGGCGCCTCGGGACCGGCGGTCTCCAGCAGGTCGGCGAGCAGAAGCCGTTCACGCTTGGCGAAAGTCGACATGCCGTCAGCCTACGGCCGCCCCGCGGGTCCGGACAGTGGACGACGTGCCGTCACTGCCGGTGGGAGGCGGCACAATGGCCCCATGACCAGCACGCCGCCGCCCAGCAGCCTCGACCCGGAGATCGCCGCGCGCCTCAGACGCAGCGCGGACGGCCTCCTGCCCGCCATCGCCCAGCAGTACGACACCGGCGAGGTGCTGATGCTGGGCTGGATGGACGACGAGGCCCTGCACCGCACGCTCACCACGGGCCGCTGCACCTACTGGTCGCGCAGCCGGCAGGAGTACTGGGTCAAGGGCGACACCTCCGGGCACTTCCAGTGGGTGAAGTCCGTCGCCCTCGACTGCGACGCCGACACCGTGCTGGTCAAGGTCGACCAGGTGGGCGCCGCCTGCCACACGGGCGCGCGCACCTGCTTCGACGAGGACGTGCTGATCGAGGACGCCTCGGACGCCGGCGCGCCGGCCCGGGATCGATAAGGTCGGCCGCCATGGATCTCGAGACGTTCCGCAAGCTCGCCGCCGACCGCCGCGTCATCCCCGTGACCCGCAAGCTGCTGGCCGACGGCGACACCCCCGTCGCGCTCTACCGCAAGCTCGCCGCCGAGCGGCCCGGCACCTTCCTCCTGGAGTCCGCCGAGAACGGACGTTCCTGGTCCCGGTACTCCTTCGTCGGCGTGCGCTCCGCCGCGACCCTCACCGCGCGCGACGGACAGGCCCACTGGCTCGGCGAGCCGCCCGTCGGCGTCCCCACGGGCGGCGATCCGCTCGCCGCCCTGCGCGCCACCATCGAGGCCCTGCACACCCCGCACCAGGAGGGCATGCCGCCCTTCACCGGCGGCATGGTCGGCTACCTCGGCTACGACATCGTCCGCCGGCTGGAGAAGATCGGCCCCGGCGAGCGGGACGACCTGCGCCTGCCCGAGCTGACCATGCTCCTCACCAGCGACCTCGCCGTGATGGACCACTGGGAGGGCTCCGTCCTGCTGATCGCCAACGCGATCAACCACAACGACCTCGACTCCGGCGTCGACGAGGCCTACGCCGACGCGGTCGCCCGCCTCGACGCCATGGAGGCGGACCTGTCCCGCGCGGTGGCCCAGCCGCCCGCCGTGCTGCCGCCCTCCGAGCTGCCCGAATACAGCGCGCTGTGGGGCGGCGCCGACTACCGGGCCGCCGTCGAGGACATCAAGGAGCGCATCCGGGCCGGCGAGGCCTTCCAGGTCGTGCCCTCCCAGCGGTTCGAAACGGAGTGCACCGCGAGCGCGCTGGACGTCTACCGGGTGCTGCGGGCCACCAACCCCTCGCCGTACATGTACCTGCTGCGCTTCGACGGCTTCGACGTCGTCGGCTCGTCCCCCGAGGCGCTGGTCAAGGTGGAGGACGGCCGGGCGATGGTCCACCCCATCGCCGGCACCCGGCACCGCGGCGCCACCCCGCAGGAGGACCAGGCCCTCGCCGACGAGCTGCTCGCCGACCCCAAGGAGCGCGCCGAGCACCTGATGCTGGTCGACCTCGGACGCAACGACCTCGGGCGGGTGTGCGAACCGGGCTCGGTGGAGGTCGTGGACTTCATGTCCATCGAGCGGTACTCGCACGTCATGCACATCGTCTCCACGGTGACCGGGCGGGTGGCGCCCGGCCGCACCGCCTTCGACGTGCTCACCGCCTGCTTCCCGGCCGGCACCCTCTCCGGAGCGCCCAAGCCGCGCGCGATGCAGATCATCGACGAGCTGGAGCCGTCCCGGCGCGGCCTGTACGGCGGCTGCGTCGGCTACCTCGACTTCGCGGGCGACTCCGACACCGCCATCGCCATCCGCACGGCCCTGCTGCGCGACGGCACCGCCTACGTCCAGGCGGGCGCCGGCGTCGTCGCCGACTCCGACCCGGCCGCCGAGGACCAGGAGTGCCGCAACAAGGCCGCGGCGGTCCTGCGTGCCGTGCACACGGCGAACCGGCTGAAGAAGTGGGGCGCTTCTCACGCCGCCGCCGTGAACCCCGGGTGACGGTCCGTCCCCGCGGCACGCGATAGTGGAGTACGTGACTGCTGTTCCCACCCCCCGTTCCGAAGGTCCAGGACCCGCGAGGGCCGGCCGGCGGAGTCTCGCGCTCGCCCTGCTGTGCGGCGCCCTCGGCGCGGCCGTGGTGCTGCTGGCCACCCGGCAGCAGTGGGCGCAGGGCACCGCCGCGGTGGCCGGCGGCGCCTTCCCGCTCACCGCGAGAGGCAGCGACGTCACCGGCGTCCCCGCCGCCCTCGCGATCGTGGGCCTGGCCGCCCTCGTCGCCGTCTTCGCCGTCCGCCGGGCCGGCCGGATCGCCGTCGCCGCGCTGCTCGCCCTGTGCGGCGCCGGCACCGTCGCCGCGGCCCTCCTCGGCGCCTTCGACGGCTCCGCGCTGGACGAGAAGGCCGCACGGGCCTCCGGCGACACCGCCGCCACCGTCGACGCGCTCAGCCACACCGCGTGGCCCTACGCCGCCGCCGCGGGCGGGGCGCTGATCCTCGTCGCCGGACTGCTCGCCCTGCGCTACGGCAGCCGGTGGCCCGCCATGTCCGGCCGCTACGAGCGCTCGGGCGCCCCCCGCCCGCGCCGGGGCGCCCCCGCCGCCGACTCCGACCGCCCCGAGGACCTGTGGAAGGCCCTCGACCGCGGCGAGGACCCGACCGGCGCCGGTCCCGCCTGACGACACCGCGCGGGCAGTGTGGCGAAACAGACGCCGCCGGTGGCGACCCCCGGGCTCGGCGCCGCACGCGCGTACGGGACAATGGCAGCGAGCGGCAGGCTCACCCACGCACACGGCAACCCGGCCCGCAGGGCACACACGGCAAACGAGGAGCAAGCAATGGCGGACAGCAGCCACGGGCACGGTCACACCCCGGCCGCCTGGACCGGTGTCATCATCGCCTTCATCGGTTTCTGCGTGGCGGGCGCCTTCATGGTGATGGCCAACCCGCTGGGGTTCTGGGCCGGCATGGTGCTGATCGTCCTCGGCGGCGTCGTCGGCATGATCATGCGCGCCATGGGCCTCGGCGCCCCCAAGGCCCAGCCGCTGAAGATGGTGGAGACCGCCGCGCCGTCCGCCAAGCCGCAGGTCGGCAAGCGCGAGCCGGTCGGCGCCGAGGGCTGAGCCGCCGCACGGCCTCCCGCCGCGACCCCGCCGAGGGGCGGCCCGGCACCGCGCCGGGCCGCCCCTCGCGCGCGCCGCGGCCGGGCGCAGGGCACAATGCCGAGGTGAACGCCGACAGCCGCGCCCTCGCCCCGATCGCGGTCCGCCTGGCCCGGCCCGCCGCCGTGCTGGCGGGCGTCGCCGGCGCCTTCGCCTACGTGGGCGCCGTCGACCCGGGCGAACCGGGCCACTACCCCGCCTGCCCGCTGCTGAGGTTCACCGGCCTGTACTGCCCCGGTTGCGGCGGCCTGCGCAGCGCGCACGCCTTCGTGCACGGCGACCTCCCGGCGGCGCTGCAGGCCAACGCGCCGGCCGTCGTCGGCTATCTGGTCCTCGCCGTGCTGTGGACCGTCTGGGTGGTCCGCGCGGCGCGCGGCCGTCCCCTCCGGCTCGATCCCCGGCCCGCCGTGCTGTGGTCGGCGGGGGCGCTGCTGCTGGTCTTCACCGTCGTGCGGAACCTGCCGTTCGGCGGCTGGCTGCACCCCTGACGCCCCGGCGCGGCTGTCCATCCACTGGGACCGGCGTCAACCGAATGCGGGGCATGCGCCCCGCTCCGGATACCATCGCAGTGACCATCGGTTTCGCCCCAGAGAATCGAATGCCCACCGTCTGGAAGGGGGCCGCTCGCGTGAGTGTGCTCGACGAGATCATCGACGGAGTCCGTGCCGACCTCGCGGAGCGGCAGGCGCGCGTGAGCCTCGACGAGCTCAAGGAGCGCGCGGCGAAGGCCCCCGCCGCCAAGGACGGGGCCGCCGCCCTGCGCGGCGACGGCGTCAAGGTCATCTGCGAGGTCAAGCGCTCCAGCCCTTCCAAGGGCGCGCTCGCCGCGATCGCCGACCCGGCCGGCCTCGCCGCCGACTACGAGGCGGGCGGCGCGGCCGTCATCTCCGTCCTCACCGAGCAGCGTCGCTTCGGCGGCTCGCTGGCCGACCTCGAGGCCGTCCGCGCCCGCGTGGACATCCCCGTGCTGCGCAAGGACTTCATCGTCACCTCGTACCAGCTGTGGGAGGCCCGCGCGTACGGCGCCGACCTCGCGCTGCTGATCGTCGCCGCCCTCGACCAGCCCGCCCTGGAGTCCCTCATCGAGCGCGCCGAGTCCATCGGGCTCACCCCGCTCGTCGAGGTCCACGACGAGGACGAGGTCGACCGTGCGGTGGACGCCGGCGCCAAGGTCATCGGCGTCAACGCCCGCAACCTCAAGACGCTCGAGGTCGACCGCACCACCTTCGAGCGGCTCGCCCCGGACATCCCCGACCACCTCGTCAAGGTGGCCGAGTCCGGCATCCGCGGCCCGCACGACCTGATCGCCTACGCCAACGCCGGCGCCGACGCCGTCCTGGTCGGCGAGTCCCTGGTCACCGGCCGCGACCCCAGGTCGGCGGTGGCCGACCTGGTGGCGGCGGGCGAGCACCCCGCACTGCGCCACGGGCGCGGCTGATCCTTCGATAGGCTTGGCCGCGATGACTCTCACGACGACGACCGTGGACCGGCACGCCCGCCTCGCGCGCGGCTGCCGCCCCCGTGGTTGCCGCGCGCCCGCACGCAGGGTGCACGGGCGCCGGGTGAGGTACGTCATCGGAGACGAGCCGGGCCAGGTGAACGGGCGTCGATGGCAGCGCCCCGACAGGGGCGCGGAGAACCGCGCGACCGGTCACCACGGTCCCGCGGCCGGCTGACGACATCCCTCCCGCCCCACGGCGATCGGTGCACTCGACACACTCACCGTGAGGTTCACTCATGCCCAGCGAGTTCTTCATCCCCGACCCCCAGGGTCAGGTGCCGAGCCCCGAAGGCTACTTCGGCGCGTTCGGCGGCAAGTTCATCCCGGAGGCCCTCGTCGCCGCCGTCGACGAGGTCGCCGTCGAGTACGACAAGGCCAAGGCCGACCCCGAGTTCGCCCGCGAACTCGACGACCTGCTGATCCACTACACCGGCCGCCCCAGCGCCCTCACCGAGGTGCCGCGGTTCGCCGAGCACGCCGGCGGCGCCCGGGTCTTCCTCAAGCGCGAGGACCTCAACCACACCGGCTCCCACAAGATCAACAACGTGCTCGGGCAGGCCCTGCTCACCAAGCGCATGGGCAAGACCCGGGTCATCGCCGAGACCGGCGCCGGCCAGCACGGCGTCGCCACCGCGACCGCCTGCGCGCTGTTCGGCCTCGACTGCACCATCTACATGGGCGAGATCGACACCCGGCGCCAGGCCCTCAACGTCGCCCGCATGCGCATGCTCGGCGCCGAGGTCATCGCCGTGAAGTCCGGCAGCCGCACGCTCAAGGACGCCATCAACGAGGCCTTCCGCGACTGGGTCGCCAACGTCGACCACACCCACTACCTGTTCGGCACCGTCGCCGGACCGCACCCCTTCCCGGCCATGGTCCGCGACTTCCACCGGGTCATCGGCGTCGAGGCCCGCCGCCAGCTCCTGGAGCGCGCCGGCCGCCTCCCCGACGCGGCCGTCGCCTGCGTCGGCGGCGGCTCCAACGCCATCGGCCTCTTCCACGCCTTCATCCCCGACGCGGACGTCCGCCTCATCGGCTGCGAGCCCGCCGGACACGGAGTGGAGACCGGGGAGCACGCGGCCACCCTCACCGCCGGCGAGCCCGGCATCCTGCACGGCTCCCGCAGCTATGTCCTCCAGGACGAGGAGGGCCAGATCACCGAGCCCTACTCGATCTCCGCCGGCCTCGACTATCCCGGCATCGGCCCCGAGCACTCCTACCTCAAGGACACGGGCCGCGCCGAGTACCGCGCCGTCACCGACGACGCCGCCATGCAGGCCCTGCGCCTGCTCTCGCGCACCGAGGGGATCATCCCGGCCATCGAGAGCGCCCACGCGCTCGCCGGGGCCCTGGAGGTCGGCCGCGAACTGGGCCCCGACGGCCTGATCGTCGTCAACCTCTCCGGGCGCGGCGACAAGGACATGGACACCGCCGCCCGCTACTTCGGCCTGTACGACACCGACGCCGAGGTCGCCGCCGACGAGGCCGGCGGCGCCGCCGAGATCGAGGGGGACGCCAAGTGAGCGGCAACATCCAGCTGTTGAGCGACACCCTGGCGGCGGCCAGGGCCGAGGGCCGCTCCGCCCTCATCGCCTACCTTCCGGCCGGGTTCCCCACCGTGGACGGCGGCATCGAGGCGGTCAAGGCCGTCCTCGACGGCGGCGCGGACGTCGTGGAGGTCGGGCTGCCGCACAGCGACCCCGTCCTCGACGGCCCCGTCATCCAGACCGCCGACGACATCGCCCTGCGCGGCGGCGTGAAGATCGCCGACGTGATGCGCACGGTGCGGGAGGCCCACGCGGCCACCGGCAAGCCGGTGCTCGTCATGACGTACTGGAACCCCATCGACCGCTACGGCGTCGAGCGGTTCACCGCCGAGCTGGCCGAGGCGGGCGGCGCCGGGTGCATTCTGCCCGACCTGCCCGTACAGGAGTCGGCGCCGTGGCGGGAGCACGCCGACAAGCACGGCCTCGCGACCGTCTTCGTCGTCGCGCCCAGCAGCCGCGACCAGCGTCTCGCCGAGATCACCGAGGCGGGCAGCGGATTCGTCTACGCCGCCTCCCTGATGGGCGTCACGGGCACCCGCGAGTCGGTCGGCGCGCAGGCCCAGGACCTGGTGGAGCGCACCCGCGCCACCACCGACCTGCCGGTCTGCGTCGGCCTCGGCGTCTCCAACGCCGCCCAGGCCGCCGAGGTCGCCGGCTTCGCCGACGGCGTGATCGTCGGCTCCGCCTTCGTCAAGCGGATGCTGGACGCGCCGGACGACGCGGCCGGCGTGGAGGCCGTGCGGGCGCTCGCCGGCAAGCTGGCGAAGGGCGTTCGCGGACAGGCGTGACGCCCGGCGCGCGCCGTCAGGCGTAAGGGAAATATCGGTCACTCGAACGGGTGGACCTGGGACCGGGGAGGCGCGGTGCGCCTCCCCGGTTCGTTCTGCGGGGTGTGAGCGAGAAGAACCGTGACGGTAAGCGCCGCACCGCCCGAGAGCGGCTGGCGGCCGAGCGAGAGAAGCAGAAGGCCGCCGAGAAGCGCAGGCGCGGCCTGGTGGTGGGCGGGGCGGTGGTCTGCGTCCTCGCCCTCGCGGCGGTGATCGGCGTCATCGCCGCCAACGCCGGCAAGGACGAGGAGGAGAGCGCGGGCCCCCTGGTGGCGCCCTCGGGGGCCAACGGCGAGGACAGCCTGGCCATCCCCGTCGGCAAGGACACCGCCAGGTCGACGCTCACGGTCTGGGAGGACTTCCGCTGCCCTGCCTGCAAGTCCTTCGAGACGACGTACCGCTCGACCGTCCACGAACTCACCGACGCCGGGCAGCTCAAGGTCGAGTACCGGCTGGCGACCATCATCGACGGCAACATGGGCGGCAGCGGCTCCCGCAAGGCCGCCAACGCCGCGGCCTGCGCGCAGGACGCCGGCAGGTTCGTCCCCTACCACGACGTGCTGTTCGACAGCCAGCCGCCCGAGCCCGAGGACGACTTCGCCGACGAGGACCGGCTCATCGAACTGGCCGGCAAGGTCGAGGGACTGGACACCCCGGCCTTCCGCACCTGCGTCAAGGACGGCACCCACGACGCCTGGGTCGACAAGTCCGCCGAGGCCTTCACCAAGGGCGGCTTCACCGGCACGCCCACCGTGCTGCTCAACGGCAAGAACATCTACGAGGACCGGTCGATGACGCCCGCCAAGCTGAAGCAGCAGGTGCAGCGGGCCGCTCAGGGGTGAGCGCCCCGTTATGGAGCCGTTGCCGGGCCGCCCGCCGCCGGGCGCGCCCGGCACGGTAGCGTCGACCCTGCCATGGAACTTGCCTACATTCCCAGCCCGTCGAGCGGTGTGCTGCACCTCGGCCCCGTTCCGCTGCGCGGCTACGCGTTCTGCATCATCATCGGCGTCTTCGTGGCCGTATGGCTCGGCAACCGTCGCTGGATCGCCCGCGGCGGTCGGGCCGGCACGGTGGCCGACATCGCGGTCTGGGCCGTGCCGTTCGGCCTGATCGGAGGCCGGCTCTACCACGTGATCACGGACTACCAGCTGTACTTCAGCGAGGGCCGTGACTGGGTGGACGCCTTCAAGATCTGGGAGGGCGGCCTCGGCATCTGGGGCGCGATCGCGCTGGGCGCGGTGGGCGCGTGGATCGGCTGCCGCCGTCGCGGGATCCCGCTGCCGGCCTACGCCGACGCCGTCGCCCCCGGCATCGCGCTCGCCCAGGCCATCGGCCGCTGGGGCAACTGGTTCAACCAGGAGCTGTACGGCCGGGAGACCGACCTGCCGTGGGCCGTGCACATCACCTCCACGGCGGACGGCCGGGTGCCGGGCTACTACCACCCGACGTTCCTCTACGAGTCGCTGTGGTGCATCGGCGTCGCGCTGCTGGTCATCTGGGCCGACCGGCGCTTCAAGCTGGGCCACGGGCGGTCCTTCGCCCTGTACGTCGCGGCGTACTGCGCGGGCCGGTTCTGGATCGAGTACATGCGTGTGGACGACGCCCACGAGATCCTGGGCCTGCGGCTGAACAACTGGACCGCGCTGGTGGTGTTCCTGCTCGCCGTGGTGTACATCGTGGTCTCGGCGAAGAAGCGGCCGGGCCGGGAGGACGTGATCGAGCCGGGGGCGCAGACCTCCGACGGCGACGCCGAGGGCGTTTCCGGTGATGCCGGGGACGCCGACGAGACCGCCGCCGGGGCCGACGGCAAGTCCGACGCCGCCGAGGCCGAGGGCGACGCCGGGTCCACGACGGACGGCGGTGCGCAGGCCGAGACCGGCGCGCAGCCGGGGTCGAGCGACGTGGCCGAGGACGGGGCCGGGTCCGCGAAGAAGGCGTGACACCCGGGCCCGACGGCCGCACATCGTACGGGGAGGGCGTCCGGAGTCGTTCCGGGCGCCCTCCCCGCATGTCACCGTCGGCGTCGACGTCAGCGGCGCTGCGCCAGCGCCAGTGTGCGCCGTGCCGCCTTCACCACCGCCGCGTCCACGAAGCCGCCGTCCGGCAGGGCCTGCGCGCCCGCGTCGACGGCCGCCGCCTCGACGATCGACGCGGCCCGCTCGATCTCCCGCGCGGTCGGCAGATAGGCCCGCTCGATGACCGGCAGCTGACGGGGATGGATCGCCGCCCGGCCGAGGAACCCCAGCGCCCGCCCGCGCGCGCACGACTCCCGCAGCCCTTCCAGGTCCCGCACGTCCGGATGCACCGACTGCGGCGTCGGCGCGAGCCCGGCCGCCCGGGCGGCGACGATCACCCGGCAGCGCGACCAGTCCAGGCCCCGGTCGTCCCCCGCGCCGAGATCGGCCCGCAGGTCCGCCTCGCCCAGGGCGACGCCGCGCAGGGCGGGATGGGCGGCGGCGATCGGGTAGGCGTGCTCGACGGCCAGGGCCGTCTCCAGCAGGGCGTACAGCGGCACCGGCCCGGTCGTGCCGGCGACGTCCACCACCTGCCGGGGCGACGTCACCTTCGGCAGCCGCAGCCCGGACAGGCCCGGCAGCGCCGCCAGCGCCGTCAGATCGGCCGCCGCCCCGGGGCCGTCGAGGGCGTTCACGCGGACGTGGACCGGCGTCGCGTGCGCCTCGGCCAGCAGCTCGGCGGTGGCCCTTCTGGCGTACTCCTTGCGGTGCGGGGCGACCGCGTCCTCCAGGTCGACGATCACCACGTCGGCGCCGGCGGCGAGCGCCTTGGCGACGACGTCGGGCCGGTCGCCGGGGGCGTAAAGCCAGGTCAGCGGGGTCACAGGGCGCCCTCCTCCCGCAGGGCCGCCACCTCGGCGCGGGTGAGGCCGAGTTCGGCGAGGACCGCGTCGGTGTCCGCGCCGTGCGGGCGGCCCGCCCAGCGGATGGCGCCGGGCGTGGCGGAGAGCCGGAACAGGACGTTCTGCATGCGCAGCGGGCCCAGTTCCGGGTCCTCGACCGTGGTGATCGTGTCGAGCGCCCGGTACTGCGGGTCCGCCATCACGTCCCGGACGTCCTGCACCGGCGCGACGGCCGCCTCCGCCTTCTCGAACGCGGCCAGCACCTCCTCGCGGGTGCGGGCGGCGATCCAGCCGCCGACCGCCTCGTCCAGCACGTCGGCGTGGGCGGCCCGCCCGGAGCCGTCGGCGAACCACGGCTCGTCGATCAGGTCGGCTCGGCCCACCAGGCGCACCACCCGCTCGGCGACCGACTGCGCCGACGTGGACACCGCGACCCAGCTGCCGTCGGCGGTGCGGTAGGTGTTGCGCGGGGCGTTGTTCTGGGAGCGGTTGCCGGTGCGCGGCTGGAGGTGGCCCAGCTGGTCGTACCAGAGGGGGTGGGGGCCGAGGACGGTGAGGATCGGCTCGATGATCGCCATGTCGACCACCTGCCCCTCGCCGGTGCGCCCACGCGCGGCCAGCGCGGTCAGGACGGCGTACGCGGTCGCCAGACCGGCGATGGAGTCGGCGAGGCCGAACGGCGGTAGGGTCGGGGGCGCGTCCGGCTCGCCGGTGATCGCGGCGAAGCCGCTCATCGCCTCGGCGAGGGTGCCGAAGCCGGGCCGGTGCGCGTAGGGGCCGAACTGGCCGAAGGCGGTGACCCGGGCGAGCACCAGACGGGGGTTGGCGGCGGACAGTTCCGGCCAGCCCAGGCCCCACTTCTCCAGAGTGCCGGGGCGGAAGTTCTCCACGATCACGTCCGCGCCGGCGGCGAGCCGCAGCAGGGTGGCACGGCCGCCGGGCGTGGACAGGTCGAGGGTGATGGCGCGCTTGTTGCGGCCGAGCAGCTTCCACCACAGGCCCACGCCGTCCTTGGCCGGGCCGTGGCCGCGGGAGGGGTCGGGGCGGGTAGGGTGCTCGACCTTGATCACCTCCGCGCCGAAGTCGCCGAGCAGGGTGGCGGCGAGCGGGCCGGCGAAGAGGGTGGCGAGGTCCAGGACGCGCAGTCCGCCCAGGGGCGGGGCGCCCGGTGCGCCCGCGCCGTTCACCGCGTGGGTGGGGTTCGTTCCGTTCGTGCCGCTCATGACGTGAACCGTGCCTCGATCTCCGAGCGGTACGGCATCGACGCCGACGCTCCCTCGCGCTGGACGGACAGTGCGGCGGCCGTCGCGGCCCAGGCCAGCGCCTCGGGCATGGGCCGGCCCTCGCCGACGGCCACCGCGAGGGCGCCGACGAAGGTGTCGCCGGCGCCGGTGGAGTCGACGGCGGCGACCCGGGGCGCGGGCACGGTCACCGGCTGCGCGCCCCGGGCCGCGTAGAGGCTGCCGGCTGCGCCGAGGGTGACGACCACCTCGGGGACCCGGTCGAGCAGGGTGCCGGCCGCCTCCAGCGGGTCGGTGCGGCCGGTGAGGGCGGTCGCCTCGTGCTCGTTGGGCACCAGCAGGTCGGTGGCGTCGAGGAGTTCGGCGGGCAGCGGCCGGGCCGGGGCGGGGGTGAGGATCGTACGGACGCCGTGCGCGCGGGCGACGGTCGCGCCCGCGACGACCGCGGACAGGGGGATCTCCAGCTGGAGCAGGAGCGCGTCGGCGCCGGCGATCAGCCCTTCGTCGCGGGGGACGAGCCGGTCGACGGCGCCGTTGGCGGCGGGGATCACGACGATCGCGTTGCCGCCCTCGTCGTCCACGACGATGTGGGCGGTGCCGGACGGTCCCTCGGTGGTGCGCAGATGGTCGGTGTTGACGCCGGAGTGTTCGAGGGTGGAGCGCAGCCGGGAGCCGAAGGCGTCGTTGCCGACCGCGCCGATCATCGAGACGGTGCCGCCGGCGCGGGCGGCGGCGACGGCCTGGTTGGCGCCCTTGCCGCCGGGGATGGTGCGGAACTCCCGGCCGGTCACGGTCTCCCCGCGCTGCGGGGCCTTCTCGACGTAGGCGACGAGGTCCATGTTGGTGCTGCCCAGCACGACGATGTGGGTCATGGGCGGGGGGCCTCCTGGTGGATGAGGTCGGCCGTCAGGTCGGCGAGGGTGTCGAAGCCGGTGCCGTGGAAGTCGGCGACGGAGGTCGACAGGCGGTTCTTCAGCGGGGCGGTCCAGTGCTCGGGCAGCGCCCGCGGGCCGGCGGTGAGCAGCGCGGCCACGCTGCCCGCCGTCGCCCCGTTCGAGTCGGTGTCCCAGCCGCCGGAGACCGCGCGGCAGATCGAGCCGGTGAAGTCGCCGTCCGCGTGGGTGAGGGCGGCGGCGATCAGGGCGGTGTTGGGCACGGCGTGGACCCAGTGGTAGGCGGCGGCGTGGGTGGCGTGGAGTTCGTCCACGACCGTGTCGAAGTCCTCGGTGGTCTCGGCGAGCCGGATCGCGTGCCGGACGGCCCGGGCGAGCCGGGAGCGCGGCGGGACCACGGTCAGGCCGGTGCGCAGACAGGCGTGGACGTCGCCGGGGCCGGTCGAGACGGCGGCGGTGGCGACGGTCGCCGCCGTGAACATGGCGGCGTAGACGCCGTTGGCGGTGTGGGTGAGGACGGCGTCGCGGTGGGCCTGCGCGGCGGCGGACGCGGGGTCCCCGGGGTTGGTCCAGCCGTGCACGTCGGCGCGGATGAGGGCGCCGATCCACTCGCGGAAGGGGTTGCGGTGGCGGGCGGTGCCCGGGGGCTCGATGCCGCTCAGGAGGTTGCGGTAGGCGACGCGTTCGGCGGTGAAGGCGCGGCCGGCGGGCAGCTCGTCCAGCCAGAGGCGGGCCACGTCGTCGGTGGTGAAGCCGTGGCCGTGACGTCGGAGCAGCAGCAGGTTGAGCAGGGGGTAGTTGAGGTCGTCGTCCTCGGGCATGCCGTCGATGTTCTCGGCCAGCGAGGTGCCCGCCGAGCGCCGGTTCCAGGGGTACTTCGCGGCGAGGTCGGCGGTCACGCCGCGGGCGGTGAAGTAGCCGGACAGGGGCCGGTTGCCGGTGGCGTGGGCGAGCAGGCGGATGCCCTCCAGGGGAAGCTTCTCGACCGGCTTGCCGAGCAGGCAGCCCACGGCCCGGCCCAGCCAGGCGGCGTGCAGCCGGGCACGGTCCGGGACAGGGGCGCTGGAGACGGGCCCGGCGGGCCAGTTGGGGCACAGGGCCCTGATCCGCTCCAGCCCGGTCGGCTCGTGCTCCGCCAACCGGCTGGGCAGGTCGGCGAGTTCGTCGAGCAGGTCCTCCGCGAGCAGCCGCAGGTACCGGGAAGCCGGCTGCTCGGACGCGCCCGCCCGCAGCGGGGCGTCGTGGCCGCCGGCCGCGGCCCAGCGCCTGGCGACGGCCTTCGGCTCGCGGCCGTCCTGCCGGGCCTGGCGCAGTTCGTGGCCGATCAGGTCCTCGGGCTGGACCCAGGTCAGTCGCAGCATTCGACGCCTCCCAGCGCGGCGAACATCTCCTCGTGCGCGCGGCGCCGCTCCACGTCCCGCGCGAACACCTCCCGGGCCACCGCGGCGAGTTCGCGCGCGGGCTCCCACAGGTCGATCCGGCTGGCCTCGGCCACCGTCTTCGCCCACTCCCGCGGCACCGGCGAACCGAGCGCGCCCGCGAGCGCGCCGGCCATGGTGGCGATCGAGTCGCAGTCCCGGCCGTAGTTCACCGAACCGAGCACCGCGTGCCGGAAGTCGCCGCCCGCCACCACCAGCATGCCCAGCGCGACGGGCAGTTCCTCGATCGAGTGCAGCCGTGAGGGCCGCCGGGCGCCCAGCGACGGCGACCGGTAGTCGGGGCCGACGGTGTCGTACGGCGCCACCGCCTCCCGCAGCGGCACCAGCGCCGACTCGAAGTCCGAGTAGCGGCAGGCCGCTTCGCAGACCCGCTCGATCGCCGCCCGGGTGCCGTCCTTCGCCAGTGACAGACACGCCGCCACCACCGAGTCCGCCGTCGCCCCCGGAGCGCAGGCCGCGGCCACCGCCGCCGCGAACACGCCCGCCGCCTCCCGGCCGTACGACGACTGGTGCGCGCCCGCGACGTCCAGCGCCTCCGCGTACGCGGCCCGCGGGTCGGCCGCGTTGACCAGGCCGACCGGCGCCATGTACATCGCGGCCCCGCAGTTGACGATGTTGCCGGCGCCCGCCTCGCGCGGATCGGCGTGGCCGTAGTGCAGCCGGGTCACGAGCCACTTCTCGGCGAGGAAGATCCGCTGCAACGGCAGCGCCTCGGCCTCCAGTTCGGGGATCCAGCGCGGGTTCGTCATCAGGTCGGGCACCAGGTGCTCGGCGACGGCGTAGGCGTCGAGGTGGTCGCGGACCGTCGCGTACACCCGGACCAGCGCGTGGGTCATCAAGGTGTCGTCGGTGACGTGGCCGTCGCCCTTGTGGTACGGGGCGATGGGCCGGGCCGTGCGCCAGGCGTCGCCGTTCCAGGGGCCGACGACGCCGTGCACCCGGCCGCCGTGCCGCTCGACGATCTGCTGCGGCGAGTAGCCCTCGACGGGCCCGCCGAGGGCGTCGCCGACGGCCGCGCCGACCAGCGCGCCGGTGATCCGCTCGTCCAGGGTGTGCGCTCGGCCTGGTTCTCCTTTGGGCGTCATGCCCCGAATCATCCTCCTGGTGGGGCCGGTTGTGCGGCTTCCAGGAGTTCGGCGAGTTCCACCAGGTCGGTGCCGGTGAGGCGGGGCAGGACGCAGCCGGAGAGCAGTCGGCAGGCGTCGCGCCAGGACGCCGGGACCGCCGCGCCGCCGCCGAGCGCTCCGGTGAGGGCGCCGGCCAGGGCGGGGGCCGAGTCGGCGACCCGCGACAGACAGGCCGCCGCGGGCACCGCCTCGGCGATCCGGCCGTGCGCGGCGCTCGCCAGCGCCAGGGCGACGGGCACGGTCTCGGCGGCGGCGACGCCGTAGCTGTAGACGTGGTCGACGATCTGGTGCTCCAGCGGCGGGACGAGCGCGAAGGCGCTCCCGGCGTCCGCCGCCAGCCGCAGCGCGTGGCGGGCGTTGCGGCCGATCTCCGTCTCCTCGGGCAGCTCGGCCACGGCCGCCGCGACGCACTCCCCGGCGCCGGCGCCGGCCAGCGCGAGGGACACCGCGGCGGCCATCGCGCGGGCGCCGTGGACGCCGTCGCCGTCCTGGGTGTAGCGGGCGTCGAACTCGGCGAGCGCGGCGGCGGACGCCGGGTCGCCGGGGTGGGCCACGGCCAGCGCACAGGCCCGGACGCACGCCGCGTCGTCGAAGTAGTGCGGGTTGTCGTGGCCGGTGGCGGGCGGGCGCAGCCCGGTGGCGAGGTTGCCGAGACCGGCCCGCACGGAGATGCGGGCGCGCAGCGGCAGCACCGCGGACTCGGTCCCCGCGGCGCGTTCGGCGGCCGCCGCGACCTCGCTCGCCACGGCCGACCAGGTCAGGTCGATGGCCGCGCGGATCCGGCGCTCCCGGCTCAGGTCGCCGAGCGCGCCGTCGTCGCCCGCGCGCAGCACCGCCTCGGCCGCGAACGCCGCCCACTCGGCGTCGTCGGAGGGCCCGAGGCGCAGCGGGCCGGGGGGCTGGTTGAGGGCGATGGGCACGGGCAGGGTGGTGGTGGCGTTCTGCTCGGCGAAGGCGTCCAGCTCGCGGGTGAGCCGCCGGGTCCACTCGGGCATCCGCGCGGCCCGGTGCCGGGCTGCGGGCCAGCCGGCGGCGTCCCCGGCGGCGAGCCCGAGCAACAGCCCCTCGACACGCCGCCCGGCCCGTGCGCCGCTCACGGCCGCGCCTCGTCCCGGTCGGAGACGAGGACGTAGTCGGCGGGGTCGGGGGCGGAGTCGGGCCCGGCGGGCGGGCCGGTGTCGGCGGGGACGGGGGCAGGCCCGGAGAAGGGGGCAGGCCCGGGGGCGGGGGCCGGCTCGTGCACGAGGTTCGCGTTCCGTGCGGGGGCGGGTTCGTGCGGGGTGTTCGCGTCAGGGGGTGAGCAGGCGGCGACGTCCGGGACGACGGCCGGCCCGCCTGCGGGATGCGGCTCGCGCAGGGGATCCGGTACCGGTGCCTGGTCCGGCCGGCGGGCGGGATCCGGCACCTGTCGGGCGTCCGCACCGGGTCCCGCGCCGGCCGCGGGGAGGGCGGTCGGCGCGGGAGCGGCGCCCGCACACGGCACGGTTTCCGCCTCGTGCCCGTGAGTCGGCTCGGGCACGGGTGCTGCCTGTGGCCGGGCTGCTGCTTGCCGTGCGGCTGCTGCTTCCCGTGCGGGTGCTGCCTCTGGTACGGCTGCTGCTCCCCGTACGGCTGCTGCTCCCCGTACGGCCGCTGCCCCCCGCACACGCGCTGCCCCCCGCACACGCGCCGCCCCCCGCCGGGAAATCCGCTCCTCTGCGCCTCCCTCCGCCGCCCCCGCCCCCGGTGTCAGCAGGTCCGCCACCTCCAGCACATGGTGGCCCGCCATCGACGGAAGACAGGTGCCGCGGGCCGGGCCGATGGCCGACGCCCACTCGGGCGGGATCGCCGAGGCGCCCAGCGTCGCCCCGGCCAGGGCTCCCGCGACCGCACCCGTGGTGTCGGCGTCGCGGCCCATGTTGACGGCGGTGAGCACGGCCTCCCGGAAGTCGCCGTCGGCCGACGCGTACGCCCCGAAGGCGAGGGCGACCGCCTCGGGGGCGAGGTCGGTCCAGGGGTAACCGCCGATGACGACCGCGGAGCGCACCGCCCGTTCACCGCGGTGGGCGACGGCCACGGCCCGGCGCAACGAGCGTGCCGTCCAGGAGTCGTCGGGCAGGACCGCCAGCGCGGAGGCCACCACCACGCCGACCGGCGCGCCCGCCATCGCCGCCGCGACCCCGGCGGCGACCGCCTGGCCGCCGTAGATGCCCTCGCCGTCGTGGCTGACCGAGCCGTCGACGGCGACGAGCCGGGCCGCCTCGGCGGGGCGGCCCGCGGCGAACACCCCGAACGGGGCCGCCCGCATCGCCAGCCCGTCGCTCCAGGCGTGGCGGTGCTGGGCGGAGACCGGCGCGGCCAGGCCCCGGCGGAGGTTCTCCAGCGTGCCGCGCTCACTGAAGCCCGCGCCCCGGAAGGGCCCCTCGGCGCGGTCGGCGATCCAGGCGTGCCAGGCCGCCTCCGCGTGGGCGGGGGTGAGGGCGCAGCCGTGCCGGGCCAGCAGCAGGCCCGAGAAGATCGCGTACTCGGTGTCGTCGGTGCCCGCGGGCTCCTCGGCGACGTAGCCGGTGATGCGGCCCCAGCGGGCGCGGATCTGGGAGGGCGTGAGGTTCTCGGCGGGTGCGCCCAGGGCGTCGCCGACGGCGAGGCCGAGCAGGGCGCCGCGGGCCCGGTCGCGGAGCCGGGCGGCGTCCCCGGGGGCGGGGACCGAGGGAACGCAGGCGATCGATGCCATCGCTTCTCCTCTCCTTTGCGGATCTCTCCCCGGTGCCGTCCGCGGCGCAGCCCGGCCGGTGCCGCTGTCACCCGGTCGACATCTGAGCCTGATCCCGGACGGATGAGCGACGGAGGGTAAAACCGCAGGTTAGCCCAGCCTTTCCTTGCTGGCGGGAGGCCTTCGGGAGGTCTACTCAGGTTGGAGTCGAAAAGTAGAACGAGTCCAAAGAAGCGTTTGGGGGGCCGGAACATGGCCATCATCGAGACCGAGGCGGCGCTGCACGAGGCGCACCGCGACAACCACACCCACCGCGACGTCAACGGCGGCTGGCTGCGCCCCGCCGTGTTCGGCGCGATGGACGGCCTGGTCTCCAACCTCGCCCTGATGACCGGCGTCGCCGGCGGATCGGTGAGCCACCGGGCCGTCGTGCTCACCGGCCTCGCGGGCCTCGCCGCCGGCGCCTTCTCCATGGCGGCCGGCGAGTACACCTCCGTCGCCTCCCAGCGCGAGCTGGTCGAGGCCGAGCTGGACGTGGAGCGGCGCGAACTGCGCAGGCACCCCAAGGACGAGGAGGCCGAGCTGGCCGCCCTCTACCAGACCCGCGGCGTCGAACCCGGCCTCGCCCGCGAGGTGGCCCGGCAGCTGTCCCGGGACCCCGAGCAGGCACTGGAGATCCATGCCCGCGAGGAACTCGGCATCGACCCCTCCGATCTGCCCTCGCCGGCCGTCGCCGCGGTGTCCAGCTTCGGCTCCTTCGCGCTGGGCGCCCTGCTTCCCGTCCTGCCGTATCTGCTCGGCGCGAGCGCCCTGTGGCCCGCCGTACTGCTGGCGCTCGCCGGGCTCTTCGGGTGCGGGGCCGTGGTCGCCAAGGTGACCGCGCGCAGCTGGTGGTTCAGCGGACTGCGGCAGCTCGCCCTCGGCGGCGCGGCGGCCGGTGTGACGTACGCCCTGGGCACTCTCTTCGGGGTGGCCGTAGGATAGGTGGCTGGAACTTATGCATGGGACCGCATAACTAGTCGTTACTCGGTGGTTTCGAACGCTTAACCGCCGGGCATGACCCGTAAGCGCTGTGGGCAATGAGGCCCGCGGCGCGCCCACACGGGGCCGGCGGCGCTGCCTCCCCGTCCCTGGACCGACGGACACCGATCTGTCCTGCTCGGTCCCCCCATACTTCGCCGCCCGTGGCGGTACCCCCGCCGCCACCCGCGGCGTCCGCATGTTGGAACGGAGTATCCGGTTCCCGAGAATCGCTCCATCATGTAACCTGCACGAAATTTTGATCTCATCGCAGATCTCGCAGAGGGCCAGCGTCGTCCCTCGGCACCTTCCCCCAGAGCCCGCTAGGCCTGGGAGGACACCACCGCCACATGACGACGACGGGAGAGCCGATGCGTACGCCGCGCCAGCCGTCCCAGCAGTCCGCGAATGGCCAGAACTGGTCCTTCATGGATGCTCGCCCTGCTGCGCAGGGTATGTACGACCCCCGCAACGAGCACGACGCCTGCGGCGTCGGCTTTGTGGCCACCCTCACCGGCGAGGCGAGCCATGCGCTGGTCGAGCAGGCGCTCACGGTTCTGCGCAACCTGGAGCACCGAGGGGCCACCGGCTCCGAGCCCGACTCCGGCGACGGCGCGGGCATCCTCTCCCAGGTGCCGGACGCCTTCTTCCGCGAGGTGGCCGGATTCGAGCTGCCCGATGCCGGCGGCTACGCCGTGGGCACCGCCTTCCTGCCCGAGGACGGCCTCGACGCCGCCCTCGCGCGGATCGAGGCGATCGCCGCCGAGGAGAGCCTGACCGTCCTCGGCTGGCGCGAGGTCCCCGTCGCGCCCGAGCTGCTCGGCGCCACCGCCCGCTCGACGATGCCCGCCTTCCGCCAGATCTTCGTCACGGACCACGCCTCCCGCGGCATCGAGCTGGACCGCAAGGCGTTCCTGCTGCGCAAGCGCGCCGAGCGCGAGGTCGGCGTCTACTTCCCGTCGCTGTCCGCGCGGACCATCGTCTACAAGGGCATGCTGACCACCGGCCAGCTCGAGCCCTTCTTCCCGGACCTGTCCGACCGCCGCTTCGCCTCCGCGATCGCGCTCGTCCACTCGCGCTTCTCCACGAACACCTTCCCCTCGTGGCCGCTCGCGCACCCGTACCGCTTCGTCGCGCACAACGGTGAGATCAACACCGTCAAGGGCAACCGCAACTGGATGCGCGCCCGGGAGTCCCAGCTGTACTCGGAGCTGTTCGGCGCCCCGGAGAAGCTGGAGAAGGTCTTCCCGGTCTGCACCCCGGACGCCTCCGACTCGGCCTCCTTCGACGAGGTCCTGGAGCTGCTCCACCTCGGCGGCCGCACGCTGCCGCACTCCGTGCTGATGATGATCCCGGAGGCGTGGGAGAACCACGACTCCATGGAGCCGGCCCGGCGCGCCTTCTACCAGTTCCACTCCACGATGATGGAGCCCTGGGACGGCCCCGCCTGCGTCACCTTCACCGACGGCACCCAGGTCGGCGCGGTCCTCGACCGCAACGGCCTGCGCCCCGGCCGCTACTGGGTCACCGACGACGGCCTCGTCGTCCTCGGCTCCGAGGTCGGCGTCCTCGACATCGACCCCGCCAAGGTCGTCCGCAAGGGCCGCCTGCAGCCCGGCAAGATGTTCCTCGTCGACACCGCCGAGCACCGGATCATCGAGGACGACGAGATCAAGGCCGCCCTCGCCGCCGAGAAGCCGTACGCCGAGTGGCTGGAAGCCGGCGAGATCGAGCTGTCGGACCTGCCCGAGCGCGAGCACATCGTGCACACCCACGCCTCGGTCACCCGCCGCCAGCAGACCTTCGGCTACACCGAGGAAGAGCTGCGCGTCATCCTCGCCCCGATGGCCAAGGCCGGCGCCGAGCCCATCGGCTCCATGGGCACCGACTCGCCCATCGCCGCCCTCTCCGAGCGCCCCCGGCTGCTCTTCGACTACTTCACCCAGCTGTTCGCGCAGGTCACCAACCCGCCGCTGGACGCCATCCGCGAGG
The DNA here is from genome assembly GCF_040611575.1 of Streptomyces sp. NPDC006610. Taxonomy (NCBI): domain Bacteria; kingdom Bacillati; phylum Actinomycetota; class Actinomycetes; order Kitasatosporales; family Streptomycetaceae; genus Streptomyces; species Streptomyces sp. NPDC006610. The sequence continues at coordinate 77,662 of NZ_JBEXOP010000034.1, forward strand.
AACTGGTCACCTCCCTGCGCTCCTCGCTGGGCCCGCAGGGCAACCTGCTGGAGCCGACCGCGGCCTCCTGCCGCTCCGTCGTGCTGCCCTTCCCCGTGATCGACAACGACGAGCTGGCCAAGCTCATCCACATCAACCACGACGGCGACATGCCCGGCATGAAGGCCGCCACCCTGTCCGGCCTGTACCGGGTCGGCGGCGGCGGCGAGGCCCTCGCCGCGCGCATCGAGGAGATCTGCGCCGAGGCCGACGCGGCGATAGGCAACGGCGCCCGGCTGATCGTCCTGTCGGACCGCCACTCGGACGCCGAGCACGCGCCGATCCCGTCGCTGCTGCTCACCGCGGCCGTCCACCACCACCTCATCCGCACCAAGCAGCGCACCCAGGTGGGTCTGCTGGTGGAGGCCGGCGACGTCCGCGAGGTGCACCACGTCGCGCTGCTCATCGGCTACGGCGCCGCCGCCGTCAACCCGTACCTGGCGATGGAGTCCGTCGAGGACCTGGTCCGCGCAGGGACGTTCCTGCCCGGCATCGAGCCCGAGCAGGCCATCCGCAACCTGATCTACGCCCTCGGCAAGGGCGTCCTCAAGGTCATGTCCAAGATGGGCATCTCCACCGTCGCCTCCTACCGCGGCGCCCAGGTCTTCGAGGCCGTCGGCCTGGACGAGGCCTTCGTGGAGAAGTACTTCAACGGCACCGCCACCAAGATCGGCGGCGTCGGCATCGACGTCATCGCCCAGGAGGTCGCCGCCCGCCACGCCAAGGCCTACCCGGCCTCCGGCATCGCCCCCGCGCACCGCGCGCTGGAGATCGGCGGCGAGTACCAGTGGCGCCGCGAGGGCGAACCGCACCTGTTCGACCCGGAGACGGTCTTCCGCCTCCAGCACTCCACGCGCGCCGGCCGCTACGACATCTTCAAGAAGTACACCGAGCGCGTGAACGAGCAGTCCGAGCGGCTGATGACGCTGCGCGGCCTGTTCGGCTTCAAGTCCGACCGGCAGCCGATCCCGCTGGACGAGGTCGAGCCGGTCGGCGAGATCGTCAAGCGCTTCTCCACCGGCGCCATGTCGTACGGCTCCATCTCCAAGGAGGCGCACGAGACCCTCGCCATCGCCATGAACCAGCTGGGCGGCAAGTCCAACACCGGTGAGGGCGGCGAGGACCCGGAGCGCCTGTACGACCCGGCGCGCCGCTCGTCGATCAAGCAGGTCGCCTCCGGCCGCTTCGGCGTCACCAGCGAGTACCTCGTCAACTCCGACGACATCCAGATCAAGATGGCCCAGGGCGCCAAGCCCGGCGAGGGCGGCCAGCTGCCCGGCCACAAGGTCTACCCGTGGGTCGCCAAGACGCGTCACTCGACGCCGGGCGTGGGCCTCATCTCCCCGCCGCCGCACCACGACATCTACTCCATCGAGGACCTGGCCCAGCTGATCCACGACCTGAAGAACGCCAACCCCCAGGCGCGCATTCACGTCAAGCTGGTCTCCGAGGTCGGCGTCGGCACCGTCGCCGCGGGCGTCTCCAAGGCGCACGCCGACGTGGTGCTGATCTCCGGCCACGACGGCGGCACCGGCGCCTCCCCGCTCACCTCCCTCAAGCACGCGGGCGGCCCCTGGGAGCTGGGCCTGGCCGAGACGCAGCAGACCCTGCTGCTCAACGGCCTGCGCGACCGGATCGTCGTGCAGACCGACGGCCAGCTCAAGACCGGCCGCGACGTCGTCATCGCCGCGCTCCTCGGCGCCGAGGAGTTCGGCTTCGCGACCGCCCCGCTGGTCGTCTCCGGCTGCGTCATGATGCGCGTCTGTCACCTGGACACCTGCCCGGTCGGCATCGCCACCCAGAACCCCACCCTGCGGGACCGGTTCAACGGCAAGGCCGAGTACGTCGTCAACTTCTTCCGGTTCATCGCCGAAGAGGTCCGCGAACTCCTCGCCGAGCTGGGCTTCCGCTCCATCGAGGAGGCCGTCGGCCACGCCGAGGCGCTCGACGTCACCCGCGCGGTCGACCACTGGAAGGCGCAGGGCCTCAACCTGGAGCCGCTGTTCCACGTGCCCGAGCTGCCCGAGGGCGCCGTGCGCCACCAGGTGATCGCGCAGGACCACGGCCTGGAGAAGGCGCTCGACAACGAGCTGATCCGGCTCGCCGCCGACGCGCTGAACGCCGCCTCCGCCGAGGAGGCCCAGCCGGTGCGCGCCCAGGTCGCCATCCGCAACATCAACCGCACGGTCGGCACCATGCTCGGCCACGAGGTGACGAAGAAGTTCGGCGGCGCGGGCCTGCCCGACGACACCATCGACATCACCTTCACCGGTTCCGCCGGCCAGTCCTTCGGCGCCTTCCTCCCGCGCGGCGTCACGCTGCGCCTGGAGGGCGACGCCAACGACTACGTCGGCAAGGGTCTGTCCGGCGGCCGGATCGTCGTCCGCCCGGACCGGGGCGCCGACCACCTCGCCGAGTACAGCGTCATCGCGGGCAACACCCTCGCGTACGGCGCGACCGGCGGCGAGCTGTTCCTGCGCGGCCGGGTCGGCGAGCGGTTCTGCGTCCGCAACTCCGGCGCGCTGGTCGTCTCCGAGGGCGTGGGCGACCACGGCTGCGAGTACATGACCGGCGGTCACGCGGTGGTCCTCGGCGAGACGGGCCGCAACTTCGCGGCCGGCATGTCCGGCGGCGTCGCGTACGTCATCGACCTCGACCGGGACAACGTCAACTCCGGCAACCTCGACGCGGTCGAGGCCCTGGACGACACGGACCGGCAGTGGCTGCACGACGTGGTGCGCCGCCACGCCGAGGAGACCGGCTCCACGGTCGCCCGCAAGCTCCTGGCCGACTGGGACGCGTCCGTGCAGCGCTTCAGCAAGATCATTCCCCGCACGTACAAGGCAGTGCTCGCCGCCAAGGACGCCGCCGAGCGAGCCGGTCTCTCCGAGACCGAGATCACCGAGAAGATGATGGAGGCGGCGACCAATGGCTGATCCCAAGGGCTTTCTCAACCACGGCCGCGAGGTCGCCAGGTCCCGCCCCGTCGAGGAGCGCGTCCGGGACTTCAAGGAGGTCTACGTCCCCGGCTCCCTGCTGCCGATCATCAGCAAGCAGGCCAGCCGGTGCATGGACTGCGGCATCCCGTTCTGCCACAACGGCTGTCCGCTGGGGAACCTGATCCCCGAGTGGAACGACTACGCCTACCGCGAGGACTGGTCCGCCGCGTCCGAGCGGCTGCACGCCACCAACAACTTCCCGGAGTTCACCGGCCGCCTGTGCCCGGCCCCGTGCGAGTCCGCGTGCGTGCTCGGCATCAACCAGCCGCCGGTCACCATCAAGAACGTCGAGGTCTCGATCATCGACAAGGCGTGGGAGACCGGGGACGTCGCCCCGCAGATCCCCGAGCGCCTGTCCGGCAAGACCGTCGCCGTCGTCGGCTCCGGCCCCGCAGGTCTGGCCGCCGCCCAGCAGCTGACGCGGGCCGGCCACACGGTCGCCGTCTACGAGCGCGCGGACCGCGTCGGAGGCCTCCTCCGGTACGGCATCCCCGAGTTCAAGATGGAGAAGCGGCACATCAACCGCCGTATCGAGCAGATGCGTGCGGAGGGCACCCGCTTCCGCACCGGCATCGAGATCGGCCGCGACCTCAAGGCGACGGACCTGGCGAAGCGGTACGACGCCGTGGTCCTGGCCGTCGGCGCCACCACCGCCCGCGACCTGCCCGTGCCCGGCCGGGAACTCAAGGGCATCCACCAGGCGATGGAGTACCTGCCGCTGGCCAACAAGGTCCAGGAGGGCGACTACGTCGTGCCCCCGATCTCGGCCGAGGGCAAGCACGTCGTCGTCATCGGCGGCGGCGACACCGGCGCCGACTGCGTGGGCACCGCCCACCGCCAGGGCGCGGCCTCGGTGACGCAGCTGGAGATCATGCCCCGCCCGAACGAGGAGCGGGACCCGATCTCCCAGCCGTGGCCGACGTTCCCGCTGCTCTACAAGGTCACCTCCGCGCACGAGGAGGGCGGCGAGCGGGTCTACTCCGTCTCCACCACCCACTTCGAGGGCGACGAGGACGGCAACGTCCAGTGGCTGCACCTGACCGAGGTGGAGTTCGTCGACGGGAGGCTGACCCCGAAGCCGGGCACCGAGCGCAAGATCCCCGCCCAGCTGGTCACCCTCGCCATGGGCTTCACCGGCACCGACCGGGAGAACGGCCTGGTCGAGCAGTTCGGCCTGGAACTGGACGAGCGCGGCAACATCGCCCGCGACGCCGAGTACCAGACCAACGTGCCGGGCGTGTTCGTCGCCGGCGACGCCGGCCGCGGCCAGTCCCTCATCGTGTGGGCGATCGCGGAGGGCCGCTCGGCCGCCCGCGGCGTCGACCGCTACCTGACCGGCGCCAGCGATCTGCCGGCCCCGATCCGCCCGACCGACCGCGCCCTGGCGGTCTGACCCGGGTCCACCCACGTCCCGTACAACGGCGTACGGAACACGGACGGCGTCCGCCCACCAGTCCCCGACCGGACGACAGGGCGGGCGCCGTCGCATGTCCGCGCGCGCCGGGTGTGCGCCCGGGTGACGACGACCGCGGCGGCCACCGACGGCGAAGTGGCGGGGGAGCAGGCCACCCGGTGCGGTCGCTCAGTACCCCCGAAGCTGCTGCACCTTCGCCCACGCCGCGACCAGCAGCAGGACGAGCAGCGCCGCGCACGCGCCCGCGTGGACCGCGGTACGCCGGGCCCGGGGCGCGTGGGCGAACGCCAGGGCCACCGCGCCGCCGGTCAGCAGTCCGCCCAGGTGGCCCTGCCAGGAGGTGAGGGCCGCGGAGATCACCAGCCACAGCAGCAGGCCCGCCATGAACCGGTTGACGGCGTTCATGTCGGCGCCCAGCCGGCGGGCCATGACGTAGTGGGCCGCGCCCAGACCGAAGATCGCGCCCGACGCTCCGACGGTGAGCGTGCCCGGGGCGAGCAGCAGCACCAGCACCGAGCCGCCCAGCGCCGACAGCAGGTACAGGGCGGCGAACCGGAGCCGGCCGAGCTGCGGCTCCATCACCCGGCCCAGGTTCCACAGCGCGACCGTGTTCATCACGATGTGCAGGATGCCGAACGTCCCCTCGGTGGGCGGCATGTGCAGGAACGGCCCGGTCAGCAGCCGGTACCACTCGCCCCCGGCCAGCCCTTCCGTCTCCAGCACCCCGAAGAACGCGCCGTCGTAGACGTAGTGCACGCCGTCGGGCCCGACCAGCCCCGCGCCCAGCATCCCGAACCGGTCCACGATCTGCGGGCGCACCAGCTCGGCGAGGTACGCGAGCACGTTCAGCGCGATCAGGACGTACGTCACCTCGGGCACCGCCGAGATCCGGCCGCCGAACACCGTGCGCGCCTGCCGCACCGAGCGCGCGCCCTCCTTCACGCACTCCGGGCAGTGGTGGCCGACGGCCGCCTCGTGCATGCAGGCGGGGCAGATCCAACGGTCGCAGCGGGTGCAGCGGACGTGGCACTCCACGTCGGGGTGGCGGTAGCACGTGGTGACGGTGGAATCGGAGGGTTCCACGGGCCGGCTCCTGGAGAGTGTCGGGGACGGGCTGCGAGCCGGTGGGGACGGCGGTGATCAACATAACCAACGCGGGGGAGTGCCGGGATCGGTGGGTTCGCGGTGCTCGGGGCGGCGCGTGGTCTTGGAGACGCTTGGCGGCCATGCCGGATCCGGGGGACCCGCGGGGTCCCGGGGCGCAGGTGCCGTACCCTCGGGGTCCGGTCGGCCGGGACCGGCGAGGTACGGGGATCGACAGGGAGCGGGGCGGGATGGCGGCGATCAGTCTGCGCAGGATCGAGGAGACCGCGCCCGCGCTCGTGAGCCTGTACAAGAGCGCCGGTTCGTCCCTCGCCCGGCACGGCATGGAGGGGCAGCGGGCCGCCGTCTACCTCGTGGTCGACTACTCCGGCTCCATGAAGCCGTACTACAAGGACGGCGCCGTGCAGGCCCTCGCCGACCGGGTGCTCGGGCTCGCCGCCCACCTGGACGACGACGGGCGGGTGCCGGTGGTGTTCTTCTCCACGGACATCGACGCCGAGACGGAGATCGAGCTCGCCGGCCACCGGGGCTGCGTCGAGCGGATCGCGGCCGGCCTCGGGCACATGGGCAGGACCAGCTACCACCTGGCCATGGACGCCGTCATCGACCACTACCTCGACAGCGGGGCCGCCGACCCCGCGCTGGTGGTCTTCCAGACCGACGGCGGACCGATCAACAAGCTCGCGGCGGAGCGGTACCTGTGCAAGGCGTCCACTCTCCCGATGTTCTGGCAGTTCATCGGCTTCGGAGACCCCGGCAGCAGGCAGTTCGACTTCCTGCGCCGCCTGGACGACCTGCCGGTGCCGGGGAAGCGGGCGGTCGACAACGCCGGCTTCTTCCCCGCGGGGGCCGACCCGCGGAAGGTCTGCGACGCGGAGCTGTACGACCGGCTGGTGGGGGAGTTCCCGGCGTGGCTGGCGGCGGCGCGGGAGCGGGGGATCGTCCGCGCGGGCTGAGAGTCGCGGCGAGTTCCGGGATGCCCGGCGAGGCGTCCTGGCGTCCTGGTGACCAGGTGACCAGGTGACCAGGTGACCAGGTGTCCTGGTGTCCTGGGTGTCCTGGGTCTGCTAGGTGTCGCACTCCAGCACCGTCCGGCACAGCCCGCACCGCGCCCGCACCCGGCCCCGTACCGGCACCCCGATCCGCTGGTGACACGTCGGGCAGGGGAACGACACCCGTAGCTGCCCGCCGTCCGGCGACGGCCGCGGGGCGAAGGCGTACGGCGCTCCGGCCGGCGCCGGGACGGGGCGGCCCGACTGCGCCCGCCTTCGGTCACGGGCGTAGCGGAGTCGGCCCGACCGGCCCGCCGCCGTCAGCGGGGGCTGCCGCCCGTCCCGCAGCGCGAGCGCCCTGCCCTCCACGTACGCCGTGTACGCCTGCGGGCTGGTGAACCACGGCGCCGGGTCCTCCGCGAAGACCAGCGACCGCTTGGCGAGGACGTACCCGAACTCCTCCGGGGTGAGATAGCCGAGCTTCTGGCTGGACCCCGCGTCCTCCCGGTAGGCGTCCAGCAGCAGCCAGCCCGCGCCCAGGTACGTCGTCACCGTGTCGGTGAGGATCTCGTTGTCGCGGACGCCGGGGAAGGACAGGTCCAGGCGGTGCAGGTAGACGTGCGCCACCTCGTGGGCCAGGGCGGCGCCGATGTCCCGGCGATGGGTGCGGAAGCGGTCGTTCAGCTCGACGAAGTACTCGGGCCCGGCGGCGAGTTCGACGTTCGCGGCATGGTCCATGGCGCGGAAGCCCACGACGAACCGGGTATCGGGCAGCCGGAAGTGACGCACCAGTTCCCGCGCCACCCGCTGGGCGCCCGGATGGAGGTCGTCGGCGTCGCCGAACGCCACGTCGACCGGGGCCACGCTGGTCGCGAACGTGCGCACGGTGTCGGGGGACAGACGGCGGTAGAGCGCGGTGACGGCCGCCCGCACCGTCTCCAGGTGGGGGTAGCCGTGCTCGACCGGTCCGTCGTTCGCCACGTCCGTACCTCCAGCAGGCCGTGACCGTCGATGGGCCGTGGCCGCCGATTTCCACTCTACGAGGGTGAGAGCGGCATTTCCCCGGATCGGTTCCGTCCGAAGGGCGTGAGATCCGCCCTTGTCATGACCCCTCCTGGGTCTTCATACTGCGAGCCGCCCAATTGCCCACGAAGGGAAGTACGTTGACGCAAAATGCGACGAAATCTGGCCGTCTGTCCCTGGCCAGGAAAGCCGCGGCAGCCGGTGCCGTCGCTCTCGCGGTAGCCAGTCTCCAGCCGGTCGCGGCGCACGCGGCGGACGCGCGCATCATCGGTGGGACGACCGCCGCCCAGAACGAGTTCCCCTTCATGGTGCATCTCTCGATGGGCTGCGGCGGCGCGCTCTACAAGAAGGACGTCGTGCTGACGGCCGCCCACTGCCTGCCGGGCTCCGGTACCAACACCAGCATCGTCGTCACCGCAGGCGCCGCCGACCTGAACTCCTCCTCCGCGATCCGCGTGAGGTCGACCAAGGTCAAGCTCGCCCCCGGCTACGACGGCTACGGCAAGGACTGGGCGCTGATCAAGCTCGCCAAGCCGATCGACAAGCCCACGCTGAAGATCGCCACGACCAACCGGTACAACCGCGGCACGTTCACCATCGCGGGCTGGGGCGACACCCGCGAGGGCGCCGGCACGGGGACGACCAAGCTGCGCAAGGCCAGCGTGCCGTTCGTCAGCGACCGCGCCTGCAAGTGGCACTACGGCAGCCGGCTGATCGCCAAGGAAGAGCTGTGCGCCGGCTACCAGAGCGGCGGCATCGACACCTGCCAGGGCGACTCCGGTGGCCCGATGTTCCGCAAGGACGACGCCGGCAAGTACATCCAGGTCGGCATCGTCAGCTGGGGCGACGGCTGCGCCCGCACGGGCGTCCCCGGCGTCTACACGGAGGTCAGCCACTTCGCGGGCGACATAGCCCGCGCGGCGTCGGCACTCTGACCGACGCCGACGGCGGGGCCGGTCCTCCGGGACGGCTCCGCCGCACGGGGCCCGGGGGGCCGGGGGCCGGCCCCGGCCCCCGGG
>NZ_JBEXOP010000035.1:0-81172 GCF_040611575.1 Streptomyces sp. NPDC006610
TGCGGGCGTACCCCTCCAGGTACTCCTCGGGCACGTCGCGCCCCGCCATGTGCGCCCCCCGTCGTGCGACCCGCGTGACCGTCACGGCGGCCTTTCTCCTTTCGGAGGTACGACGACATGACCACGACCGCAGGCGCCGGCGACCCGAAGTACCGCATCGAGCACGACTCCATGGGCGAGGTCCGCGTCCCCGCCGACGCCAAGTGGCGGGCGCAGACACAGCGGGCCGTGGAGAACTTCCCCGTCTCCGGGCAGCGCCTGGAACGGGCGCACATCGAGGCGCTCGCGCGGATCAAGGGCGCGGCGGCGAAGGTGAACGCCCGGCTGGGCGTGCTCGACGCGGAGGTCGCCGGGGCGATCGAGGCCGCCGCCGGCGAGGTCGCCGAGGGCCGCTGGGACGCGCACTTCCCGGTCGACGTGTTCCAGACCGGCTCGGGCACCTCGTCCAACATGAACGCCAACGAGGTCATCGCCACCCTCGCGAGCGAGCGGCTGGGCCGTCCCGTGCACCCCAACGACCACGTGAACGCCTCCCAGTCGTCCAACGACGTCTTCCCGTCCTCGATCCACATCGCCGCCACCGCCGCCGTCACGCGCGATCTGATCCCCGCCCTCGGCCACCTCGCCGCCTCCCTGTCCCGCAAGTCGGAGGAGTTCGCCGACGTGGTGAAGTCCGGGCGGACGCACCTGATGGACGCGACCCCCGTGACGCTCGGCCAGGAGTTCGGCGGATACGCCGCCCAGGTGCGCTACGGCGTCGAGCGGCTGGAGGCATCCCTGCCCCGGCTGGCCGAACTCCCCCTCGGCGGCACGGCCGTCGGCACCGGCATCAACACACCGCCCGGCTTCTCGGCCGCCGTCATCGAGGAGGTGGCCCGCGCCACCGGGCTGCCGCTGACGGAGGCGCGCGACCACTTCGAGGCGCAGGGCGCGCGGGACGGCATCGTGGAGACCAGCGGGCAGCTGCGCACGATCGCGGTCGGCCTGACGAAGATCGCCAACGACCTGCGCTGGATGGCGTCCGGGCCGCGCACCGGGCTCGCCGAGATCACCCTGCCCGACCTCCAGCCCGGTTCCTCGATCATGCCCGGCAAGGTCAACCCGGTCGTCCCCGAGGCCGTCCTCATGGTGTGCGCGCAGGTCGTCGGCAACGACGCGACGGTCGCCACGGCGGGCGCGGCCGGCAACTTCGAGCTGAACGTGATGCTGCCGGTCATCGCCAAGAACGTGCTGGAGTCGGTCCGGCTGCTCGCCAACGTCTCCCGGCTGCTCGCCGACCGGACCGTCGACGGGATCACCGCGAACCGCGAACGCGCCCGCGAGTACGCCGAGTCCTCGCCGTCCGTGGTCACCCCGCTCAACAAGTACATCGGCTACGAGGAGGCCGCCAAGGTCGCCAAGAAGTCGCTGGCGGAGCGCAAGACGATCCGCCAGGTCGTGCTGGAGGGCGGTTACGTCGAGCGCGGCGACCTCACGGTCGAGCAGCTCGACGAGGCGCTGGATGTCCTGCGCATGACGCATCCGTAACGGCGCGTTCCGGGTGTCGACGGCCGCGTGAACGGTTGCCCGAACCCCGGCGGAGGCCGCCGCGCGCGTGCCGGGGACACCTAATATCTGTCCATGGCAGACGACGCGGCGGTGCGAGATGCGGAAGCGGGCGGCACGACCACGGCCTTCTGGGCGCCCGGGACCCGGATCCTGTGGCGGTACCGGGAGAACGGCGGCACCCGTTTCCACATCGCGCGCCCCGTCACCGTGGTGCGCGACGACCCCGAACTGCTCGCCGTGTGGCTGGCGCCCGGCACCGAGTGCGTGAAGCCGGCCCTCGCCGACGGCACCCCCGTGCACGAGGAGCCGCTGCGCACCCGCTACACCAAGCCGCGGACCGTGCGGCGCGGCCGTTGGTTCGGCACGGGCGTGCTGAAGCTGGCGCGGCCCGGGGAGCCCTGGTCGGTGTGGCTGTTCTGGGAGCCGGGCTGGCGGTTCAAGAACTGGTACGTGAACCTGGAGGAGCCGTTGCGGCGCTGGGCCGGCGGCGTGGACTCCGAGGACCACTTTTTGGACATCTCCGTGCACCCGGACCGCAGCTGGCACTGGCGGGACGAGGACGAGTTCGCGCAGGCCCAGCGGGACGGGCTGGTGGACCCGGCGCTCGCCGAGCGGGTGCGGGCCGCGGGCGGCTCGGCGGTCGAGGCGATCCGCGCCTGGGGGCCGCCGTTCTCGGATGGCTGGCAGAACTGGCGACCGGATCCCTCCTGGGCCGTACCCTCACTGCCGGAGGACTGGGATCGTACGCCCGCGCGCATGTCCTCATGAGACCCTTGATGCGCCCCCGGGCGAGAAACGTAGGATCGTCCTCCGCAAGGGCGCACGGAGGCAACTACCGGAGCGCGCACAGCGCTTGACCACATGTCACCGAGGGGCGGCAGGACGTGAGCGAGGGGTACGAGGGCAACACCCGCGCGGACCGCGGCCGGTCCGCCGGTGGACCAGCAGCAGCCTCTGACCACGCGGGGATTCCGTTCCTGGGGCACGTATTCCGGGTATCGGAATTCCTGCGGGACGAACTGCGCGCGCGGCGCGCAGCCCCGGACGGACGGATTCGACACGCGTGACGGAGCAGCCGACCTACGAACGCCCCCAGCCGGGCGCCGACCCCGCCGAAAGCCGCGGGGCGCTCGTGCGCACCCCGGCCACGGCGGCCTCGCCCGCCCCCGCTTTACCGGCCGTCGCCGCCCAGACCCGCGGCGCCGGCGAGACCACCTCGGGCACGTCCGTGACGCCGGGCGGCGGCAGCGGGCCCGAGCACTCCCAGCCGGCCGTCGCCGAGCCGGACACTCACCGCCCGCGTCCGACGGCGGAGGTCATACCGGTGCAGCACGGTGCCGAGGAGACGCGTTCCGGCCAGATTCCCGGCGGCCCCGGGCCGGGCGGCCAGGAGCGCCGTACCGGTCAGGCGGTGCCGCCGGGCCGGCCCACGCCCATGCGCAGGGACGGCGACCGGCTGCGCTTCGTCGGCGCCGCCACCCGCCGGATCGCCCGCGGCATAGACCTGGACGAGATCGTGATGGGGCTGTGCCGGGCCACCGTGCCGACCTTCTCCGACTCAATCCTCGTCTATCTGCGCGATCCGCTGCCGGTGGGCGACGAGCGGCCCACCGGCCCCGTCGTGCTGCGGCTGCGCCGCACCGACCGGATCCCCGAGGAGCGCGACGGCGAGGGCGGCCTCCTGCCCGTGCTCCAGCCGGAGCCCACCGAGCTGTCCGCGGTCACCGCCGAGCTGTGCGAGGTGCGGCCCGGCGGGGCGCTCGCCGAGGTGCTGCGCGGGGTGCGCCCGGTCTTCGCCGACGCGCCCGCCGCCCGCGCCGCGCTGCCCGAACTCCTCGGCGACGACGGCCAGCCGCTCATCCCGGCCGGCCAGCGCGCCATCCTCGCCCCGCTGCGGGGCCGGCGCCGGGTGATCGGAGCTGCGGTGTTCCTGCGCCGCCCGGAGCGCATCCCCTTCGAGGCCGACGACCTCCTGGTGGCCGCCCAGCTCGCCACCCACAGCGCGCTCGGCATCGACAAGGCGGTGCTCTACGGCCGTGAGGCGTACATCGCCGACGAGCTGCAGCGCACCATGCTCCCGGAGACGCTGCCCCAGCCGACCGGTGTGCGGCTCGCCTCGCGCTATCTGCCGGCCGCCGAGACCGCGCGGGTCGGCGGCGACTGGTACGACGCCATCCCGCTGCCCGGCAGCCGGGTCGCGCTCGTCGTCGGCGACGTGATGGGCCACTCCATGACCTCCGCCGCGATCATGGGCCAGCTGCGCACCACCGCGCAGACCCTGGCCGGGCTCGACCTGCCGCCGCAGGAGGTCCTGCACCACCTCGACGAGCAGGCCCAGCGGCTCGGCACCGACCGCATGGCGACCTGCCTCTACGCGGTCTACGACCCGGTCGCGCACCGCATCACCGTCGCCAACGCCGGCCACCCGCCGCCCGTGCTGCTGCACCTGGGCGGCCGGGCCGAGGTGCTGCGGGTGCCCGCGGGCGCGCCGATCGGCGTCGGCGGCGTCGACTTCGAGGCCGTCGAGCTGGACGCGCCCGCCGGCGGCACCCTGCTGCTCTACACGGACGGGCTGGTGGAGTCGCGGCTGCGGGACGTGTGGACCGGCATCGAGCAGCTGCGCGAGAAGCTCGCCGCGACCGCGCAGCTGACCGGTCCCGACCATCCGCCGCCCCTGGAAGCGCTGTGCGACGAGGTGCTGGACATGCTCGGCCCGGGCGACCGGGACGACGACATCGCGCTGCTCGCCGCCCGCTTCGACGGGATCGCGCCGAGCGACGTGGCGTACTGGTTCCTGGACCCGGAGGACGCCGCCCCCGGCAAGGCCCGCCGGCTGGCCCGGCGCGCGCTGGAGCGCTGGGGCCTGGAGGAGCTGACCGACTCGGTGGAGCTGCTGGTCAGCGAGGTCGTCACCAACGCGGTCCGCTACGCCACCCGGCCGGTGACGCTGCGGCTGCTGCGCACGGACGTGCTGCGCTGCGAGGTCGGGGACGACGTGCCGCAGCTGCCCCGGCTGCGGCAGGCGCGCGCCACGGACGAGGGCGGGCGCGGGCTGTATCTGGTGAACCGTTTGGCCCGGCGGTGGGGGGCGACGCGGCTGAGCACCGGGAAGGTGGTCTGGTTCGAGCTGAACCGGCTCTGACCGGCTCGCGCGCTGGACGGGAGAGGCGCCCGGCACGGGGATCGTGCCGGGCGCCCTCGTGTCCCGCGCGGGCCCGGGCGCCCTCGTGCTGTCCGTGCCGGCCCGGGCGCCCTCGTGTCCCGTGCCGGCTACTCCTCCTCGCCCGGCTGCACCGGCTCCAGCGGGATGTCCCCGTCGTCGTCGCCGTCGCCCTCGCCGTCGTCCGGGGGCGTCGCCGTCGCCGTGTCGGTCGGCGTCTCGCTGGGTGTCGCCGTCGCCGTGTCGGTCGGCGTCTCGGAGGGCGTCGCCGACTCCGTCTCGGTCGGCGCCTGCGAGGTGGGCGCCTGACTCGACGGCTCCTCGGACGGGGACGCGCTCGCCGTCTCGCTCGGGGTGACGGTCGGCCGGACGGCCGCGCCCTGGTCGGTCTCCAGGTCGAACGGGGTGACCTCGCCCATCGCCGCGAAGGTGTAGTCGGCCCAGATCAGCGCCGGGAAGCCGCCGCCGTTGACGCGCTCGCGGCCGCCGTTGACGGCGCCGTAGAGCGGGACGTGGTCATTGGTCTTGGGGTCCTCGCCGAACACGCCGACCGAGGTGACCAGGTCGGGGGTGTAGCCGGTGAACCAGGCGGACTTGTTCTTGTCGGAGGTGCCGGTCTTGCCCGCGACCTGCTGGCCGCCGCGGGCCGGGTTCTCGCGCACGGAGAAGCGGGCCGTGCCGTCGTCGACCACGCCGGTGAGCACCGAGGTGACGGTGTCGGCGGCCTCGCGGCTGATGACCCGCTCGCCGACCGGGTCGGGCAGTTCGACCACGGTGTCCTTGTGCTCGGCCTCGGCGAGGATCGCCGGGGTGACCTTCTTGCCGTGGTTGTCGAGCGTGGCGTAGACGGCGGCCATCTCCAGCGGGCTCGCTCCCATGGAGCCGAGGGTCTGGGCGGGCACGGCCTCCACGTCGGAGACGTCCATGCCCAGCTCGCCGGCGACCTCGATCACCTTGTCCATGCCGACGTCGATGCCCATCTGCGCGAAGACGGAGTTGATCGACTTGTTCATCGCGGTCTGCACGGTGACGTCTCCGTAGTCCACCTCGTCCTCGTTGGGCGGGGCGAAGCCGACCTTGCGCCCGCCGTCCACGACCGGACGCCGGCTGTCGCCGTCGTAGACCGTGTTGGCGGTGATCGGGGTGCCGTCCTGGGTCTCGGCGCCCTCCTCGACGGCCGCGGCGAGGATCACCGGCTTGAAGGTGGAGGCGGGCTGGAAGTCGCCGCGGGTGGCGTTGTTCGTGAAGTGCTTGACGTAGTCCACACCGCCGTACATCGCGAGGACCTTGCCGGTCTTCGGGTCGACGGAGACCGCGCCGGCCTGGACGTCCTCGTCGACCTTGCGCTCGTCCGGGTCCAGCTTGCTGGTCAGCTGCTCCTTGACGGACTGTTCGAGGAGCTTCTGCTTCTTCTTGTCGATGTTGACGGTGATGGTCCAGCCGCCGCGGTCGATCATCGCCAGGGCGTCGTCGGTGGTCTCGGCCGAGCCCTGGGCCACGAGGTGACGGGCCAGCTCCTGGTTGGCCGCCTGCACGATGTAGCCGGTCTGGCCCTCCATGCCCTTGGCGGCCTGCGGGTCCTTGGGCTTCGGGAAGGTCATGCCGGTGCGCTCGGAGGCGTCCAGCCAGCCCTCCTCGACCATGTTGTCCAGAACGTAGTTCCAGCGCTGCTGGACCAGCTTCCTGCCGGTGTCGGAGGCGGCCGCCCAGTCGTACTGGCTGGGCGCCTGCAGCAGCGCGGCCAGGTAGGCGCCCTGCTCGACGGTGAGGCGGTCGGCGTCGACACGGTAGTAGGCCTGGGCGGCGGCCTGGATGCCGTAGGCGCCGCGGCCGTAGTAGCTGGTGTTGATGTAGCCCGCGAGGATGTCGTCCTTGGACAGCCGGCGGTCCACCTTCAGGGAGATCACCAGCTCCTTGAGCTTGCGGGAGACCGTCTGCTCCTGCGTGAGGTAGTAGTTCTTCACGTACTGCTGGGTGATCGTGGAACCGCCCTGCATCCCCTTGCCGGACAGGGTGTTGACCAGTCCGCGCGCGGTGCCCTTCAGATCCACGCCGGAGTCGCTGTAGAAGGTCTTGTTCTCGGCGGCGACGAAGGTCCGCTGGACGCCCTTGGGGATCTGGCTCAGGTCGACGACCTCGCGGTTGACCTCGCCGTCACGGGTGAGGGTGGTGCCGTCGCCCAGCTTGTAGACGTTGCTCTGCTCCTGCGCGAGGGCGTTGCCCTTGGGGATGTCGATGAGCAGGTAGAGCAGGACGAAGGCGCCGATGCCCAGCAGGCACAGGCCCAGGAAGGTGCCGAGGAGCCGCTTCCAGGTGAGGAAGCGGCGTATGCCCGTCCGCCCGTTCGCTCCCAGGGAACGGCGGCTCCGGTGCGCCGCGCGGTGTCCGCCGCGCTGTCGCGCTCGTCTGTCTTCCGCACGTCCCATGAGTCCGCTCGCTCCGCTTCGTTCTCGTCCGTCACCCGTGTGTCGTGGCTCAGGTCAGCTCAGAAAGCTAACACCGCTCTCTATGACAAAGTCCGCTCGATCCGGCCTTTACGGGCGTGACAATCAGCACCCGCTCTACCGGTACCGACCGCCGAGAGGGGGCGGAGGTTGCCGCGGTGGGGTAAAGTGATATCACTTAGCTAGGTCAGTGACATCAGTCGGCAGCCTGAATCAGCCGACTCCGGTGACATCGGCCGGACGGCGGGATCAGCGCCGACCGCACAGAAACGGGGGACCACCCATGCCCGCACGCACCGCACCCGCCGCGTCCGCCCCGGACGCGCCCGACGTACCCGAGATGCCCGAGCCTCGCGTCCGCGAGTTTGCCGCGCACAGCATCGGCGGTGGGCTCGCCCTCCTGCTGGGTCTGCTCGGACTGCTCGGCGGCGTCGCCATGGTGGTCGCCGGGGCGACCGTGTCGGCGGCCGGCGCCAAGGCCGCGCTGATCATCCTGGGGATCCTGGTGGCCCTCGCGGCCTTCTTCGCCATGTGCGGGCTCAACATGGTGGCGCCGGGCGAGGCCCGCGTCGTGCAGCTGTTCGGGCGCTACCGGGGGACGATCCGGCAGGACGGGCTGCGCTGGGTGAACCCGCTCACCTCCCGCACCAAGATCTCCACCCGAGTCCGCAACCACGAGACCGCCGTGCTGAAGGTCAACGACGCCTACGGCAACCCGATCGAGCTGGCCGCGGTTGTGGTCTGGCGGGTCGAGGACACCGCGCAGGCCACCTTCGAGGTGGACGACTACATCGAGTTCGTGTCCACGCAGACCGAGGCTGCGGTGCGGCACATCGCCATCGAGTACCCCTACGACTCCCACGAGGAGGACGGGCTCTCGCTGCGCGGCAACGCCGAGGAGATCACCGAGAAGCTGGCGGTCGAGCTGCACGCGCGCGTGGAGGCGGCCGGCGTGCAGATCATCGAGTCGCGCTTCACCCACCTCGCCTACGCTCCCGAGATCGCCTCGGCGATGCTCCAGCGGCAGCAGGCCGGCGCGGTGGTGGCGGCGCGGCGGCAGATCGTGGACGGCGCGGTGGGCATGGTGGAGGCGGCGCTGGACCGGCTCACCGAGCGGGACATCGTGGAACTGGACTCGGAACGGAAGGCGGCGATGGTCTCCAACCTGATGGTGGTGCTGTGCGGGGACCGCTCGGCGCAGCCGGTCCTGAACACGGGGACGCTCTACCAGTGACGGAGTCCTCCGGGGGTACGGCCCCTGAGCGCCGGCCGCAGCAGCGCAAGCAGGTGCTGCTGCGGCTGGACCCGTCGGTGTACGAGGCGCTCGCGCGATGGGCGTCGGACGAGCTGCGGTCGGCGAACGCGCAGATCGAGTTCCTGCTGCGGCGGGCGCTGGCCGAGGCCGGGCGCCTGCCCCATGAGGCCGGCCCCCTCCCCCGGCGCGGTCGCCCCCCGGGAGGCCCCGAGCCCTCCCCTCCCCCCTCCTGACTCACCCGAGCCCACCGCTCGGACCTGCCGAAGCCGCCTCTGCGCACCCCGCGTATGCACATCGCGTATACATGGTGTGTAGAGTGCTCGGCATGTCCATCGGTCACACGCTCCTCGGCCTGCTCGAGTCCGGCCCCCGCCACGGCTACGACCTCAAGCGCGCCTTCGATCAGAAGTTCGGTCAGGACCGGCCCCTGCACTACGGCCAGGTCTATTCGACGATGTCCCGCCTCCTGAAGAACGGCCTCGTGGAGGTCGACGGCATCGAGCCCGGCGGCGGCCCCGAGCGCAAGCGGTACGCGATCACCGATGCCGGCGTCACCGACGTCGAGCGGTGGCTCGCCACGCCGGAGAAACCGGAGCCGTATCTGCAGTCGACCCTCTACACCAAGGTGGTCCTCGCGCTGCTCACCCGCCGCGACGCCGCCCAGATCCTCGACGGCCAGCGCGCGGAGCACCTGCGCCTGATGCGCGTCCTCACCGACCGCAAGCGCCAGGGCGACCTCGCGGACCAGCTGATCTGCGACCACGCCCTGTTCCATCTGGAGGCCGACCTGCGATGGCTGGAACTGACCGCCGCGCGTCTCGACAAGCTGGCCCGGGCGGTGTCGGCATGACTCCTTCCGGTTCCCTGCTCGTGGCCGAGGGGCTGCGCAAGACGTACGGCCCGACCACGGCCCTGGACGGCGCGGACTTCTCCATCCACCCCGGCGAGATCGTCGCCGTCATGGGCCCCTCGGGGTCGGGCAAGTCGACGCTGCTGCACTGCCTCGCCGGGATCGTCACGCCCGACGCCGGCTCGATCCGTTACGGCGGCCGGGAGATGGCCACGATGAACGACGCCGGGCGCAGCGCGCTGCGGCGCTCGGAGTTCGGGTTCGTCTTCCAGTTCGGCCAGTTGGTGCCGGAGCTGACCTGCGTCGAGAACGTCGCCCTCCCGCTGCGGCTGAACGGCGCCCCCCGCAGGGCCGCCGAACGCACGGCGCTGTCCTGGCTGGAGCGCCTGGAGGTCGAGGGCATCGCCGGCCAGCGGCCCGGTGAGGTCTCCGGTGGGCAGGGGCAGCGGGTCGCGGTGGCGCGGGCGCTGGTGACGGGCCCGCGGGTGCTGTTCGCGGACGAGCCGACCGGCGCGCTCGACTCCCTCAACGGCGAGCGGGTCATGGAGCTGCTCACGGACGCGGCCAGGTCGACCAACGCGGCCGTCGTGCTGGTGACCCACGAGGCCCGGGTCGCCGCCTACTCCGACCGCGAGGTCGTCGTGCGCGACGGCCGGGCTCGGGACATGGAGCGGGCGATATGAGCGTCCGTCAGTGGTCCCGCGACCTGGCGATGGGCGCCGGCTTCGCCTTCACGGGGCGAGGTGGCCGGATCCGGACGCTGCTCACCGCGATCGGCGTGGGGCTCGGGGTGGCGGTGCTGCTGCTCACCACCGCGCTGCCCGCCGCCCTGGAGTCGCGCTCCGCGCGGGGGGACGCCCGCGCGGACTGGCCGATGAGCGCCGAACCGGTCCCGGCGTCGGACCGCACGCTCCTCGTCGCCGATGTCGGCACCACGTTCGGCGAGCGGGACGTGCACGGCCGTGAGCTGGAGCCGGAGGGGCCGCACGCCCCGCTGCCGCCGGGCGTGCGGGAGTTCCCGGCGGCCGGCGAGCTGGTGGTCTCCCCGGCCCTGCACGAGCTGCTGCTGTCGCCGGAGGGCGAGCTGCTGAGCGAGCGGCTGCCGGGGCGGGTCGTCGGCGTCATCGGCGAGGCCGGTCTGGTCGGCCCCGCCGAACTCGCCTTCTACCGCGGCGGCGAGGACCTCGCCCGCTACGTGGACGACGGCCGGGTCCATCGCATCGACCGGTTCGGCGGCATCCACCAGACGTCCGAGCCGTGGGACCCCGTCCTGCTCCTGCTCGTCCTCGTCGTCATCGTGGTGCTGCTGATGCCGGTGGGCGTCTTCGTCGCCGCGGCCGTCCGGTTCGGCGGCGAAGGGCGCGACCGGCGGCTGGCCGCGCTGCGCCTGGTGGGCTCCGACAGCCGGATGACCCGCCGGGTCGCGGCCGGCGAGGCGCTCGCCGGGTCGGCTCTCGGGCTGGTCTTCGGGCTGGGGTTCTTCCTGATCGGCCGGCAGCTCGCGAGCGACCTGGTGCTGTTCGACATCAGCGTCTTCCCGGGCGACCTCGCCCCCTCCCCCGCGCTGGCCCTGCTGGTCGCCCTCGCGGTGCCGGCGGCGGCCGTGGTGGTGACGCTGCTGGCGCTGCGCGGCGTGGTGATCGAACCGCTCGGCGTGGTCCGCGCGGCACGGCCGAGCCGGCGCCGGCTGTGGTGGCGGCTGCTGCTGCCGGTGGCGGGTCTGGCGATGCTGTACCCGATGCTCGGGCAGGGCAGCGACGAGGGCGACTTCAACCAGTTCCTGGTCACCGGCGGTGTCATGCTGCTGCTGATCGGCGTGACCGCGCTGCTGCCGTGGATCGTCGAGGCGGCCGTCGCCCGGCTGGGCTCCGGCTCGGTCTCCTGGCAGCTGGCGGTGCGCCGGCTGCAGCTGAGCAGCGGCACGGCCGCCCGTACGGTCAACGGCATCGCGGTGGCGGTGGCCGGGGCGATCGCGCTGCAGATGCTGTTCAGCGGCGTGGAGAGCGACTTCACCACGGAGACGGACGTCGACTTCTCCCGCGCCCAGATGCAGGTGACCCTGCCCAGCGGCGCGGCGCTCGCCCCCGCGGTCGCCGGCTTCGAACGCACCGAGGGAGTCCGCCGCGTGCGCGCCTTCGCCGATGCGTACGTGGGCGAGCGGCCCCTGGACGCGGAGCACGGGGCGCCGCTCACGGTGGCCGACTGCGCGGCCCTGCGGGAGATCGCCGACCTGCCCTCCTGCCGCGACGGCGACGTGTTCGCCGTCCGCGGCGCGGAGTACGACACCGGCACCCCGGTCCTGGCCGAGCGCCGCACCCTCTATCTGAACCCCGGCTACCGGGACGGCCGGCGGACCCCGGAGCGCGCCTGGACCCTGCCGGCGAAGGTGAAGGAGGCCGGCACCCGCACCCACCTGACGGGCGGTGAGACCAGCGGCTTCCTGGCCACGCCGGCCGCGCTCCCCGACGCGCTGACCCCGGCGCTGCGCGGGCAGCTCTATCTGGCCCTGGACCGTTCGACCCCGCAGGTCCACGACCTCGTGCGGAACACCGCGGCGGCCGTGCATCCGCTCGCCGAGCCCATGACCTGGACCACGCAGCAGCGCGCGGACCGCTACGAGAACATCCGCACCGGCCTGTTCGTCGGCGCGGCCTGCGTGCTGGCGCTGATCGGGGCGAGCCTGCTGGTGTCGCAGCTGGAGCAGTTGCGTGAACGCCGCAGGCTGCTGTCGGCCCTGGTCGCCTTCGGCACCCGGCGCCGCACGCTGAGCCTGTCGGTGTTCTGGCAGACGGCGGTCCCGATCACCCTGGGCCTCGCGCTGGCCTGCGTGGTGGGGCTGACCCTGGGCGTCGTCCTGCTGCGGATGACGGACACGGCGGTGAGCGTGGACTGGTCGAGCGTGCTGGCGATGACGGGGTTCGGCGCGGGGGTGGCCCTGGTGGTGACCCTGCTCAGCCTGCCGCCGCTGCTGCGGCTGATGCGCCCGGAGGGGCTGCGCACGGAGTGAGGCCCGGGGTGCGGGCGGGGCGGGAGCCGTGTGCGATCGTGGTGACCGTCCAGCCCGGCCCGCCCGAAGGGGAGTGATCCGCGATGTCCCTCGACTCCCTCGCGTCCCGGCTGCCCGACTACGCACGGGACCTGCGGCGCAACCTGGACGCCGTCGTCGGCGCCTCGCGCCTGTCGCCCCAGCGGCTGTGGGGGACGCTCCTGGTCACCGCGATCGCGTCCCGCTCGGCGATCGTGCTGCGCGAGCTGGCCCCCGAGGCCCGGGCGCACCTGTCGGAGCGGGCCTGGACCGCCGCCCGCTCGGCCGCCGCGACGATGGCGGTGAACAACGTCTTCCACCGCACCCGCCATCTGCTCTCCGACCCGGCCTACGGCGACCTGCGCGCGGGACTGCGGACGAACCCGCTCGGCGACCCGGGCGTGGAGCGCACCGACTACGAGCTGTGGGCGCTGGCGGTCTCGGCCGTCAACGCCTGCGGCGCCTGTCTGGACCATCACGAGCGGATCCTGCGCGCGGCCGGCGTCGACCGGGAGACCGTCCAGGAGGCCTTCAGGATCGCGGCCGTCGTCCAGGCGGTCGCGGTGACGCTGGACGCGGAGGCGGTGCTGGCGGAGGCGGTGCGTGGCCGGTAGTCAGCCGGTGCCGTCGGTCGGCTGCGGGGGCGGCGCGGCCGGCCGGGCGGAGTAGGCGCGCAGATAGCCGACGACCGTGTTGGTCACCGCCACCAGCGGCACCGCGACGACCGCGCCGCCGATGCCCGCGACCATGCCGCCGGCCGCCACCGACAGCACCACCGCCAGCGGGTGCACCCGCACCGCCCGGCCCAGGATGAACGGCTGGAGGATGTGGCCCTCGATCTGCTGCACGGCCAGGACCACCACCAGCACCATCACGGCCGTGAACACGCCCTGCGTCACCAGCGCCACCACCACGGCGAGCGCGCCCGAGACGACCGCGCCGACCAGCGGGATGAACGCGAACAGGAAGATGAACACCGCGAGCGGCACGGCCATCGGGACGTCCAGGAAGTAGATGCCGAGGCCGATGAAGATGGCGTCGATGAGCGCCACTATCACCGTGCCGCGCACATACGCCGTCAGTGTCCGCCAGGCGCGCGGACCGGCGCCCGCCACCCCGGGCCGGGCCGCCGCCGGCACCAGCTTCAGCGTCCACTCCCAGATCCGCCGGCCGTCGTAGAGCAGGAACAGCGTGCAGAAGACGGCCAGCAGGATGCCGGTGAGCGTCTCGACGACGACCGTGACGCCTTCCAGCCCGGCGGAGGTGATCTGGTCGGTGTTGGCGCCGATCGCCTCGCGCAGGTTCTCGGCGATGTCGTTGATCTGTTTGTCCGTCACGTGGAACGGGCTGTCCAGCAGCCAGCGCCGCAGTTCGTCGATGCCGTCCTGGACCTGGTCGGAGAGGTTGTCGAGGTTCTCCATGACCTGCCAGGTCACGAACCACCCGATCAGCCCGATGACCACGAACCCGAGGATCGCCGTGAGCGCGGTCGCCGGTCCGCGCGGGACGCCGTGGCGCCGCAGCCGCGCGACCGTCGGCTGGAGCAGCGCGGTGATGAGCAGCGCTGCCGAGAAGGACAGGACGAGCAGTTGCACCGCGCTGATGATCCGCATCAGCACCCACAGGGTGCCCGCGAGCACCAGCAGCCGCCACCCGGCCTCGGCGGCCACCCGGACGCCCCACGGCACGGCCTGCGCCGGGTCGGGCCGGACGACGGCCGGGACGACGACGCCGTTCTCGGCGCGGAGCGCGTCCGGGGCGGACGGCTGCGGCGCCGGGGCGTCCTCGGCGGCCTGTTCCCGCTCCGCCCGTGCCCGCCGTTCCTGCCACCGGCGGCCCGTTTCGGCCATGCGGGCTCCGAGCCCGTCGGCCCATTTCGGCACTCGCGACATGCTCCGTCCCTTTCCCCCGTCTCGCCCCGGCACTCCCGCCGCCCCCACCGCAGGGGTCCGCGGGAGCCGTCGGGTCAGACCGTACAGGGCCGCAGCCCCTCACCGAAGACGGCGAGGGGCTGCGTGAGGTCGAGCGGGGTCCGGATCGGGACCGGTGGGCTCAGTACCAGTGGTTGGCCTGCCAGAACGACCAGGCGCCGCAGGGGCTGCCGTAGCGCTCGTTCATGTAGCTGAGGCCCCACTTGATCTGGGTGGCCGGGTTGGTCTGCCAGTCGGCGCCGGCGGAGGACATCTTGGAACCGGGCAGCGCCTGGAAGAGGCCGTAGGCGCCGGAGGAGGGGTTGACCGCCTTGTAGTTCCAGTCGGACTCGTGGTCCACGATGTTGCTGAAGCACTGCCACTGGCCGCTCGGCACCATCTGCTGGGCCATCGCCTGGATCTGCGCGATGGAGTAGGAGCTCTGGACGGCGAACGTGGTGGCTTCCCGGGCGGCGTCGCGGCTGGCGGCCTTCTCGGCCTCGGCGCGCTCCTTGGCCTCCTGCTCCGCCTTGGCCGCCTTCTCGGCGGCCTCCTTCTTCGCGATCGCGGTCTCGGCCGCGGCCTTGCGCGCGGCTTCCTCGGCGTCCTTCTTGGCGCTGACGTCCGCGGCGAGGGCCTGCACGTCGGCCTGCTGCGTCAGGGACGCGGTCTGCACCTGGGCCTGCTGGCCCGCGGGGATGTCCGCGAGGAGCGTCAGGTCGGTTGCCGCCGCCTCGGCGTCGTTGTTCTGGGCGGTGCTGCCCGAGGCAACGCCGACGACGCTTCCGACTGCGGTGACCGCGGTGGCCGAGACCACTGCGAATCCCCGGACCGAAATCCGGCTCACACGGTTTCCTTCCAGCATCGCCCGCTTCGGTGACCCTGGCGGACGCAATCGTGCCCCTGGCACTGGCCTCCCCAACTGCGGGGTCACGGGAGGCGCGGGCCCGGTGGGCAACTCCCCCGCGGGGAGCGCCGCTTGGTGCTCGGGCGGCATACGACGGCGTTATGGAGTTGGTCTGGTGCGTGTGGGGTGCCGTAGTGCTGGTGGCACACCTGTGTCGTATGCGGGGCCTGACAGGATGGAGACTCTGCCGTAACACGGTGCCGAGTGGCAATTCTGCGTTGCGTGTGAAAGCTCACATGTCGTCCGCCCCGGGGGATTTCCTGGTTCGGACACATGCGAAGGCGCCGCCCGGCTAGGCTCACTGCCTTTGCCGGACGGCGCCGACGGTATGTCAGACCTGTCCGTCCTCGAGCATTTCGGTCACCAGTGCGGCGATCTGGGACCTTTCGGACCGGGTCAGCGTGACATGCGCGAAGAGCGGATGCCCCTTCAGCTTCTCCACGACGGCGACCACGCCGTCGTAGCGCCCGACCCGCAGGTTGTCCCGCTGGGCCACGTCGTGGGTGAGCACGACCCGCGAATTGGCGCCGATCCGGGACAGAACGGTCAGCAGGACGTTCCGTTCGAGGGACTGGGCCTCGTCCACGATCACGAAGGCGTCGTGCAGCGAACGGCCGCGGATGTGGGTGAGCGGGAGCACCTCCAGCATCCCGCGCGCGGTGACCTCCTCGATGACCTCGCGGGAGGTGACCGCCGACAGCGTGTCGAAGACCGCCTGGGCCCAGGGGCTCATCTTCTCGGCCTCGGTGCCGGGCAGATAGCCCAGTTCCTGCCCGCCCACCGCGTACAGCGGCCGGAAGACCATGATCTTCTCGTGCTGACGGCGCTCCAGCACCGCCTCCAGGCCCGCGCACAGCGCCAGCGCCGACTTGCCGGTGCCGGCCCGGCCGCCCATCGAGACGATCCCGATGTCCGGGTCGAGCAGCAGGTCGAGCGCGATGCGCTGCTCGGCGCTGCGGCCCTTGACGCCGAACGCCTCGCGGTCGCCGCGCACCAGCCGGACGCTGCCCTCGGGGCTGACCCGGCCGAGCGCCTTGCCGCGCTCGGACTGGATCGTCAGTCCGGTGTGGACGGGCAGGTCGGCGGCCTCGGGGACAAAGACGTGGCCCTCCTCGAAGAGGATGTCCACCTGTTCGGCGGGCAGGGTCAGTTCGGACATCCCGGTCCAGCCGGAGGCGTCCGTGATGGCCAGCTCCGCGCGGTACTCCTCGGCGAGCAGCCCGACCGACGACGCCTTGATCCGCAGCGGGAGGTCCTTCGACACGACGGTGACGTCGTACCCCTCGGCCTGGAGGTTCCGGGCGACCGCGAGGATGCGGGAGTCGTTGTCCCCCAGGCGGTAGCCGGTGGGCAGGACGCTGGGGTCCGAGTGGTTGAGCTCGACACGGATCGTTCCGCCGAGGTCCCCGATCGGGATGGGGGCGTCGAGACGGCCGTACCGGACCCGGTGGTCGTCGAGCAGGCGCAGCGCCTGCCGGGCGAAGTATCCGAGTTCGGGGTGGTTCCGCTTGGCCTCCAGCTCCGTGACCACGACGATGGGGAGCACGACCTCGTGCTCGTCGAAGCGGTTCATGGCGTGCGGGTCGGCCAGCAGGACGCTGGTGTCGAGAACGTAGGTGCGCCGGTCTGGCTTGTGGCGCTTTGTGCTGGTCACCACGGAAGGACGTACCCCCTCGGAAGAGGTCGGGGAGCGACGGAGTGAAGGCTGGTCCGGGAGGGTGGGAATGTCGCGACCGGCAGGGTGGGAATCGCGGCCGGTCGTCGGCTGCCCTGCACGGGCCGAAAACCGGCCCTCCGCTGCGTCCGTGCGACCGCACGGTCGGGCTGGTGCAATGGGCCTCCCGGGCGGACGGCCCCGAGCCGCCCACTGAGATCCGACACCCGTGGTTCGGGTGTCGACCTGGAGGGGTTATGCCCTCGAACACCCCGCGCCATGCCACGGCATATGACGGCGCGCCGGTGAACTCCTTGTGACGTCCGAGGTGGAGGGGTCGGGACGGGTATGTCCACCGGCCGGCCGCGAGCCCGGCGGGCCGTCGGCGCGCTCAGCCGCCGAAGCGCCGGTGGCGGGCCGCGTAGTCGCGCAGGGCGCGCAGGAAGTCGACCTTGCGGAAGGCGGGCCAGAAGACTTCGCAGAAGTAGTACTCGGAATGGGCGGTCTGCCACAGCATGAATCCGGACAGCCGCTGTTCGCCGCTGGTGCGGATCACGAGGTCGGGGTCGGGCTGTTCGCCGGTGTAGAGGTGGCGGCCGATCATCTCGACGTCGACGGTCTCGGCGACCTCTTCGAGGGTGCGGCCGCGGTCGGCGGCCTCCAGCAGCATCGAGCGGACCGCGTCGGCGATCTCCTGTCGGCCGCCGTAGCCGATGGCGACGTTGACCACTATGCCGCGGACGTCCCGGGTGGCCTCCTCGGCCTCCTTGAGCGTGGTCTGCATCCCCGGCGGCAGCAGGTCCATGGTGCCGACGTGGTGCACCCGCCAGCGGCCGTCCTCGGCGAGGGTGCGCACGACGTCCTCGATGATGCCGAGGAGCGGGACCAGCTCCTCCTCGGGGCGGTCGAAGTTGTCCGTCGACAGCAGCCAGAGGGTGACGACCTCGACGTCCGTCTCGCTGCACCAGCCGAGGAACTCCTCGATCTTCACCGCGCCGGCCCGGTGTCCCTGCGCGGTGGTGGAGCCGGCGGCCTTCGCCCAGCGCCGGTTGCCGTCCATGATGACGCCGATGTGCTTGGGCACCTGAGCGTGGTCCAGGTGGCCTTCCACCCGGCGTGCGTACAGCCTGACCAGCAGGCCGCGCAGCTTGTCGCGCAGGTTCACGTGATCGTCAGCCCTTCCGTACGGATCGGACAGGGGGCGGGCGCGGGCCCGGCGCGCGCGGTCGCCGCGCGGCCGGTCGCCGGTCGATGCGGAACGCCCCTGTCCGTATGGAGCTCCCCGGGGGCGAAGCCTACCCCTCCCGCCGCGAGCTCCTCGGCGGGGCGGCGGCCACCGCGAGGGCAGAAAAAACGGGCCGGTCCGTGGGGGGGAGACGGACCGGCCCGAGGGGGGGCTTCCACCATAACCCTTCGTGAGGGATGCTGCGTGCATCGGCGCAGGACAACTACTCTCCGAAATCGCCCGGCGACGCCCCGGCGACGGCTCGGCGACGGCCCGGTGGCCCCTGAACAGCGGTGAAATGACGGCGACATGGCCGTACAGCGGCGGCGACGCGGCCGCGGAACCCGGGCTGCCCCGGGCTCGGCGACGGCACGCCGATATCCCTCGGACGGGTTAACGGGGCCGGATTCGCGTTGACGAAGGCAGGGCACCGCGCAGCCCCCTCCACTGCGCGGTACCGCCCGCGCAGCTTTGCTCACGCGAATTACCTTGGTCTGAACTTACGCGAGCCGGGGCCCGGGAGGCGAGACGATGCCGATAACGATGTGGAAAACCTGTAAAGCCCACCATCCGGCAAACGCGGCTATTCGGGTGCTTTACGGGCGTCGATGAGGTGCCGTGTGCTGTGCGCCACGAAGGGCCCCTCCGTCTCGATGCGCTCGTGCAGGGCGCGCAGCCCGGGCTCGTACGCCTCGACGGTGAAACCCGGGACCATCCACACGACCTTGCGCAGGAAGTGCACGACGGCCCCGATGTCGTGGAACTCCATGCGCAGCCGCTCCGCCCGCAGGTCGACCACCTCCAGGCCGGCCGCCTCGGCGTCGGCGCGCTCGCGGTCGGGGTGGCGCCCCCGGCGCGCCTCGTCCGGCTGGGGGCCGAGGAAGAACTCGACCAGTTCGAAGGCGCTGGCCGGGCCGACGTGCTGCGCGAAGTACGCCCCGCCGGGCGCAAGCACCCGGGCGATCTCCGTCCAGTGCGGCCGCACGGGGTGCCGGCCGGCGACGAGGTCGAAGGCGCCGTCGGCGAAGGGCAGCGGCGCGTCCCCGGGGACGGCGACCACGGCGACGCCGTGCGGGCGGAGCAGGGCGGTGGCCTTGTCGACGTTGGGCGGCCAGCCCTCGGTGGCGACGGTGAGCACGGGCCGCCGCTCGGCCCGGCCGAGGGCGAAGTCCAGCACCTCTCCGCCGCCGGTCTGCACGTCGAGCGCGGCGGTGGCCCGGGCGAGCCGGCCGGCCAGCGACTCGGCGTACCGCCAGGACGGCCGGGCCTCGGTGGCCCGGCCCTCGAACCAGGAGAAGTCCCAGCCGTCGGTGGGCACGGCGGCGGCTTCGGCGACGAGGCTTTCGTAGCTGCGGTCCATGGCGCCGATCGTCGCAGGGCGTTGCCGGTGGACGCCGTCGATTTTCGCAGGACCCGCCCCGACCCCCGCTACGGGACCAGCGGCCGTACCTCCTCGGCGGTGAAGCGGACGAAGCCCTCGGGGTCGGGTTCGTCGGCGGTCGGTTCGAGGATCACGGTGTCCGCTCCCGCGTCGGCGAGCCGCCTCACGGCCTCGGCGACCGCGCCGGCGTCTCCCGCGACACCGAGGCCGGGGACGTCGGCGAGGCCCTTGGCGGCCAGTTCGGCGCCCAGCCGCGCGGCGGCGTCGGGTCCGGTGGCGGTGAGGAGGTAGGCGACGACCCGGTGCGGCGCGCCGCGGCCCGCCGCCGTACGCCCTTCCTCGATGAGCCGGCACCCCTCCCGGACGCCCTCGGGCGGGGTGACCTCACTGAAGATCGTCCCGTCGGCGACCTCGCCGGACAGCCGCACCGTGCGCGGCCCGACCGCGCCGACCAGCACCTCGGCGCCGGGCTCGGCGGGCGGCCAGCCGAGTCCGACGCCGTCCAGGCGGACGTAGCGGCCCTCGGTGGTGACGGTCTCGCCGCGCAGCAGGGCGCGCAGGGCGGTCACGTACTCCCGCAGCAGCGTGACGGGCGACTCGACGCGGGCGCCGACCTGTCCCATCCACTCCTGCACCCCGTGCCCGACGCCGACGACGGCACGGCCGGGGAACATGCGGTGCAGGGTGGCCGTCTCCATGGCGGTGAGGGCGACGTTGCGCAGCGGGACGGGCAGCAGGCCGACGCCGACGCGGACGCGCTCGGTCCAGGCGAGGGCGGCGGCGGCCGTGGAGATGCCGCCTTCGAGGAAGCAGTCCTCCCACAGCCACAGTTCGTCGAGCCCCGTGTCGTCCGCGAGCCGGGCGAGGGCGCGCAGGCGTTCGGGGGGCAGTTGGGGGCGGAAGACGGCGCCGAGTCGGGTCATGGTGTCTTCCTATCCGGGGGGTGCCGGTGGGACAACTTGTTTCTGGGGGAAGGGGAGGCGGACGTGGGCTCGATGGGACGACGTCGACGGGACGGCCGGGGACGTCTGCTCGTGCACGGAGGCGGGGACGAGGGCCGGGGCGAAGGCCTGAACACGGGCCGGGTGGTGGTGCCGCTGGAGATCGCGGCGTCCCGTCGGGCCCGTACGAGGGGGTTGCTGGGCCGCGACGCCCTGGAGGGCGCGATCCTGCTGACCCCGGCGAGCGGCATCCACACGTTCGGCATGCGGATGCCCATCGACGTGGCCTACCTCGACCGCGACCTGGTCGTCCTCGCCGTGCGCACGATGCGGCCGGGGCGGTTGGGGATGCCCCGGCTGCGGGCGCGGCACGTGCTGGAGGCACAGGCGGGGGTCATGGCGGGCTGGGGGGTAAGGGCGGGGGCGCGGGTGTCGGTGGAGGCCGCCGGCTGGGGCGGGGCCTGACCAGCCGTGCCCGGTCAGCCTTCGGTGCGCGGGAAGGAGACCTCCACTCGGCGGTTCTTCTTGCGGCCGGCCTCCGTGGAGTTGTCGGCGATGGGGTAATCCTCGCCGTAGCCGCGCACCTCGAAGGTGATGGCGGGGTCGTTCAGCTGGGCGGCGAGCACGTCGTGCACGGCGTTGGCGCGGCGCCGGGACAGGACGTCGCCGTGGGCGGAGGAACCGAGGTCGTCGGTGAAGCCGAAGACACGGACCTTCGTGCCGTTCTGTGCCTTGATCTCCTCGGCGATCGCCCGGATACGGGCCTTGGCCTCGGCGCCGAGCCTGGCGCTGTCCCTGCCGAACAGCACCTCGGCCTGGAGGGCGAACTTCACGTCGGCGTTGGTGTCCTCACGCCGCTCGTCACCGCTCTGGTCCTCGACGACCAGCTTGATGTCCAGCACCTTCGGCTCCGCGAGCGTGGCGCCCTCGGGGATCTTCAGGTCCGGGTCGTTGGCATCCACCTCGACGGGAGCGGAGGCGGTGGCCTCGGTGCCGGGGGGGACGCTGGGCGTCTCGTCGGCCCGGGCGGTGGCGGCGGTGGCGGTGAGGTGGGTGGCGAGCAGGAGGGTGGCGGTGGTGAGGATGAGGGGGAGGCGTGGGGGTGTACGGGTGATGGTCATCGGCGTCACCCGGAGATCTTGATGCTGCCGGCGGCGAACATCGGCAACTGGAAGGTCACCTCGGAGGTGCCCTCGGGGGGTGAGGGGAACTGCATGAAGACGGGGAGGGACTCTCCGGACTTCAGAGCCGGGAAGTTGGTCGTGGCGAGCGGACGACCGTCCGTGTCCCGCAAAACGTAGTAGCGCTTTTTCCCCTGGGAATCGACCAGGGTGGCTCCACCCAGAGACCGGCCGTTGCGGATGATCTCCGTCTCGTTGCCGCTCAGCTGCGCCGGCACGTTCGTGGTTTCGCTGCCGTCATTCTTCAGCGTGCCGCTCACCGTCACGAACCCGCCTGCGTCCCGGACTGCCGAGGTGACCTGCAGCAGCAGTCCGTCCGGCCCCTTCAACTCGGCCAAGGGAGCGGCTGCCTGCCCCTCCTGAGCACTCGGCTGGGATCCCTCGTCGTGAGAAGCAGGGGCAGAGCTCGACGGCTTCTCGTCTCCGCCGTCATCGCCGCCCCCGCAGCCGGCCACGCCGAGGGTCAATCCGGCCGCAACGGTCAACGCGGCCATCCCTCTGCGTGCCTTCGTAGTGAACCGAATGCTCATGACTCCGCTTCCTTCATCCTCGTCGTTCACTTGTCAGTCGGCCAGATGGACATCGAAGAGGTCCTCGGGCTCGGGGAGATCGACGAGGTCCTCGGGATCCAGTTGCCAGTCCCCGTCTTCGCATTGGAGTTCCGGCAGCACATCGTCTCCGGCTTCCTCGGCCGGAAGCCTGAACGTGCACTTGGGTTCGATGACGGCTGTGGCGGACGCCTGGGCCCGTATGTCCTCGGTGCCGGGCACGATGGTGTCGCCCACGGGCTCGTTCGTCTCCACTTCCACCGTGTAGCCGAGGAAGCCGTCCGGCGAGCAAGCCAGTACGTGCGCGTCGTTCTGCGCGGCGAGTTGATCCGCCCGCCCGCAAGAAGAGTCCGGACCCTCCACGTTGCCGTGGAAAATGTCCTCCCACCGCTTCGGGTCCAGGACGTCCTCCCGCCACGCCCCCGCGAGCAGGTCCCGCCGGGCCTGGGCTGCCGCCAGTGCCGCGGCGTCGGCCGCGGTCTGGGCCTCGTTCCTGGTGGCACCCGCCTGGCCGACCGCCAGATACGCGAGCGCGAGAAAGAGCAGGCCCGCCACCACGGTGATGTAGATGGGGAAAGCCTGCCCTGCGTCGCCGTACCCGGAATGGGAAATCAGCCGCCGGTGACCTCTGTGATCTTGTCGGTGATCGCGTTGTAGATCGTCTGCCCGATATCCGTCCCCGTGATCGCCAACACAATCGCCACCACCACGGCGATGATCCCCAGATACTCCACCGCCGTCTGCCCTCTGTCGTCCCTGGCGGCGCGGTTCCTCAGGTACGTGACGGTGGTGTTGATCCAGTTGGACATGGTGTACCCCTCCGGTATCGGCGGTGCCGCTGTCGACCTCTGGAATGTACGGCGGTACCCCCGCCGCTGCCGAGGGCCCCTGGACCCATTTGCGGGCTTGATCGTGGAGTTGGGAAGGGCTGCTCATCGGTGTCACCCCAGTCCCAGCCACTTGGCGGTGGCCTCGGTGCGGGTGGTGCTGTGGAGTTTGGCGAAGATTCGGTTGATGTGATTCTTCACCGTCTTCTCGCTGATGAAGCAAGTGGCGGCGATCTGCTGGTTGTTCATGCCCGACGCGATGAGGTCCATGATCTCCGCCTCCCTTGCGCTCAGCCGGAACCGTTCCCTGCCCGAAGACTGTGCCACAAACCGTTGCACCTGCGAAAGGTTTTCCGAAGAAATGGGCCTCGGCGGCACCGTGGACTTTGCAATCGCATCCTCCGCCGACCGCGTGAACCGCTCCCGCCCCCGCGTCACGTCCCGCACCGCGCTCACCAGCTCCTCCGCCGTGAACTCCCCGTGGACCAGATACCCAACCGCTCCCCGCCGCAGCGCTTCCCGCACCGTCCCCGGCTCGCGGCTGTACGTCAGCATCAGCACCGGTGCCAGTTCGGCCAGTTGCGGCAGCGCCGTCAGGCCGTCGACGCCGGGCATGCGGGCGTCCAGGAGGATGACGTCGGGGCGGTGTGCCAGTGCCGCTTCCTGGGCCTCGCGGCCGTCCGTCGCCTCCGCCACGACCGTGATGTCCTCGCGGCCGGTCAGCAGCGCGGTCAGGCCGGCCCGGACCACGGGGTTGTCGTCGGCGACGAGCACGCGCAGTTGCGGGCGGCGGCTCATGGTCCCGCCGGTTCCGGGCTCGGGAGCGGCAGCTCCAGGCACACCTGCGTGCCGCCGGTGCGCTCCCCGCGGCCGATGCGGATGCGGGCTCCCGCGCAGGCGGCGCGTTCGACCATGCCGAGGAGGCCGAAGTGGCCGGTACGGCGCAGGTGTTCGAGGGTGGTGCCGGGCGGCAGGCCGGGGCCGTCGTCGTGGACGCTGATGCGCAGCAGTCCGTCGTGGACGCCGCCCTCGACGCCGACGTGGGTGGGGGCGGCGTGGCGGTGGGCGTTCTCCATGGCCTCCTCCGCGATGCCGAGGAGCTGACGGGCGACCGCCGGGGGGACCGGCGGGAGGGCGGCCTGGCCGGTGCGCCGGTAGGTGGCCCGCACGCCGGTGCGGGTGGCGAACGCGCGGGTGCGGGCGGCCAGTTCCGTGAAGACGTCGGTGACGGGCTCGCCGCGCAGGTCCGTGAGGAGGGTGCGGGACTCCCCCGCCGCCCGGCGGGCGCAGCGGGCGATGAGTTCGGCCTGCTCCCGCACCCGCGCGGGGTCCGCGGTGCCGGCCGTGGCCGCGAGGCCATCCGCGGCCAGGGCGACGCCGTGCAGGGTCTTGGCGACCGAGTCGTGCAGTTCGCGGGCCAGCCGGGCGCGTTCCGCCGCCACCGCCTCGGAGACCGCGAGGCGGGCCTGCACGGCCGTGAGGGCCTTGGTGGCCTCGCCGAAGCGGAGCAGCAGGCCCCGCAGGGTGGAGCCGGCCGCGCCGGTGACCACGCACAGGCCGGGCAGCAGCAGGGTCTCGGCGAGGCCGGCGTGCCGGCTGTCGGGGTGGGTGGCGTGGACGAGCAGGAGGATCAGGGACTGGAGGGAGGCGAAGCAGGCCGCGCCGCGCCAGCCGTAGACGACGCCGGCGAGCAGGGGCGTGCAGAGGCCGACGTAGGCGAGCGTGGTGTCCGGGCCCGCGGAGATCAGGGGCAGCGAACCGAGGAGGGTGTCCAGGGCCAGCAGGCCGGGGTGGCGCAGCAGAAGAGGGCCGAAGCGCTCCCAGTCGCGGAACAGGACGTACGACGTCATGAACGTGACGACGACCGCCGCGCCGACGAGCCGGACGCCCATGCCGGGCGAGGCCCCGAGGAGCGCGGCGGGGGCGGCCAGCGCGATCATCGCCAGGCGGAAGCCGAAGACCTGGCGGCACATGGCCTGCAGCGCGTTGATCTGGATGGGGAGGGCGGGCGGCGGGGCGGAGCGGGACGGAACGTCCGTAGCCCTGCCCCCTAATCGCAGCCTCGCCGCCGCCTGTGTCGTCGCCATCGTCAGGTCACCCGTCCCTACTCGCCCGTGATGGTGCCGAAGTCGGTGCCCGAGCCGAGCAGCAGGCCCGCGCCGAGGAGCAGCATCGTGGCCGGGACCATGAACGTCGTGATCATCATGGTGGCCTTGGGCACGGCCCGCGCGGCCTTGCGGCGGGCGTTCTGCGCGTCGGTTCGGCGCATGTCCTTGGCCAGGGCCACCAGCGTGTCGACGATCGGCGCGCCGAGTTCCTCGCCCTGCTGGAGCGCCGTGACGAACATGGCGACCTGCTCTGAGTCGTTACGGCGGCGCAGCTCGGCGAAGGCCTGGCGGCGGCTCATGCCGAGGTCCATCTGGCGCAGGGTGATGCGGATCTCGTCGGCCCAGGGTCCCTCGTACTGGGCCGCCACCCGGTCCAGCGCCTGCCGGAAGCCGAGTCCGGCGCTGACCACGACGGCGAGGACGTCGAGGAAGTCGGGCAGGGTCCGTTCGATCACGTCCCGGCGGATGCGGATCGCCGACCAGATGCCGACCTCGGTCCAGAACGCGCCGAAGGCGAACAGCAGCAGCGCCATCAGCACGTTGCCCTGGAGGAGGAAGATCAGGCCGCCGACGCCGCCCAGGAAGCCGTAGACGGCCCGGCGGGCGGCGTAGCGGTCGATGGTGAGGCCGCCGGGGTTGCCCGCCAGGTCGATCCTGCGGCGGTACTTGGCGACCTGCTTGGGGCCCATCAGGCGCAGCACGGCCGGTGCGTGGCGCATGCCCATCCGGTCGACCAGCGAGTCCACCGCGCCGGTGCGGGTGGCCCCGACCTCCAGGGCGAGCGCCAGGTCGTCGGGCAGCCTGGCCTCGGCCCGGTACATGCGGATGCCCGCGAAGACGCCCCAGACGCTCAGGCCCGCCAGCAGTGCGAGCAGCAGTGCTGTCATGTGTTCTCCGTCCCTCCCCTCAACGGCTGTGCGGTCGTCAGACGTCGATCCTCGACATCCGCCGGATCAGGATGAACCCGACGGCGTACAGCGCGAAAGCGATGATCACGCAGGCCTGCCCGACGGGCGAGCCGGTCATGCGGTCCAGGGCCCCGTCCTTGACGCCGTTCATCAGGAAGAGGGAGCCGATGCCCATCACCGGGACGGCGTACGACGTCATGGTGACCTGGGACAGCTGGGTGCGGATCTCGCGGCGGGTCTCCTTGCGCTCCTCCAGCGTCTCGGTGAGGTTGCGCAGGGCGCTGACGACCTGGCCGCCGGCCCGGTTGGACAGGACCAGGGTGGTGACGAGGACGACGAGTTCGCGGGACGGGAGGCGTTCGGCCAGTTCGCCGAGGGCGTCGTCCATGGCGGCTCCGACGGCCAGCTGGTCGGCGACCTTGGCCAGTTCCTCGCCCGCGGGGGCCTCCAGTTCTTCGGCGGCCATGCCGATGGCGGTGCGCAGGGCGAGTCCGGCCTGGGTGGCGTTGGCGAGGATGCGGGCGAGTTCGGGGAGCTGGTTGATGAAGCGCTCGATGCGTTTTTGCCGCTGCCAGTTGAGGAACTGCAGCGCCGCCCACACGCCGAGCAGTCCGGCGATGGGGCCGAAGAAGGGCGCGAGGGCGGCCTGGCCGATCAGCCAGAGGCCGGCCACGGTGGCGAGCATCGCGGCGACGAACTCGCCCGGCGTCACGTCCAGTCCCGTCGCCGCGAGCCGCAGTTCCAGTTTGCGGCCGAGCCGGGTGCGGCGCACCCTGCGGTCCAGGCCGGGGAAGTGGCGGCGCCGGCCGGTGGGCGGGAGCCGGCCGGCGGACGACAGGCGGTCGACCAGGGCCTGCCGCTGGGCCCGGCCGGCGGCGTAGGCGTGCACGCCGGTCAAGGCGAGGACGCAGGCCAGCAGGGCGACGCCGGTGGTCAGCGTGGCGAGCGAGTGCAGTTCCATGGGTCGGGTCCTACCTGGCTTCTCGGGTGGCGAGCTGGTCCGTCGACTGGGCGACGCCGAAGGCCTGGGGTATCGGCTGGCCCGCCATGTAGAGGCGGTCGGCGGTGCGGCGGGTGAGCGGGAAGTACCGGAACGCGCCGTGCACGCGGCCGTCGGGGGTCATGGGCTGCGCGTCGAAGCGGGCGACGGTGGTGAGGCGGTACGGCTCTCCGCCGTGGCTGTCGAGGAGGGCGACCTCGGTGATCCGGCGGGCCCCGTCGGCGAAGCGGGTGAGCTGGATGATGACGTCGACGGCGCTGTTGATCTGGTCGTGCAGGGCGGCGAAGGGCACCTCGACGTCGGACATGGACGCGAGGGTCTGCAGCCGCATCAGGGCGTCCTCGGCGCTGTTGGCGTGCACGGTGGCGAGCGAGCCGTCGTGGCCGGTCGACATCGCCTGGAGCATGTCCAGGGACTCGCCGCCGCGGACCTCGCCGACGACGATGCGGTCGGGGCGCATGCGCAGCGAGTTGCGCACCAGGTCGCGGATGGTGACCTGGCCCTTGCCCTCGACGTTGGGCGGGCGGGACTCCAGGCGGATGACATGGCTCTGCTGGAGCTGGAGTTCGGCCGAGTCCTCGATGGTGATGATGCGGTCGCCCTCGGGGATCAGCCCCGACAGGGCGTTGAGCAGCGTGGTCTTGCCGGTGCCGGTGGCGCCCGAGACGATGATGTTGAACCGCGCCTGCACCAGCCCGGCCAGCAGATAGAGCATCGGCTCGTCCAGGGAGCCGAAGGCGATCAGCTCGTGCAGGGTGAACGAGCGCGGGAAGCGGCGGATGGTGAGGGTGGGGCCGGTGAGGGCCAGCGGCGGGATGATGACGTTGACGCGCTCGCCGGAGGGTAGCCGGGCGTCGACCATCGGATTGGACTCGTCGACGCGGCGGTTGACGGTGGAGACGATGCGCTCGATGGTCTGCATCAGCTGGTCGGCGGAGGCGAAGCGCAGCGGCAGCTGCTCCACCCGGCCGCCGCGCTCCACGAAGATCTGGTCGGGGCCGTTGACCATGATCTCGGTGATGGAGGCGTCCTCCAGCAGGGGTTCGAGGATGCCGAGGCCGAGGGCCTCGTCCACGACCCGGCGGATCAGCTGGGCGCGTTCGACGGTCGACAGCACCGGGCCCTCGCGGCTGATGATGTGGCCGAGCACCCGCTCCAGCCGCGCCCTGCGCTCGGCCGCGGCGAGGGAGCTCATCTCCGCGAGGTCGATCTCCTCCAGCAGCTTGGCGCGGTAGGAGGCGACCAGGTGGCCGTCCTCGCCCCGGCCGGTGTTCTCCTCGGGGGAGTTGATGCGTGCGCGCAGGCTCATGACTGCTCCGGTGCTGCTGGGTGACGGGTCGCGGCGGTGGGACGGGCCGGCGCGGCCGGTGGGGACGGGGCGGTCGCACGGTTCATGGCGTCAGTGGTCCATCGGCATCGTCGCGGACTTGGTGGCGTCGCCGAAGTCCCAGCCGGGGACGACGGACGGGATGTCGACGGTGGCCGTCACCCGCACCTCGTCGCCGAGGCCGGCCGCCGCGCAGCTGGTCCCGTCGGCGAGCCAGCCGCTGACGGCGGACCGGCAGTCGGCCGCGTACGGCCCGTCGAGGGAGGCGCTGCGCGCCCCGGCGCGGGCGGCGGTCCCGGCCTGCTGGGCGGTGTAGGCGATCAGCCCGACCTGCACGGCGGCGAGCGCGACGAGGACCAGGACCGGGATGAACCCGAGGTACTCGAGGGCGACCTGGCCGCGGTCGCGGTCGCGGCGGCTTCGCAGGCGGGGACGGTCGTACGGCATCTCAGTCCTTCTCCTCCTCGACGGCCCCCGCGTGGCCGTCGACCTCGAAGGGGAAGGCGACCGTGCCGGGGAAGAGGACGGGCACCCGCAGGCGGACGTCCGCGGTGACGTAGCCGCCGCCTCCGCCGCAGGTCACCTGTGCGCCCCCCGTCCACGCGTCCGGCAGCTTGTCCAGGCCCGCCGCCTCGCAGGCCGCCTGGCGCTCCCCCGGCGGTGCGGCCGTGGCCGCGCGCACCGCCTCGTCGGCGGCGTTGCCCGCGAGGGTGAAGGTGTATCCCAGCAGCACGAACTGCCACAGGAGCACCAGCGTCGCCAGGATCAGCGGGGTCATGCCGAGGAACTCGACGGTGACCTGGCCGCGGTCGCCGGACCGCCGGACGGCGCGCATCCCCCTCACCGGGCCCTCACCGTCCGCACGGCCCGCGACGCCGGGCGAACCCTCACGGCGGCCGTGGCGCCCACGGCACTGCCCGCGCCTGCCTCCCTCACCGCCGTCAACGCCGTCACCCCCCGTCCTTGCGGCGCCGGAAGCCCGACGCGTTCCGGTCGCCGCGCAGCCGGCCGGCCCTGCGGTGGTCGGCGCCCTCGGGAGCCCTGACGAGGCCGAGTTCGGCGGCGAGGCCCCACAGGGCCTGGCGGACCGTGCTCCTGCCGTCGAGTTCGTGCAGGCGCCCGGCGTCGACGGCCGGCTGGAGTTCCTTGAAGTGGGCGGGGACGGTCGTGGCGGCGACGGCGGTGCCGGTGATCCGACGGATGAGGGGCGGCTGGATCTCGGCGCCGCGGGTGTGCCGGTTGACGACGACGGTGGTCTCCTCGGCCTTGCGGATCTGCAGCCGGTCCCACATCCGCACCGTGCGCTTGGCGCCCCGGACGGCGACCACGTCGGGGGTGGTGACCAGCAGGGCGGTGTCGGCCATCTCGACGGCCGCGGCGCCGGCGCCGCTGAGCTGGGCGCCGCAGTCGATGACGACGGTCTCGTAGCGGGAGCGCAGGGCGCTGACGATCTGCCGGGCGGCGCGGTCGGTGACCTCCTCGCCGCGTTCGCCGTCGCCGGGGGCGAGCAGCAGGGCGAGGCCGGTGTCGTGCCGGAAGACGGCGTCGGCCAGGACGCGGGGGGAGATGTCGGTGATGCCGGCCAGGTCGGCGACCGAGCGCCGGAACTGCACGTCGAGGTAGGAGGCGACGTCGCCGGTCTGCAGGTCCATGTCGACCAGGGCGGTGGCCCGGCCGGAGGCCTGGCTGGCGAGGGCGAGCTGGATGGCGGCGAGGGTGGCGCCGACGCCGCCCTTGGCGCCGCTGACGGTGACGACGGTGCCGCCGGCGCCGGGGACGACGTCGCCGCCGTGGCCGAGGTGGCGCCGTACGCCCACCGACCACTGGGTGACGGCCTGGACGCGGGTGGCGAGTTCCTCGTAGCCCAGCGGCAGGGAGACCAGGCCGCGGGCGCCGGAGTCCATGGCGGCCTGGAAGAGGCCGGGGCTCGCGTCGGAGGTGACGAGGATGACGCCGACGGCGGGGAAGCGCAACGCGACCTCGCGGATCAGCTCCAGGGCGGGGACGGGGCCGATCCGCTCGTGCACGACGACGACCTCGGGCAGTTCGTCGACGGACTCGGCGGCGAGCCGGGCGAGGGTGTCGACCAGCTGGGTGGAGTCGGTGACCGGGACCAGCGGCTCGGCGTCCGGGAGCTGGCTGAGCAGGGTGGTCACCGAGCGGACCGCGTCCGCGTCGCCGACCGCCGGCAGGATCCTCGTGGGCATGCGGCTCTCACTTGTCCTTCGCGAGTTCGTACGTCCGGTCCGCGTCCGGGACGGTGGTGTCGCCGCCGGGCGCGACCAGGGCGAGCCGGACGCGCGTGGCGAACGACTCGGCGTACGTGAGGCGCTGGGCGTCGAGGGTGGACAGCGCGAAGGTGATCGGCACCGCGTCGGTGGGCCGCCGGCCGTTGTCGCTCTCGTCGGGGTTCAGCGGGGTGAGGTCGCCGACGTCGATCACTTTGGCATTGGTTACGATGATCTTGGACTGGGCGGGATCACCCTCCCGCTCGCCCTCGAAGGTGGCGTACACGTTGACCGTGGAGCCCGGCGTGATCTTGCCGGCCACACCGGTCGCCGCATCGATCATGATGGCGACCTCCTGCTGCCCGGGCTGCAGAGCGGGCTGATCGACGATCATGTCGCTCTGCAGCAGGGAGCCCTCCTTGAGCGTCGTCACCGCGATCTTGCCCCGGACGTCGGCGAGGTCCGTGACCGCGTTGGCGGACAGCCACCGCTCGGGCATCTCGATCTTCTCGAACTGGGCCTCGGTGAGAGGCGTGTACGGCTCCACCTTCGTCTTCAGCCGGTACGCCGTGACCTCGGGTCCGACCTTGGACTCCACGTCGTCGATGACGGAGAGCACGCCCGCGAAGGCGCCGAGGGCGCACAGGACGGACAGGAGCAGGAGTATCACGCCGCGGCGCTGACGGGAGTTCATGAACCGTGCAACCTCATCGGGGGGGTTGGGTCGTGCGGACGGGGGCTTTCCGGGGGGCTTCCTGGGCGGATCACCCCGCGGGTAGGGGGTGGTCGTACGTCGGCGCGGTGGCGGAGCAGAAGACGCAGCGGTCGCCGATGACGTCGATGCCGCACCAGTGGCAGCTGCCCTGCCGTACCGAGCCGACCAGTTGGTAGAGGACGGGCAGGTCGGGCAGGAAGGCGCAGAACTCGATCAGTTTGCCGGTGCCCCACCAGGTCGTGGACTCGGCGGGCGGCGGCGCCTCGCGCAGCCCCTGCACCTGCCAGGAGGGGGCGAGGGCGGAGGTGACCCAGTCGGACTGGAGCTGGCCCCTGGCCACCAAGAGGGAGGTGGTGAACTCCGGCCCGGTGAGGGCGGCGTCGGGGCCGATGCGGACCAGCTGCGGGGTGGGGTGGGCGAGCACCGCGAACTGGCTGCCGGGCATCCACGACTTGGCGTGCGAGGTGAGGCCGACGGGGACCCGGTCGAGGCGGGCGACGGAGCCGAGGAGCGCGCCGGCGTGCAGGTAGTGGGTGAGCAGCCGGCCCGCGGAGGCGAGGACGCCGGGGCTGAGGTCGCAGGAGGCCAGCTGGCGCAGCTGGCGGGCCAGGACGGCCAGGGCGAGCGGCGGCAGGTCGGGCCGGAACAGGGCGATGCGGTCGCTCTCCAGCAGCGAGCGGACGGTGTGCAGCCGGCGTTCGACCCCGGCGGGGACGGCGCGCGAGAGGACGACGATCAGATGGCCGTGCACGTCGAGCAGGGTCTGCGTCTCGGCGAGGACCTCCTCCAGGGGACGCCGGTCGAGGTCGCCGAGGACGACGGCGGGCAGGGTGCGTTCGTCCTGTGGTGGCAGCGCCATGTCGGCGCTGGTCACGGCAATGGCTGTGGGCACGCGCAGCTCCCCGTTTTCCCGCCCGGTCGGTCCTCCGGAGCTGACTGCGGCGGACCGAGGTGACTTCACTGCGTGACTACGTCAGCACTGTATCCACGCCGCGATGACGGGTGAACAGCGTTTCCGTTGCCGGTGGACAACTGCCTCGGCACAACTGCCGTCAAACCCGCACAGCCTGTGCAACCGGTCGAACACCCCGCGCGCACCGCACCCCTTGACAACCGAATTGGTCTGGACCAACTTGTACCTCCGGCGGTGGCCACCGTCCCCATCCCACTCCCCCACCGGAGGCCCCAGTGGACCGCGCAACAGTGGACCGCGAAACAGGCACGCCCCGACGGAGACGGACCCGCCTCTGGGCGGGCGCCGTGACCGCCGCTCTCGCCCTCGGCGTGGCCGGCATCGCCCCGGCGTCGGCGGCGGACGTCAACAACGCGAAGAACGCCGGGTTCGAGGCGGGTCTGGGCAACTGGACGTGTTCCGCGAACAGCGGCACGACCGTCTCCTCCCCGGTGCACGCCGGCAGCGCCGCGCTCAAGGCCACCCCGGCCGGGCACGACAACGCCCGCTG
Organism: Streptomyces sp. NPDC006610; assembly: GCF_040611575.1. Classification (NCBI taxonomy): domain Bacteria; kingdom Bacillati; phylum Actinomycetota; class Actinomycetes; order Kitasatosporales; family Streptomycetaceae; genus Streptomyces; species Streptomyces sp. NPDC006610. The sequence goes on from NZ_JBEXOP010000035.1 coordinate 32,606, forward strand.
CACCCAGACGGTCGCCGTCCGCCCCAACTCGACGTACAAGCTGAGCGCCTGGGTCCAGGGCGGGTACGCCTACCTGGGCGCGACCGGCACCGGCACGACCGACGTGTCGACCTGGACGCCCGACTCCGGCGCCTGGAAGCAGCTGTCGACCACCTTCACCACCGGCGCCAACACCACTTCGGTGACGGTCTACACGCACGGCTGGTACGGCCAGGCCGCCTACTTCGTGGACGACGTCTCGGTGTTCGGCCCCGACGGCGGCGGAGGCGGCGACGGCCCGGGCGGCCCGACGATCCCCGGCGCCCCGGCCGGGCTGACGGTGTCCGGCGCCACGTCCTCCTCCGTCTCCCTGGCCTGGAACACGGTCTCCGGCGCGACGGGGTACAACGTCTACCGCAACGGCACCAAGATCACCGCCGTCACCGGCACCTCGGCCACCGTGACCGGCCTCGCCGCCTCCACCTCGTACAGCTTCCAGGTGACGGCGACCAACGCGGCCGGCGAGTCGCCCAAGTCGGCGACCGTGACCGGCACGACGACGCCGACCGGCGGGGGCGGCGGCGGTTCCGTGCCCAAGCACGCGGTCACCGGCTACTGGCAGAACTTCAACAACGGCGCCACCGTGCAGAAGCTGTCGGACGTCCCGGCCCACTACGACATCATCGCCGTGTCCTTCGCGGACGCCACCTCCACGCCGGGCGCGGTCACCTTCAACCTGGACTCGGCCGGGCTCGGCGGCTACACCGTCGACCAGTTCAAGGCCGACCTGCGCGCCAAGCAGGCCGCCGGCAAGAAGGTGATCATCTCGGTCGGCGGTGAGCTGGGGCGGGTCGCGGTCAACGACGCGGCCTCCGCGACCAACTTCGCCAACTCCGTGTACTCCCTGATGCAGACGTACGGCTTCGACGGCGTCGACATCGACCTGGAGAACGGCCTCAACGCCACCTACATGACGCAGGCGCTGCGCGCGCTGTCCGCGAAGGCCGGCCCGTCGCTGGTCATCACGATGGCCCCGCAGACCATCGACATGCAGTCCACGTCCAACGCGTACTTCCAGACGGCCCTGAACATCAAGGACATCCTCACCGTCGTCAACATGCAGTACTACAACAGCGGTTCGATGCTGGGCTGCGACGGCAAGGTCTACAGCCAGGGCACGGTGGACTTCCTGACCGCCCTCGCCTGCATCCAGCTGGAGAACGGCCTCGCCCCGTCCCAGGTGGGCCTCGGCGTGCCGGCGTCCACCCGTGCGGCGGGCGGCGGCTACGTCGCCCCGTCGGTGGTGAACAACGCCCTCGACTGCCTGACCCGCGGCACCAACTGCGGCACCTTCAAGCCCGCCCGGACCTACCCCGACCTGCGCGGCGCGATGACCTGGTCGACCAACTGGGACGCGACGGCCGGCAACGTCTGGTCCAACACGGTGGGCCCGCACGTCGACGCCCTGCCGTAGCCGGTCCTTCCACCCCTCGATCCTTCCCCAAGGTCCGCGCCTTCGCCCGCAGTTCGGGTGGGGGCGCGGACCTTTTCCGTGCGCGCCGTGAAACATTTCCCGGGGCCCACCGCATCAATGAGGTGAAGCAGCACCGACACGGCAGGGACCAGGGGGAACGCATGAGACAGAGTCTCGCGGACGGGTACGCGGAGTTCGCGGGGGCACGGGCGGGTCATCTGTACCGCTCCGCGTGCCTGCTCACCGCCGGCGACAGCCATCTCGCCGAGGATCTGGTGCAGGAGACCCTCGGGCGGCTGTACGTCCGCTGGGGGCGGGTCTCCCGGGCCCAGAACCCCGCCGGGTACGCGCAGGTCGTCCTCACCCGTACGTTCCTCGCCCATCGGCGCCGGCGCAGCAGCAGCGAGCGCTCGACGGACGTGTTCCCGGACCTGGCCGGCTCCGGCGACGGCGACACGCCGCTGCGGCTGACGCTGCTGGAGGCGCTGTCCCGGCTGCCTCCGAAGGACCGGGCCGTGATCGTCCTGCGCTACTGGGAGGACCGCTCCATCGAGCAGACCGCCGAGGCGCTGGGCGCCAGCTCGGCCGCCGTGCGCACGCGCTGCGTCCGCGCGCTGGGCAGGCTGCGGGAACTGCTGGGCGAGGACCTCGCCGAGTACGCCAGGACCTGACCGGGTTTCCGCCCCTCCCCGCGCCTCCTCTTCTCCTCTCACCTCCTCTCTCTCATCTCGCTCACCTCTGGAAACGGTGGTTTGTCATGCGCGTCGAACAGCACAACGATCCCTTCGAGGAGCACCTCGCGGGCGCCCTGCACCAGGCCGGCGACACGTTCGGCGCCGATCCGGCCGCGCTCGTCGCCGGTGGCGCGGCCCGTGGCCGGCGGGCCCGGCTGCGCCGCCGGGCGGCCCTCGTGGGCGGCGTGGCCGGCGTCGCCGCGATCGCGGTGGGCGGCAGTCTGCTGCTCCCGAACGGCGGCTCCGCGGAGCGGACCAACGTCGCCGCGACCCGGTCGGCCGAGCCCGTCGAGACCGCCGACGACGGCGACGGCGGCAACTCCGTCGGCGCCACCGGGTCCGCCAGGCCCACGAAGAAGCCCGGAACCGGGTCCGGCTCCGGGTCCGGCTCGATCTCCGGTTCCGTCTCCGCCGACGAGATGGTCCGGATGCTCACCAGGCTGCTCCCGAAGGGCGAGGTGACCCCGGGGACGGCGCGCGGCACGGGCGAGGACCTGCCGCCGGTCGCCCGGGTCGTGTTCGACGACGGCAAGGGCGCGGCCGCGGTCTCGGTGCTCGTCGAGCGGCTTCGGGTCCCGCAGGGCGAGGTCTTCGAGCCGATGAACCACGTCATGCCCTGCCCCGAGACGGACCTGCCGCACATGGACAGGTGCACGATCGAGACGCTGCCCGACGGATCCGTGCTCGGCCTCGTCCAGGGGTACACGTACCCGGACCGGCGCGAGGACACCAAGATGTGGAGCGCCGAACTGGTCACCCCGGCCGGGCAGCAGGTGAGCGTGCACGAGTGGAACGCCCGCGCCGAGAAGGGTGAGCCGGTCACCCGCCCGGAACCGCCGCTGTCCATGAAGCAGCTGAAGCGGGTGGCCACGGCCAAGCAGTGGCGCGACGTCGCCGAGCTCCTCCCCGAGCCGCCCGCGACGGAAGTCCCCGAGGCGCCCTCCGGGGACGGGGGCAAGGCCCTCCTGGGCGCCCTCACCGATGCGCTGCCCGACCGGGTGGAGGTCGTCGGCAGCGACCACCAGGACGGGTTCGCGTACGTCGTCGTGGACGACGGCAAGGGCAGGAGCTATGTCCAGATCAACCTGCAGTCCGACATGCGCGACGTCGCGGACGAGCTGTACGGCCCCGACGCCGAGACCCTCCCCGACGGCACCCGTGTGGCGACGTACCAAGGGCCGGGCGAGAAGGGCGGCGAAGGGGTCGTGGAGTGGAAGGTCGACACGATGCGCGAGGACGGCAGGCGCGTGGTGATCAGCGCCTTCAACGCCGCCGCCCAGCGGGGCCCGCAGACGCGACCGGAACCGGCGCTCACCATGGACGAGCTGCGGGAGATCGCGCTCGACCCGAAGTGGAACGCCCTCGGCTGACCTCGGCCGCCGCTCAGAAGAACTCCGACCACGGCTGGTCCCAGATCTGCTTCACGCACAGCACCAGGAACAGCAGCCCGGCCAGGGCCAGCGTCCCGTTGCTCAGCCGGCCGTTGCGCCACTCGGCGGGCGTGCGGGAGGAGTTGAGCAGCCAGATCAGCGTGAGGGCGAGGAAGGGCATGAAGGCCGCGCCCAGCACGCCGTAGAGGATGACCAGGCGGAAGGGCTGGCCTTCGAAGAGCAGGACCATGGGCGGGAAGGTCAGCCACAGCAGGTAGGCGCGGAACGGCCAGGACCGTTCGCGCTCGCCGGAGGCGACCTCCTCGCCCGTGGTCCGTCGGCGTTCCCGGTAGCGGGCGGCGAAGTCGGCGAACATCAGGCTCACTCCGTGCCAGACGCCGATCAGCGAGGTGAAGGAGGTGGCGAAGAAGCCGATCAGGAAGAACTTGGCCGTGGCCGTGCCGTACTCGTCCTCCAGGATGTCGCCGAGCTGGACGAGCCCCTTGTCGCCGCCCGCGATCGAGACGTTCGCGGAGTGCAGCAGCTCGGCGCCGACGAAGAGCATCGCGACGACGAAGACGCCGGTCGTCAGGTAGGCGACGCGGTTGTCCAGCCGCATGATCCGCATCCAGCCGGGGCCGGTCCAGCCCTTGGCGTTGACCCAGTAGCCGTACGCGGCCAGGGTGATGGTGCCGCCGACGCCGCCGATCAGGCCGAGGGTGTTGAGGACGGAGTCCTTCTCGTCGGGCAGGACCGGCAGCAGCCCGGCGAGGGCGTCGGGAAGGTTGGGCGTGACGCGGATCGCGAGGTAGACGGTCACCACGAACATGACGCCGACCAGGACCGTCATGACCTTCTCGAAGACCGCGTACTTGTTGAACCAGACGAACACCAGCCCGGCCAGTCCGCAGGCGATGGCCCACCACTTCAGGTCCATCACGTCCGGGAACAGGGCCTGCAGCGGAAGCCCGCTGGACGACATCGCCGCCGCGCCGTAGACGAAGCCCCAGACCACGACATACACGGCGAAGAAGACGGTGGTCCACGGGCCCAGACTGGCCCAGCCGTCGAAGAGGGTGCGGCCGGTGGACAGGTGCCAGCGGCCGGCCGCCTCCGCGAGGGAGATCTTCACCAGGCAGCCCACGACCGCCGCCCACAGCAACGTGTAGCCGAAGTTGCTGCCCGCGATGAGCGTGGCGACGAGGTCGCCGGCGCCGACGCCGGTCGCCGCCACCACGATGCCGGGGCCGATGTGCTTCCACACGCTCTTGGTGCTCGCCGCGCTCTTGCTGTTCGCCATGGAGGCCAAGAAAGCCCAAAGCGGTCCGGGGGACAAGAGGGCCTGCGCTCTTGACCTGGTCATGCCATACGCCCACGATGGGCGCCACACCCGCACAGCACGACGTACGTCGCACGAAAGCACCACCCCCCGCTCCACTCCCCGTTTCCGGAAGACCCCGGAACTCCTGGAGAACCAAGGAGACTTCATGCGACTTCGCATCCGCGGCTCGGGCGTTCGCGGCGGCAGGCGCACCGCCGCCGTCGCCGCCCTGCTGGCCCTCACCCTCGCGGCCCCCCTCTCGGCGACGGCCACCGACGCCACCGCCGACAGCGCCGAACGGGCCACGGCCTCGGCGGACGACGTCCGCCAGTACGAGGTCCACCTGCACTCCACCGCGGAGGACCGCACGGCCCTCCAGCGGGCCGGCGTCACCGTCGACGAGGTGCACGGCCACGGCGTCGTGGTCTCCGGCCGCGCCGACCAGATCAGGAAGCTGCGCGCGCTCGGCTACGACGTCACCGCCCTCGGCGCCGTCCCCGACCGCTCCGCCGGCGAGGACGACATCCGCCTCTACGACTTCCCGTCCGCCGACTCGCGTTACCACAACTACGCGGAGATGACGACGGCGATCAACTCGATCGTCTCGGCGAACCCGTCCATCGCCAGCCAGCGGGTCATCGGCACCTCCTACCAGGGCCGCAACATCGTCGCCGTGAAGATCAGCGACAACGTCGGCAGCGACGAGGCCGAGCCCGAGGTGCTGTTCACCCACCACCAGCACGCCCGCGAGCACCTCACCGTCGAGATGGCGCTCTACCTGCTGCGCGAGCTGACCTCCGACTACGGCACCGACTCCCGGGTCACCAGCATGGTGAACAACCGCGAGATCTGGATCATCCCGGACCTCAACCCGGACGGCGGCGAGTACGACATCGCCAGCGGCTCCTACCGCTCCTGGCGCAAGAACCGGCAGCCCAACTCCGGTTCGACCTACGTCGGCACCGACCTGAACCGCAACTGGAACTACCGCTGGGGCTGCTGCGGCGGCTCCTCCGGCTCACCGTCCTCCGACACCTACCGGGGCAGCGCCCCCGAGTCGGCCAAGGAGGTCAAGGTCGTGTCCGACTTCGTGCGCAGCCGGGTCGTCGGCGGCACGCAGCAGATCAAGGCGGGCATCGACTTCCACACGTACAGCGAGCTGGTGCTGTGGCCGTTCGGCTACACCTACTCGGACACCACGACCGGGATGACGGCGGACGACCGCAACGCCTTCGCCGCGGTCGGGCAGAAGATGGGCGCCAGCAACGGCTACACCGCGGAGCAGTCCAGCGACCTCTACATCACCGACGGGTCGATCGACGACTACCTCTGGGGCGTGCACAAGATCTTCGGATACACCTTCGAGATGTACCCGGCGTCCAGTTCCGGGGGCGGTTTCTACCCGCCCGACGAGGTGATCGAGCGGGAGACCTCCCGGAACCGGGACGCGGTCCTGCAACTGCTGGAGAACGCGGACTGCATGTACCGCTCCATCGGCAAGCAGGCGCAGTACTGCTGAATCAGTCGTCGCTCTCCCGGTCCTTCGCGGCGTCGCCGTCGCGGTCCTCGGCGCCTTCCTCGAAGTAGGCGTCGAGGACCTCGTCCAGGCGCTCGTCCCACTCCTTGTGCTGGGAGCGGGACCTGGCCAGGATCTCGATCGGGTACCAGCGGCGTTCGTGCGTGTGGACGGTGACGGTGTACCGCTTGCCGAAGCGGGCCGTCTCCGTCTCCACCGCGCCGATCTCGTCCCAGCGGAACTCGCACCGCTCCTCGTCGAGGCTCAGGCGCACGCCCCTGCGGTCGGCGACGATGCGGGCCCGGAAGTCGGCGGCCTCGAAGACGGGGCCGTCGACGACCGCCTCGTCCTCCGCCTCGTCGTCCGGCTCCGCCTCTGCCGGTTCCCCCTCGGACGCCGCGACGTCACCGGTCTCCTCGGAGCCGGCGCCCGACGCCTCGGGCGTCTCCTCGGTCGCGTCCTCCGGTTCGCCGGCGGCGGGCGAGGTGAGCCCGGGGATGAAGGCCGGGTCGAAACCGGCGCCCTCCAGGGGCTGGCTGCTCGTACCTATACGCTGCTGCTCCACAGCGGAGCAGTATGGTCGACAAACCTGTGCCGGAGACAGTCGACACCGACTTCGTTATCAGACCCCTACACGAAACGGCCGCACGCAGCCCTGCGGGGCCCCGCAGAACGGCGCGGATCAGCCCAGCACGGCGAGGGCGTCGATCTCGATCAGCAGGCCCGGCGGCAGGCCGACGTAGACGGTCGTACGGGCGGCGGGCGGCTGGGTGAGCCCCTGCTCCTCGAAGTAGGCGTCGTAGAGGGCGTTCATCTCGGCGAAGTGGTCCACGTCCGTCAGATAGACGCGGATCATCATCACGTCGTCCCAGGTCGCTCCGCCCTCCTCCAGGATCGCCTTGACGTTGGCGAGCGTCTGCAGGGTCTGCTCGCGCAGGGTCGGGCCGGCCGGCGTCGGGGGCCGGCCCTCCTCGGCGGGCAGGAAGCCGACCTGCCCGGCGACCTGGAGGATGTTGCCCTTGCGCACGCCGTGCGAGAACTTCGCGGGCGGCGCGGTGTGGGTGCCGGGCGTGAGGGCGATCTTGTCGGTCATGGGGTTCCTTGGGTTCCGTCGGTTCCGTCGGTTTCTTGCCGGGGGCCGGGGCCGGGTCCGGGGGTCCTCCCGGAGTACTCCGCGCTGATCGCGTCCGCCGTACGGCGCACCAGCGGGAGCAGCGCGAGGAGTTCGTCGCCGGTGACGACCACGTTGGGGGCGGACACCGACATCGCGGCGGCGACCCGGCCGTCGGCCCCGCGCACCGGCGCGGCGACGCAGTTGATGGACTCCTCGTGGCCGCCCATGTCGGTGGCCCAGCCCTGTTCGCGCACCTTCTCCAGCTCCCGCAGGAAGGCGGCGGGGCCCGGCGTCGAACGGGCGGTGTACATCGGGTAGTCGAGCTTCTCCGCGAGGGCGCGGCGCTCGGGCTCGGGGAGGTCGGCGAGGAGCAGCTTGGCGACGGCGGCGACGGTGATGGCGACGGGGCGGCCGATGCGCGAGTACATCCGGACGGGGTAACGGCTGTCGACCTTGTCGATGTAGAGCACCTCGCCGTCCTCGTACACCGCGAGGTGCACGGTGTGTCCGCAGCTCTCGCCGAGGCGGACGAGGTGGGGGTGGGCGATCTCGCGGACGTCGAGGTTCTCCATGGCCTCCTGCGCGAGCGCGAACAGCCGGGCGCCGAGGCGGTAGCGCTGGTCGGACTGGCGGTAGACGAGGCCGTGTTCGTGCAGGGTGCGCAGGAGGCGCAGGGCGGTGGACTTGTGCACGCCGAGCCGGTCGGCGACCTCGCCGAGACCGGCGGGGCCCTCGGCGAGCAGGGGCAGGATGCTCAGCGCGCGGTCGACGGTCTGGCTCATGGCGTACGCCTCTCCTCCTCGGCCCGGTGCGCGGCCCGGCCGGTGCGGTCCGCCACGGCCGGGTGCGGCGCCCGGCCGGTGCCGTCCTTCCCGCGCCCGTCCGCCGTCCGGCCGGTCCAGCCGGGGCCGAGTCGCAGTCTCCCCCACGCCGCGTCGTCCAGTGCGGCCAGCCGGTCGGCGTGGTCGCGGGCGGGCGGCGGGGCGAGGTCGCCGGGGACGGTGAGGGCGGCGGCGGCCATGAGGTGGCCGTGGCGCAGCCGGTCGCGGACGGGCAGCCCGCGCAGGGTGGCGGAGAGGTACCCGGCGGCGAAGGCGTCGCCCGCGCCGACCTCGGCGACGACGTCGACGCGGAGGGCGGGGGCGAAGGTGACGCCGCCCTCCCGGTCGAGGACGGTCGCGCCGCCGCGCCCCTGCTTGACGACGAGCGCGGCCGGTTCGGGAAGGGCGTCGCGCAGGGCCTCGGGCCCGTCCAGTCCCCAGGCCTCGCGGGCCTCGTCCTCGCCGACGAAGACGAGGTCGGCGCCGCGGGCGAGGTCGAGCAGCAGCCGCGGGCCGTCGGCGCCCCGGCGCCCCCGCCACAGCGAGGGCCGGTGGTTGACGTCGAAGGAGACCAGCGGGCGGCCGGGGCGGGGCGCGGTCAGCTCGCGCAGCAGGTCGAGGCAGTCGCCGGAGAGCGCGGCGGTGATCCCGGACAGGTGCAGCACGCGTCCCGCGCGGACGGCGGCGAGGTCGACGGTGCCGACGCCCATCGCGGAGGCCGCCGACCCGGCGCGGTAGTAGGCCACCTCGTGGCCCGCGCCGGCCCGGTCCCCGCCCGTGCGGAAGTAGACGCCGGTCGGCCGGTCGGGGTCCCGGCGCACGGCGCAGACGTCGACGCCGTACGCCGCGATCGCGCCGACCAGATGGTCGCCGAAGCCGTCGGCGCCGACCCGGCCGACCCAGCGGGCGGTGTGCCCGGCGGCGGCCAGCGCGCAGGCGACGTTGGACTCGGCGCCGCCGATCGCCCGGTCGAAGGAGGGCACGTCGGCGAGGCGGCCGGGCCGGGCGGGCAGGAAGGCGACCATGGACTCGCCGAGCGCGACGACGTCCACGAGCGCGGGGGCGTCGGGGGTGGCGAGGGCACCGTTGGAGGACACGACGGCGGGGCTCCTCGGTCGGCGGCGGGACGCGGGAGACACCGTTGACCCGCGCTCGGCCGAGATGTTAGACAGCGGGGAGCAACATACGCAATGCGCGTTGCACTGTCTGCAACGCGACCGGCAGCAGTCTCGTCTGGAGGGTTGCATGGCCCGCAACACCGGTACCGACGCCCTCGCCCGCCTCGCCGAGGAACGCGTCGACCACCGCTTCAAGGGTCTGCCCCCGGACGCCGACGGACTGACCGTCGGCGAGCTGGCCGCCCAGCGCCGCAACCTGTTCACCGGCGGCTTCACCACCCCCGTCCTCGCCCTGTCCGCCGAGCACCTGGAGCACAACCTGCGGCTGATGGCCGGGTACGCCGCCCGGCACGGCCTCGCCTTCGCCCCGCACGGCAAGACCTCCATGGCCCCGCAGCTGTTCCACCGTCAGATCGAGTACGGCGCCTGGGGCATCACGCTCGCCGTGCCGCACCAGGTGCGCGTGGCACGGGCGTTCGGCGTCGGGCGGGTCTTTCTCGCCAATCAGCTGGTCGACCCGGCGGCGCTGCGCTGGGTCGCCGCCGAACTGGCCGCCGACCCGGACTTCCGGTTCGTCTGTTACGTCGACTCGGTGCGCGGCGTCGAGCTGATGTCCGCCGCCCTGGAGGGTACGGCGGCCCGCCCGGTGGACGTGGTGGTCGAGCTGGCCGCCGGTGAGGGGGCCCGCACCGGTGTGCGCACGGAGGCGGAGTGCGCCGAGGTGGCGGACGCGGTGGCCGCCGCCCCCGGCCTGCGGCTGACCGGCGTCGCGGGCTACGAGGGCGAGGTGCCGCGGGCCGACCCGCAGCGGGTGGCGGCGTGGCTGCGCCGGCTGGTCGCGCTCGCGGCGGACTTCGACCGCGCCGGGCGGTTCGCAAAGGCGGAGGAGATCGTCGTCAGCGCGGGCGGCAGCGCCTGGTTCGACGCGGTCGCCGAGGCGTTCGCCGGCGTCCCGGACATGTCGCGGCCGGTGCTGAGGCTGCTGCGCTCGGGCGCGTACGTCTCCCACGACGACGGCCACTACCGCAGGCTCACCCCCTTCGCCCGCGTCCCCGAGGAGGGCGCCCTCGAACCCGCGTTCCGGCTCTGGACGCAGGTCGTCTCCCGGCCCTCCCCCGGCCAGGCGTTCCTCAACGCGGGCAAGCGGGACGCGGCGTACGACCTCGATCTGCCGGTCCCGCAGGCCGTGCGCCGGGGCGGCACCGAGCGCCCGGCCGCCGGGATCGAGGTGACCGCCCTGTCCGACCAGCACACCTGGCTGCGCACCGGCCCGGACGCGGACCTGGAGGTCGGCGACTGGGTCGGCCTCGGCCTGTCCCACCCGTGCACGTCCTTCGACAAGTGGCAACTGATCCCGGTGGCGGAGGCGGACGGCACGGTGGTCGACTGCGTCCGCACGTTCTTCTAGGGGGCACGGTGGAGGAGCTGGTCGTCCGGGACGCGGACGTCGTCGACGGCACCGGGGCGGACTCCTACCGCGCCGACGTCGTGATCGGCGGCGGCCGGATCGTCTCGATCGTCAAGGAGGCGGCGGCCGCCGGCTGCCAGCGCCCCCGGGCCCGGCGCGAGCTGGACGCCGAGGGCCTCGTCCTCGCCCCCGGCTTCATCGACATGCACGCGCACAGCGACCTCGCCCTGCTGCGCGACCCCGACCACAGCGCCAAGGCCGCGCAGGGCGTGACGCTGGAGGTGCTCGGCCAGGACGGGCTGTCGTACGCGCCGGTCGACGACCGCACGCTCGCCGAGGTGCGCCGGGCGATCGCCGGGTGGAACGGCCCCGGCGACGACGTCGACTTCGACTGGCGGACGGTCGGCGAGTACCTGGACCGCCTCGACCGCGGCATCGCGGTGAACGCCGCCTACCTCGTCCCGCAGGGCACCGTCCGGGCGCTGGTCGTCGGCTGGGAGGACCGGGCGGCGACGCCGGAGGAGCTGGAGCGGATGCGGCGGCTGGTCGCCGAGGGCCTGGAACAGGGCGCGGTCGGCCTGTCCTCCGGGCTCACCTACACGCCCGGCATGTACGCCGACGCGGCCGAGCTGACCGAGCTGTGCCGGGTCGTCGCCCGCTACGGCGGCTACTACTGCCCGCACCACCGCTCCTACGGCGCCGGCGCGCTGGAGGCGTACGGCGAGATGCTGGCCGTGGCCCGGGAGGCGGGCTGCGCCCTGCACCTGGCCCACGCCACGATGAACTTCGGCGTGAACGCGGGCCGCGCCCCCGAGCTGGGGGCGCTCCTCGACGCGGCGCTCGACGCCGGCGCCGACGTCACCCTCGACAGCTATCCGTACACCGCCGGCTGCACCACCCTCGCCGCGCTGCTGCCGGGCTGGGCGGGCGCGGGCGGCCCCCAGGCGCTGCTGGCCCGGCTGGCGGACCCGGCGACGGCCGCGCGGATCCGGCACGAGCTGGAGGTCACCGGCTCGGACGGCTGTCACGGGGTGCCGGTGGAGTGGGACACGGTCGAGATCTCCGGCGTGACCGATCCGGCGTTCGGCGCGTACGTCGGCCGTACGGTGGCGGAGTCGGCGGCGCTGCACGGCGAGGAGCCGTGGACCGTCGCCCACCGGCTGCTGGTCGGCGACCGGCTCGGCCCGACCGTCCTCCAGCACGTCGGCCACGAGGAGAACGTCCGCGCGATCATGCGGCACCGGGCGCACACCGGGGGCTCGGACGGCATCCTCCAGGGCGCGAAGCCCCACCCCCGCGCCTACGGCACGTTCCCGCACTACCTCGGCCGGTACGTGCGGGAGCTGGGCGTGCTGACGCTGGAGGAGTGCGTGGCCCGTCTCACCGGCCGCCCGGCGGCCCGGCTGCGGCTGCCCGACCGGGGCGTGGTCCGCGAGGGCCACCGCGCCGACCTGGTCCTGTTCGATCCGGCCACGGTCGCCGCCGGCGCGGCCTACGACGCCCCGCGCGCCCTGCCGACGGGCATCCCGTACGTCCTGGTCGACGGCCGCTTCGTCATCGAGGACGGCCGGCGCACCGACGTCCTCGCGGGTCGCGCGGTCCGCCGGACCCCCACCGGCTGACCGGCCCGCCCGTGCGGCCGGCCCGGGAGCCGTCGACCCGGCCCGCCGCACCGCCGATTCACCCGCGGAAACCTGCCCGGCGCGCGCCGTCGGTCCCCCGAGCCCTCGCCGTCAGTCCCGCCGAACCGTCGCCGTCGGCCTGCCGAACCTTCGCCCCGCCGGCCTCCACGCCGTAGGCTCCGGCACGTCGTCAGCTCCGGCCGCGTCGGGCCTCGGACGGGAACCGCGACCACGCCCCGACCCGGGCGCGCCCCCTTCCGACCCCCGGCCCGTGGCCGTGGGGCAGGCGCCGCAACGGCCCTCCCCGGCGGCCCCACTGCCGTCGCGTCGAGCAGCACACCCTGCCCATCCACGGGAGCCGCCCCGGACGCCCGCCCTACTTGGGCCCCTTGGTCGCCCCGTGTCCCCGTCCCGGCTTTCCGCCCCCGCCGCCCGGACCCGCGGTCGCCGTGGCCGTCGGCGTCGCGGAAGGGCGCGGGGCGGCGGTGGTCGCGGGCGCGGCGGAGGTCGCCGGCGCGGGGGCCGACGCGGACCCGGGGGCGCCGGACGCGGTGCCGGACGGCGGGGCCGGGACGGACGGCGTTCCGGCATCGGCCGCCGGGGCGGTCGCGGAGGGCGCCGTCCCCTCGGAGGAGGCGGTGGCCCCGGACTCGCCGGCCGTGGGCACGCCCGTGCGGTCGTGCTCGCCGCGCACGTCCTTTGAGGGCGAGGAGCCGGAGAAGGAGAACCCGGCGATCACCGCGGCCAGCGACACCGCGCCCAGCGCGCCGGCCGCCGCCGCGGCCCGGCGGCCCCGCCGGGCGGGCGGCCTGCGCCGGGAGTGGCGCGGCGGACGCGGAGCGCCGTCCGTCACCCTCGGCAGCTCGGCCGTGGCGTCGTAGCCGTTCTCCCAGCCGTGCGCCGCCGCCGGGTCGGCGTACTCCTGGTAGTCGGGGGTCTCCCCCGGCAGCGGGAGGTACACGTTCGGCGGGCCCTGGGGCTCGTCGCCGTACGCGTTGTCACCGGTCGGTCGGTGCTCGGACATGGCCGCGCATTGTAGGGACTGCGAGGGTTCCGGGGACAGCCGCCGGTCATACCATCGCAAACCGCCCTGCCCCCGCAGTGTCGGAAAACACGGCCCGGGGAGCCGTACCGGGTCGTAAGCTCCAGACATGCAGGTGATCCAGTCGACGAAGCTCGCCAACGTCTGTTACGAGATCCGGGGACCGGTGCTCGAGGAGGCGATGCGGCTGGAAGCGGCCGGTCATCGCATCCTGAAGCTCAACACCGGCAACCCCGCGGCGTTCGGTTTCGAGTGCCCCCCGGAGATCCTGGAGGACGTCCTCCGCAACGTCTCCACGGCCCACGGCTACGGCGACGCCAAGGGCCTGCTGGCCGCGCGCCGGGCCGTGGTGATGCACAACCAGACCCTCGGCATCGAGACCGACGTCGAACACGTCTTCATCGGCAACGGCGTCTCCGAGCTGATCACCATGGCGATGCAGGGCCTGCTGGACGACGGCGACGAGGTCCTCGTGCCGGCCCCGGACTACCCGCTGTGGACGGCCGCGGTCGCCCTGTCGGGCGGTACGGCGGTGCACTACCGCTGCGACGAGCAGTCCGACTGGATGCCCGACCTCGCCGACATCGAGCGCAAGGTGACCGACCGCACCAAGGCGATCGTCGTCATCAACCCGAACAACCCGACCGGCGCGGTCTACGACGAGGCGATGCTCAGGGGCCTCACCGACATCGCCCGCCGCCACAACCTGCTGGTGTGCTCCGACGAGATCTACGACAAGATCCTCTACGACGGCGCCCGGCACGTCCCGACCGCCTCGGTCGCCCCCGACCTGCTCACCCTCACCTTCAACGGCATGTCGAAGGCGTACCGGGTGGCCGGCTACCGGGTCGGCTGGATGGCGATCTCCGGCCCCCGCGCGCACGCCGACTCCTACATCGAGGGCCTGACGATACTGGCGAACATGCGCCTGTGCGCCAACATGCCGGGGCAGCACGGCGTGGTCGCCGCCCTGAGCGGACGCCAGTCGATCAACGATCTGGTGCTGCCGGGCGGCCGGCTGCACGAGCAGATGGACGTGGCCTACGACCTGCTGACGCGGATCCCGGGCGTGACGTGCGTGCGGCCGAAGGGCGCGCTGTACCTCTTCCCGCGGCTGGACCCCAAGGTCTTCAAGATCAAGGACGACCGCAGGATGGTGCTGGACCTGCTGCGCCGCGAGAAGATCATGGTGGTGCACGGCACGGGCTTCAACTGGCCCGAGCCGGACCACTTCCGGGTGGTCACCCTGCCGACGGTCGGCGATCTGCGCGACGCGGTGGGCCGGATCGGCAACTTCCTGGACGGCTACAGCCAGCGCTGACCGGGCCGCCGGGCGGACTGCACGATCGAACTCAACTTTAGACAGAATCTAAGCTAGGATGGTTTCCGCCAACAAGGAGGCCATCCCATGTACGAACCGATCCGCGCCAAGTCGGTCCACACGATGGCCGGCGGCACCGCCGACTTCCCCCACCGGTCCCGTGAGGAGGAGCTGGACATCCAGCTCGCCGGCCACCTCGCGGCACTGCTCGCCGTCACCGACGAGCTGCGCGCGACGGCCCCCTCCGAGGACCTGGACGCCGCGGCCGAGCGTCTGACCGCCCAGGTGACCAGGCTGCGGGGCGGCCAGTCGCCGGCCCGCGCGTCGGCCGCCGTCGCCGAGCCGCATCTCACCGAGCCGCACCTCGCCGCCCTGCACCGCCGGGCCCACGCCCTCGCCGGGCGGGCGCTGGTCGTCGCCGCGTCCCGCGCCGACACCGCGGCGGCGATCCTGGCGGCCGAGCGCATGGACGCGCACGCGCGGGCCCTGGAGCCGCGCGTCGCCCTCCAGGCGTAACCGCCCCCCGATCGGCCCCGGTCCGCGTGCACCGACAGCGGCGCGCGGACCGGGCGCCACGCACCGTACGGCGCTCGTTGCGTACCGGGACCGGGGTGTTACCCGCTGTTCATCCGCCACGGTGGGGAACGTCGGGTTCCGGGAGCACGCTCGCCGCGTGAAAAGAATCGCAGGCATCGTCCTCGCGGTCCTGCTGATCGGCGGCGTCGTGGCAGCCGTCGTAGCGGGCCGCAACGAGGACCAGGGCACGGCAACGAAGACCGTGCGGGGGGTCATCGGGTCGGAGAAGGCCGACTTCTTCGGCGACCGAAGGGTGGTGGACGCCCTCGCCGCGAAGGGCTACGCCGTGCAGGTCGAGTCCTCGGGTTCCTGGGCCATGGACAACCTGGACCTGAAGTCGTACGACTTCGCCTTCCCGTCCAGCCAGGCCCCGGCCGACGCGCTCGCCGCCGACGTCGGCGCCAAGAAGCCGCTGCCCCGCCCCTTCCGCTCGCCCCTCGTCGTGATCGCCCACGAGAACGCCGCGCGGGTCCTCGCGGACAACGGGCTGGCGACGCTGGAGACCGAGGGCCGCGGCGTGCTGAGGATGAAGGCCTATCTGAAGGCCGCCGAGGAGGACCGCACCTGGCAGCAGCTCGAGGGCGCGGAGCGGTACGGGGAGCTGACCGGCACCCTCTTCATCGCCACCACCGACCCCCAGACCTCCAACTCCGGCGCCCTTTACCTCGCGGCCACCTCCTACGTCGACAACGGCGAGAAGGTCGTCGCCGACTCCGCGGGGATCGACCGCACCGCGCCGCTGCTGCGCAAGCTGATCACCGTGCAGGGCGCCCAGCAGTCCAGCTCCGAGGGCGCGTTCCTGGACTTCGTCAGCGGCGCCGGCAACCCGCTCGTCCTGGTCTACGAGTCCCAGGTCGCCGCCCACCTCGCCAAGGACGCCACCGTGGACGACCTGGTCGTCCTCTACCCGGACACCACCGCCACCAGCGACCACACCGTCGTGCCGATCACCGAGGAGGGCCGCGCTCTCGGCGAACTCCTCGTCACCGACCCGGCCCTGCGCAAGCTCGCCGTCGAGCACGGGTTCCGCCTGGAGGGCAGCACCAGCGAGTTCACCGCGGCCACGGCCGACCGCACCGACTTCCTCAACCAGACGCTGACCGGCGTACGGCAGGCTCCCGTGCCCACCTTCGAGGTGCTGCGCGACATGGCGAGCCGGACGCGGGGCTAGGGGGATCAGCAGATGACCGAGTACAGCGCCAGCCAGGACACCAGCGCCAGCCGCGACGACACCTTCACGCTCACCCCGCCCGAGCCGGTGTCGGCGGTGCCGCGCGAGCGGGCCGGGGGGCTCGTGCCCGTGGACGAGGCGGTCCGCGCCGAGATGGCCCGCAAGGCCGCCGACTACGTGGCCGGCCTCGCCGCGCTCGACGCCCGCTCACCCGAGTTCGCCGGCCGGGTCGGCGAGATCACCGCCCTCGGCGCCGGGGAGATGCGCACCGCCGCCGCGCAGTCCAACCGGATGCTGGAACGCACCGTGCGCAGCCTGCCCGACAAGGGCGGCGACGCCCAGTCGCAGGTCGCCGGCTCGCTCGTGGAACTGCGCCGCGTGGTGGAGGACCTGGACCCCAGGGACCTGCCGACGGCCAAGGGGCGCAGGTTCCTGTCCCGGCTGCCCGGCGGGAACCGGCTGCGCGACCACGTAGCCAAGTACGCCTCCGCGCAGGGCACCCTCAACAAGATCGTCGGCACGCTCCGCGGCGGCCAGGACGAACTGCGCCGGGACAACGCGGCGCTGCAGACCGAACGGGTCCGCCTGTGGGAGACCATGGGCAAGCTCCAGGAGTACGTCGTCCTCACCGAGGCCCTCGACTCCGCCGTGGAGCGGCACATCGCCGGCGTGGAGCGCGCCGACCCGCAGGCGGCCGACAGTCTCCGCGCCGACGTGCTGTTCCCGGTCCGGCAGAAGCACCAGGACCTGCTCACCCAGCTCGCGGTGTGCGCCCAGGGCTACCTCGCCATGGACGTCGTACGCCGCAACAACGAGGAACTGATCAAGGGCGTCGACCGCGCGGCCACCACCACCGTCTCCGCGCTGCGGATCTCGGTCATGCTGGCCTCCGCGCTGGACAACCAGAAGAAGGTGGTCGACCAGGTGAACGCGCTGCGCGGCACCACCGAGGACCTGATCCGGGGCAACGCCGAGATGCTCGCCACGCAGAGCGGCGAGATCCAGCGGATCGCCGCCGACCCGGCGGTGGGCGCCGAGACCCTGCGCACCGCCTTCCAGCAGATCTACCGCACCCTCGACGCCATCGACACCTACAAGGTGCAGGCCACCGAGGCGATGGCCGCGACCGTGGAGTCGCTGACGGCCGAACTGCAGAACGCCAGTGCCTACTTGGACCGCAGCCGGGCGCAGGGCGCCCTCGAGGGAGGCCTCGCATGAGACGCATGCGCCTGTGGGGACGCCCGCTGGCCCTCGCCGCCGCCGCGCTGGCCGTGCTGACGGCCTGCACCTCCATGGACGAGGAGTCCGAGTTCGACGACGGCGCCAGCTACCAGCCGGGCACCCTGCGCGTGCTGGCCTCCAGCGAACTGGCCGACATGGCGCCGATCCTGGAGAAGGTGCGGGCGAAGACCGGCATCACCGTCCGCCCGACCTACGTCGGCACCCTCGACGCCGTCGACATCCTGGCCCGGGACACGGCGAACGGGCGGTACGACGCGGTGTGGCTGGCCTCCAACGACTATCTGCGGCTGCGCCCCGCCGCCGCCGACCAGGTCCTCTCGGAGACGCCGATCATGTCCAGCCCGGTCGCCATCGGCGTGCGCGAGCCCGTCGCCCGCGCCCACGGCTGGAAGCCGGACGACGTCACCTGGTCGGACATCGAGCGCGCGGTCCGCGAGGACGGCCTCACCTACGGCATGACCGACCCGTCCGCCTCCAACTCCGGCTTCGCCACCCTGGTCTCCGTCGCGTCCGCGCTCTCGGGCGCCCAGTCGGCGCTCACGGACGCGGACGTGGAGAAGGCCACGCCCCGGCTGAAGGAGTTCTTCAAGGGGCAGAAGCTGACCTCGGGTTCGTCGGGCTGGCTGGCCGCCGCCTACCGGGAGCGCCCGAACGTCGACGCGCTGCTCAACTACGAGTCCGTCCTCAGAGGCGTCGCGGGCATGACCGTGATCCGCCCCTCCGACGGCGTCGTCACCGCCGACTACCCGCTCTCCTCCCTCAAGTCCGCCCCCGCCACGGCCCGCGAGGACCTCCGCCGGCTCTCCCAGGCGCTGCGCACCCCGGAGATCCAGCGCGAGATCACCACGCGCACCCACCGCCGCCCGGTCGTCTCCACCGTGGAGCCGGCGCCCGGACTCGACTCCGGCAGACGGCGCGAACTGCCCTTCCCGGGCAGCCGGTCGGTCGCCGACGGGCTGATCGACTCCTACGACAACGAACTGCGCCGCCCGTCGCGGACGGTGTACGTGCTGGACACCTCCGGCTCGATGGAGGGCGACCGGCTCGAAGGGCTGAAGGACGCGCTCGTCGACCTGACCGAGGACTTCCGGGAACGCGAGGAGGTCACCCTCATGCCGTTCGGCTCGACGGTCAAGGACGTGCGCACGCACATCGTGACCCCGCAGAACCCGCGCCGGGGACTGGACGGCATCCGCCGGGACGCCGAGTCGCTCACCGCCGACGGCGAGACCGCGATCTACACCTCGCTCCAGGAGGCGTACGAGCATCTCGCGGCCGACGAGGACACGTTCACGTCGATCGTGCTGATGACGGACGGCGCCAACACCACCGGCGCGACGGCCGAGGACTTCGAGTCCTTCCACCGGGTGCTCGACCCGCGGCAGCGGGAGATCCCGGTCTTCCCGATCTACTTCGGCGACTCCGACCGCTCCGAGCTGGAGCGGATCGCCGATCTGACCGGCGGCCGTCTCTTCGACGCCGAGCAGGGCTCGCTGGACGGCGCCTTCGAGGAGATCCGTGGCTACCAGTAGATTCCTGGGCTATCTGGAGTCCCGCAAGAACATCACGGGCAGCTCCTGCGGGATCGTCGGCCTGGCGCTGACGTTCACCGGGTTGGCGGGGCCGTACTGGCCGGTCGTCGTGGTGGGCCTGTACGGCGCGGGCGCGCTGATCGCCCCGCCGGAGCGGCCCGCGCCGCCCGACTTCGCCGACCCGTCGGCCCCGCTGGAGGAGGTGCGCGCCGACTTCGGCCGGCTGCGCGCCTACCTCGCCGACGTCGACGTGCCCACGGGCCCCGCCGAGCGGCTGAAGGAACTGACCGACGTGCTGGAGGCGCTGCTGGAGCCGGGCTGGGTGGGCGAGATCCTGGCGCAGGACCCGGAGGGCGTGCACGCGCTGTCCCGGACGGTGCGCCAGGACGTCCCGGAGGCCGTCGACGCCTTCGTGCGCACCCGCTGGTGGCACCGGATGACGCCGGGCCAGGAGCCGCCCGAGCGCCATCTGGAGCGCCAGCTGGAGCTGCTGCTCGGGGACGCGCGGCGGCTGGCGGCGGACCTGCGGGACATGGAGGCCCGCCGCCAGGAGTCCCACACCCGCTACCTGGAGGGCCGCGGCGGGGGCGGCGGACTCGGCGCCTGACGAGGAGTCCGCGGCCGGCCGTGACGATGTTTCGGTCAGGGCACAGTCGGTTCGGTCCGGCCGCGGGGTCTTCGGGTACGGGGCTCAGCCCAGGCGCTCCACGAGGGCGCGGTACTCGTCCCACAGCTCCTTGGGCGTGTGGTCGCCGAAGGTGTCGAGGTGCTCGGGGATCAGGGCGGCCTCCTCGCGCCACACGTCCTTGTCGACGGTGAGCAGGAAGTCCAGGTCCTCCTCGGACAGCTCCAGGCCCTCGGTGTCGAGGGCGCCCTTGGCGGGCAGCACGCCGATCGGGGTCTCGACGCCCTCGGCCCGGCCCTCCAGCCGCTCGACGATCCACTTCAGGACGCGGCTGTTCTCGCCGAAGCCGGGCCAGACGAACCGGCCGTCGTCGTTCTTGCGGAACCAGTTGACGTAGTAGATCCGCGGCAGCTTCGCCGGGTCCTTGCCCTTGGCCACGTCGATCCAGTGGCCCATGTAGTCGCCCATGTTGTAGCCGCAGAAGGGCAGCATGGCGAACGGGTCGCGGCGCAGCTCACCGACCTTGCCCTCGGCGGCGGCGGTCTTCTCGGAGGCCACGTTGGCGCCGAGGAAGACCCCGTGGTTCCAGTCGAAGGACTCGGTCACCAGCGGTACGGCGGTGGCGCGCCGGCCGCCGAAGAGGATCGCGGAGATCGGCACGCCCCGGGGGTCCTCCCACTCGGGCGCGATGATCGGGCACTGCGAGGCCGGGACGGTGAAGCGGGCGTTGGGGTGCGCGGCCGGGGTGCCGGAGGCGGGCGTCCAGTCGTTGCCCTTCCAGTCCGTGAGGTGGGCCGGCGGCTCCTCGGTCATGCCCTCCCACCACACGTCGTTGTCGTCGGTGAGGGCGACGTTGGTGAAGACGGCGTTGCCCCACAGCGTCTTCATCGCGTTGGCGTTGGTGTGCTCGCCGGTGCCGGGGGCGACGCCGAAGAAGCCGGCCTCGGGGTTGATCGCGTAGAGGCGGCCGTCCTCGCCGAAGCGCATCCAGGCGATGTCGTCGCCGATGGTCTCCACCGTCCAGCCGGGGACGGTCGGCTCCAGCATGGCGAGGTTGGTCTTGCCGCAGGCGCTCGGGAAGGCGGCGGCGACGTACTTCGACTCCCCTCGCGGCGGGGTCAGCTTCAGGATGAGCATGTGCTCGGCGAGCCAGCCCTCGTCGCGGGCCATGACGGAGGCGATGCGCAGGGCGTAGCACTTCTTGCCGAGCAGGGCGTTGCCGCCGTAGCCGGAGCCGTAGGACCAGATCTCGCGGTCCTCGGGGAAGTGCGAGATGTACTTGGTGGAGTTGCAGGGCCAGGGGACGTCCTCCTGGCCGGGCTCCAGCGGGGCGCCGAGGGTGTGGACGGCCTTGACGAAGTCGCCGTCCTCGCCGAGCTGCTCCAGCACGGCGCTGCCCATCCGGGTCATCGTGCGCATCGAGACGGCGACGTAGGCGGAGTCGGTGATCTCGACGCCGAGCGCGGACAGCGGGGAGCCGAGCGGGCCCATGCAGAAGGGCACGACGTACATGGTGCGGCCGCGCATCGCGCCGCGGAACAGCCCCTGCTCGCCGGTGAAGATCTCCCGCATCTGCGCGGGGTCCTTCCAGTGGTTGGTGGGACCGGCGTCCTCCTCCTTCGCGGAGCAGATGAAGGTCCGGTCCTCGACGCGGGCCACGTCGGTCGGGTCGGAGGCCGCGTAGTAGGAGTGGGGGCGCTTGATCGGGTCGAGCCTGCGGAAGGTGCCCTTGGCCACGAGCTCTTCGCACAGTCGCTCGTATTCGGCCTCTGACCCGTCGCACCAGACCACCTCGTCCGGCTCGGTCAGTCGGGCGATCTCGTCGACCCAGGAGAGGAGTTCCGGGTGCCGGGTGGGGACGGTTTTCGGGGGAGCCGCGATGTCGCGCGCCACGATCGCTCCTAAATGAGGGATTTTCTTACTGTCTGCCCCGTGGGGGCCGCGACCCGGATGCCGCGCCCGTCTCCCTCTGGCGCTCATCCGGTGCCGACCGCACTCAGATGATCCTGCGAGGCGAGTGCCCATTTGTCCAGGGGGCCTCACACCTGAGCGGAGTGACGAACCCCACGCACCTCGGCGTTTCCCTCTGTTTCTTTACGCACACGTTGGGTTCACATGACCGCCTCTTGGGCGACGCGGGCCACGCGGCGACCCGGCCACCGTGAGAGCATGACCACGCCACAAGGCCGCTGATCCGCGACTTACGGTTACGTAGGTACGCTTTGGACATGACTTCGTCCGCTTCCGACGCGCCGAGGGACACGCCGGTCGCCGACCGCGTCTCCGCGGCGCTCTCCCTGCCGCAAGAGATCAAGCCCAAACTCCGCGGCTGGCTGCACCTGGGAATGTTCCCGGCGGTGCTCGTCGCGGGCCTCGTGCTCACCGCCCTGGCCGAGTCGCCCCGCGGGCGGCTGGCGTGCGGGATCTACGCGCTGACCGCCTGCCTGCTGTTCGGCGTGAGCGCGCTGTACCACCGGGGCGACTGGAGCCCGCGCATGGACGGCGTCCTGCGCCGCCTGGACCACTCCAACATCTTCCTGATCATCGCCGGCACCTACACCCCGCTGACCATGCTGCTGCTGCCCGGCGCCAAGGGCCGCTGGCTGCTGTGGGGCATCTGGGCCGCCGCGCTGGCGGGCATCCTGTTCCGGGTGTTCTGGGTCGGCGCGCCGCGCTGGCTCTACACGCCCTGCTACATCGCCATGGGCTGGGCCGCCGTCTTCTACCTGCCGGACTTCCTGCACACCGGCGGCGTCGCCGTGCTGGTCCTGGTGATCGCGGGCGGCATCCTCTACAGCCTGGGCGGCGTGGTCTACGGCATCAAGAAGCCCGACCCGTCACCGCGCTGGTTCGGCTTCCACGAGGTGTTCCACTCCTTCACGCTGGCCGCGTTCGTCGTCCACTACGTGGCGATCTCCCTGGTGGCCTACCGGCACTCCTAGGAGTGCCGCACCCGGGCCCGCGGGTCCGGGTGCACGGCCTGCCGGCCGGAGAACTCCGGGGACCGCGCCGGTCCGCGTGACATCCTGGCCCGGTGAACGGTCCCGAGATCCGCGTCGAGTTCGCCCCCGAACTGCAGCTGTTCGTCCCCGGCGCCCGGCGCGCCGGCGCCACCCCCCTCGCCACCGACGGGATGTCGTCCCTCGGGCACGTCGTCGAGTCCCTCGGTGTGCCGCTCACCGAGGTCGGGGCGCTCGTCGTCGACGGGCGGGAGGTCCCGGCGTCGTACGTGCCGGCCGGCGGGGAGAGCGTCGGCGTGCGGCCCGTGGCGCGCCCGCAGCGGGTCCCGGGCGCTCCCCTGCGTTTCCTCCTCGACGTCCACCTCGGCACCCTCGCCCGCCGGCTGCGGCTGCTCGGCGTGGACACGGCCTACGAGTCGACGGACATCGGCGACCCCGCGCTCGCCGCCCGCTCCGCCGCCGAGCGGCGGGTGATGCTCAGCCGCGACCGGGGGCTGCTGCACCGCCGCGAGCTGTGGGCGGGCGCGTTCGTCTACAGCACCCGGCCCGACGAGCAGCTGCGCGACGTCCTGGACCGTTTCCGCCCCGCGCTGCGGCCCTGGACCCGGTGCACCGCCTGCAACGGCCTGCTGCACGAGGCGACCGTGGACGAGGTCGCCGACCAGCTGCGAGGCGGGACGAAACGGTCGTACGACGTGTTCGCCAAGTGCGCCGACTGCGGGCGCGCCTACTGGAAGGGCGCGCACCACGACCAGCTGGAGGCCATCGTGGAGCGCGCCCTGACGGAGTTCCCGGGAGCCTGACGGCGTCGCAGGTCCGCCTCTCCGCAGGCCAGGCCGGCACGGCTGGGGTCGAGGCGGAGCGGGTCGTCCGTCCCGTTGCTGTCCGGGGTCCCCTCGCGGGTGACCATGCCGGAGTCGCAGGCGACGACGACCTTCTTGCCGGCGCTGGACAGCCGTACCCCGAGGTCGCAGTCCTCGGTCAGGCAGTTCGGGTCCCGGCCGCCTGCCTCGCGCAGGACGTCCGTGCGGACGAAGACGGTGCTGCCGCCCAGAGGGATAAACCCTTTCTGCGCGTGCAGGTGCAGCCGGGAGCGGAACCGGAAGAAGTACTCCATGCAGGCGCGCAGGCTGCGGCACTGATTTCAGCCGTTCAGTGCGTCCCTCAGCCGATCGGCGTCGGTCGTCGGGGCGTCACACGTGAAATGACGACAGACATACGCCGTCGGTTCACCGCCGATGAGCGCACGTCCGGCGAGCAGCGGGAACTCCTCCGTGCCGGGCGTCCCGTACGCCACCACCGCACCCGGCGCCGTCCCCAGCAGCGCCGTGCGGTGCAGTGCCCTCGCCGCCTCGTCGCCCGGCGCCGGGCCCACCACCGCGACCTCGCGCGGGCCGTCCAGCAGCGCCTCGGCGACCGCGAGCCCCCAGCCGATGAACCGGGGCACCCGTGGACCGAGCGTCCTCACCACGCCCAGCGCCCGCTCGGCGGCGGTGCGGTGCGACTCGGCGCCGGTGTGCGCAGCGTAGGTGAGCAGGGCCCCCGCGGCGGCGGTCCAGCCCGAGGGGGCGGCGTTGTCGGTGGGGTCCTGGGGGCGGCGGATCAGTTTCTCGGCGTCGGCGGCCGTGTCGTAGAGGGCGCCCGACTCGGCGTCCGTGAACCGGGTCAGGACGTGGTCGAGCAGCAGCCCCGCGAACTCCAGCCAGACCCCCTCCCCCGTGACCGACGCCAGCGCCAGGAATCCCTCGGCGACGTCGGCGTAGTCCTCCAGCACGCCCGCGCCCGCGCCGGCCCGGCCGTCCCTGCTGGTGCGGGAGAGGCGGACCTGCTCGTCGAGGTGGACGCGGACCAGCAGGTCGGCGGCGGCGAGGGCGGCGTCGACCAGGTCGGGCCGGTCGAAGTAGGCGCCGGCCTCGGCGAGCGCGGCGATCGCGAGGCCGTTCCAGGCGGCCACCACCTTGTCGTCCCGCCCGGGCGCGGGCCGCTCGGCGCGGGCGCGCAGCAGCCGCTCCCTGATCCCCGCGATCCGCTCGGCGTCGAACACGCCTTCGTGCTGCGGGAGTTGCAGCACCGACTGCCCGTGCTCGAACGTGCCCTCCTCGGTCACCCCGAAGTACTGCGCGGCGAGGTCCCCGTCCTCGGCGCCGAGCACGTCCCGCAGCTGCCCGGGCGTCCACACGTAGTAGGCGCCCTCGACGTGCCGGCCGCTGCCGTCGTCGCTGTCGGCGTCCAGGGCGGAGGCGAACCCGCCCTGCTCTGTGCGCAGTTCCCGCACCATGAAGTCGGCGGTCTCCAGCGCGACCCGCCGGGCGAGCTCCGACCCGGTGGCCCGCCACAGGTGCGCGTACACCCGGCACAGCAGCGCGTTGTCGTAGAGCATCTTCTCGAAGTGCGGCACCACCCAGTCCCGGTCCACCGAGTACCGGGCGAAACCGCCGCCGAGCTGGTCGTAGATCCCGCCGCGCGCCATCCGCTCGCAGGTGTCGGCCGCCATCTGCAAGGCGCCCTCGGCGCCGGTGCGGGCGTGGTGCCGCAGCAGGAACTCGATCACCATCGACGGCGGGAACTTCGGCGCCCCGCCGAACCCTCCCCGCTGCGCGTCGTACTCCCGCGTCAGCCCGAGCAGCGCCTGCGCCAGCTCCGGCTCCCCCGGCGCCTGCCCGCTCCCGAACGCGAACTCCCGCCCGGCCAGGTCCCGCACGATCTTGCCGGCGACCTCCGCGACCTCCCCGCGCCGCTCGCTCCACGCCTGGCTGATCCCGCCCAGCACCTGCCGGAAGGACGGCATCCCGTGCCGCGGCTCCGGCGGGAAGTAGGTGCCGAAGTAGAACGGCTCGGCGTCGGGCGTGAGGAACACGGTCATGGGCCAGCCGCCCTGTCCGGTGGCGGCCTGCACGGCCTCCATGTAGACGGCGTCCACGTCGGGCCGCTCTTCCCGGTCGACCTTGATGTTGACGAAGTGGTCGTTGAGGTAGGCGGCGGTGTCCGCGTCCTCGAAGGACTCGTGCGCCATCACATGGCACCAGTGACAGCTGCTGTACCCGACGCTGAGCAGCACCGGTTTGTCCGCCCGCCGCGCCTGCTCGAACGCCTCCTGCGTCCAGGGCCACCAGTCGACGGGGTTGTCGGCGTGCTGGAGAAGGTACGGGGACGTCTCATGGGCCAGTCGGTTCGGCATGCCTTCCATCCTGCCCGACTGGGCGGGGGGCTGCCGATGCGACCGGCCGGGCCGCCTCCGGCCTCGCGGGGCGGGCGGGAGAAAGCCGGACGGGCCGGGGCGGGTCCGGCCGGCCCGGCCGGCACCGGTTCCCCGCGCGGGGACACGCGGAACCCCGGACGGCCGTACTCCGGTCGTCCGGTCCCGGGCGCCCGGGACCGGGCGGGCGCGGGCCGGGCGGCGGTCCCGTACGCGACCGATCGACCGGGCCGGCCCGGCGGCCGAGCCCGCGTGCCGGTCAGCTCACGCCTTGCGGGCCTTCGGCTGCGCCGGGACGGCGCCGGTGCCCTGGGCGGTCCGCCCGTCCTCCGGACCCTCCGGGGCCTCCTGGAAGTCGACCCGGCTCATGTGCCGGTTCATCGACTTCATCAGGCCCCACACCGCCAGGGCCATCACCGCGAAGACGATGAAGCCGAGGACGCCGGGGGTCACCTTGTCCTCGTCGACCTCCTTGGCGAGGGTGACGAAGTGGGTCATTGCCAGGCTCGCGCTTGCGCTCATGTCAGCCATTGTCCCGGATGCCGGCGAAGAGGTCGTCCTCGGGGAGGGAGGTGTCCACGAGGGACTTCGCCAGCTCGTACTCCTCCGTCGGCCAGACCTCCTTCTGGAGCTCCAGCGGCACCCGGAACCAGCCCCCGTCGGGGTCGATCTGCGTGGCGTGCGCGATCAGCGCCTTGTCGCGGATCTCGAAGAAGTCGGCGCAGGGCACGTGCGTGGTGAGCGTGCGGTCCTTGTGCCCGGACTCGTCCCAGCGCTTGAGCCACTCCCCGTAGGGGGACTCCATGCCGCGGTCGACCAGCGCCTGGTGCAGCGCCTCGGTGCGCGGTCGGTTGAACCCCTGGTTGTAGTAGAGCTTCAGCGGCTGGTACGCCGGGCCGTACTCGTCCTCCGGGTACTTCTCGGTGTCCGCCGCGCCCTCGAACGCCACCATCGTGATCTTGTGGGTCATGATGTGGTCGGGGTGCGGGTAACCGCCGTTCTCGTCGTACGTGGTGATCACCTGGGGGCGGAACGAGCGGATCTGCCTCACCAGCTCGCCCGCCGCGTGGTCGACGTCCTCCAGCGCGAAGCACCCCTCGGGCAGCGGCGGCAGCGGGTCGCCCTCCGGGAGGCCGGAGTCGACGAAGCCGAGCCACTCCTGCCGGACGCCCAGGATCTCCCGGGCCTCGTCCATCTCCTTCTTGCGCACCTCGTGGATGTGCTCCTCGATGTACTTGTCGCCCTGGAGCTTCGGGTTGAGGATGGAGCCGCGCTCCCCGCCGGTGCAGGTCACCACCAGCACGTCCACCCCCTCGGACACGTACTTCGCCATGGTGGCCGCGCCCTTGCTCGACTCGTCGTCGGGGTGGGCGTGCACGGCCATCAGTCGCAGCTGGTCAGTCAAGACTCAATCCTCAAGTCGGTAGGCGCCCTGTGTGCGGCGGCGCAGTCGCAGGCTTCTATAGTGACCGAATCGGGGGCGGAATAATTCCGGGGCGGCCCCCGGACTCCTGTCCGCAACCCGGCCCCGCGCCGGGTCCCGCGCCGGCCGAGAGGACGATCATGAGCACGGTGAGCACGCGACCGCCCGCGGGCCGTTACGGCCGCGCCTCGGACGACCGCGCCGACCGCACCCTGAAGGTCCTGGGCGCCGTCCTGGGCGCCGTGTTCCTCGCCGTGATCGGGTACTTCGCCTATCACTACGTCGGCCAGAACCGGATCAGCGCCGAGGTGATCAGCTTCCGGCTCTCGGAGGACTCGATCGAGGTCGAGCTGGCCGTCGAGAAGGACGCCGGCGCCTCCGGCTACTGCACCGTGCGCTCGCAGGCGGAGAACGGCGCCGAGGTGGGCCGCGCCGACTTCCGCTTCGACGGGGACGCCACCCGCCTCACCGAGACCGTCACGCTCCGCACGACGGCCCCCGGGACGACGGCCGAGCTGCTCGGCTGCCACGCCGACTGAGGACCCCGGCCGGCACCGCCGTCATCCGGAATACGTGGGCGCTGACCTGCGCCGACGTGACGTTGATGACTTATGTCCTCCCCCTTTCGCCCGTGAATTGTTAGGCTCGTGGTTTCGCCCACTCCTGAAGGAACATCCTTCTTGGGTAGGGCGATGCTTTGTATTCCCAGTACCGACGAGGAGCACCCTGTGACCCAGACCAGCGAGAACGTCACCTGGCTGACCCAGGAGGCGTACAACAAGCTCAAGGACGAGCTTGAGTACCTTACTGGTCCTGCGCGCACGGAGATCGCCGCCAAGATCGCGGCCGCGCGCGAGGAGGGCGACCTGCGTGAGAACGGCGGGTACCACGCGGCCAAGGAGGAGCAGGGCAAGCAGGAGCTCCGTGTGCGCCAGCTGACCCAGCTCCTGGAGAACGCCAAGGTCGGCGAGGCCCCGACCTCGACGGACGGCGCCGTGGCCCCCGGCATGGTCGTGACGATCGCCTTCGACGGTGACGAGGACGACACCCTGACGTTCCTGCTCGCCTCGCGCGAGTACGCGAGCGCCGACATCGAGACGTACTCCCCCCAGTCCCCGCTGGGTTCCGGCGTCATCGGCCACAAGGTCGGCGAGGACGCGGAGTACGAGCTGCCGAACGGCAAGAAGGCCTCGGTGAAGATCCTGAAGGCCGAGCCGTACAGCGGCTGACCATCCCCGACAGGCCGGGCCCCGGCGTCCAGTCGTTCAGTGACTGGACGCCGGGGCCTCGTCGTGCGGCCGTGGCGGGCCGGGGCTACGCCGCCGCCGAGCGGTACTTGCGCACCGCCAGTGTGCGGAAGACGACGATGATCACGGCCGAGTAGATCAGCGACGCCCAGACCGGGTGGGCCATGGGCCAGGCGTCCGAGGTCGACACCCCCGGGTTGCCGAACAGCTCGCGGCAGGCCTGCACCGTGGCGCTGAACGGGTTCCACTCGGCGATGTGCCGCAGCCAGGGCGTCATCTTGTCGGAGTCGACGAAGGCGTTCGAGACGAAGGTGACCGGGAAGAGCCAGACCAGGCCCCCGGAGGTGGCCGCCTCGGGCGTGCGCACGGACAGGCCGATCAGGGCGCCGATCCAGGTGAACGCGTACCCCATGAGCAGGAGCAGCAGGAACGCGGCGAGCACCTCACCGGCGCTGGTGTGGGTGCGCCAGCCGACCAGGAGGGCGACGATCGCGAGGACCATCAGGGTGAGCGCCGTCTGCACCAGGTCGGCCAGGGTGCGCCCGGTCAGCACCGCGCCGCGGGCCATGGGCAGCGAGCGGAAGCGGTCGATGAGCCCCTTGTGCATGTCCTCGGCGATGCCCGCGCCCGCGCCGGCCGTGGCGAAGGTGACGGTCTGGGCGAAGATGCCGGCCATCAGGAACTCGCGGTAGACGCCGGGGTCGGTGGTGCCGCCGATGTTCATGGAGCCGCCGAACACGTAGCTGAACAGCACCACGAACATGACCGGCTGGAAGAGGCCGAAAATGATCATCTCGGGGATACGGGACATCCGGATCAGATTGCGCTTGGCGACGACCAGGGAGTCCCGGACCGACTGGCCCAGAGGATGGCGTTGCGCTGTCTCCGGCGCGGCGTCGGCGACGGTCGTGGTGCTCACTACACGGTCTCCTTCCCGCGCTTGCGGTTTCCGGCGCCGCCCGGGGCGGCCCCGTCGGCGTCGTCCTCGGCCCCGACCTCGGCGACATGGCCGGTCAGGGAGAGGAAGACGTCGTCCAGGGTCGGCCGGCGCAGGCCGATGTCGTCTATCTCGATGCCGCGGGCGTCGAGCTCGCGGATGACCTCGGCGAGCAGCTTGGCGCCGCCGGTGACGGGCACGGTGAGCTTGCGGGTGTGCTCCTCGACGGTGGTGCCGCCCTTGCCGAAGCCGCTCAGCACCTCGGCGGCGGTGGCCATGTGGCCGCGCTCGTGCACTACGACCTCGACGCGCTCGCCGCCGGTGCGGGCCTTGAGCTCGTCGGAGGTGCCGCGGGCGATCACCCGGCCGTGGTCGACGACCGCGATGTCGTGGGCGAGGTGGTCGGCCTCCTCCAGGTACTGCGTGGTCAGCAGGAGGGTGGTGCCGCCGGAGACCAGCTGTTTGATGACGTCCCACAGCTGCTGGCGGTTGCGGGGGTCGAGGCCGGTGGTCGGCTCGTCCATGAACATCACGGGCGGCGAGACGACCAGGGCCGCCGCCAGGTCGAGCCGGCGGCGCATGCCCCCGGAGTAGGTCTTGGCGGGCCGGTCGGCGGCGTCGGTGAGGTGGAACTGGTCGAGCAGCTCGGCGGCGCGGGCCTTCGCGGCCTTCGCCTTCATCTGGTACAGCTGTCCGACCATCTGGAGGTTCTCCCGGCCGGTCAGGTACTCGTCGACCGCGGCGAACTGGCCGGACAGTCCTATGGAGCGCCGGACGCGGTCGGGATGGCGCAGCACGTCGACGCCGGCGACGACCGCGCGGCCGCTGTCGGGCCGCAGGAGCGTCGTCAGGCAGCGGACCGTCGTCGTCTTGCCGGCGCCGTTGGGTCCCAGCAGGCCGAGGACCGTGCCTTCGGGGACGTCGAGGTCGACGCCGTCCAGTGCTCTTACGTCACCGAAGGTCTTGACCAGGCCTTCGGCATGAATGGCCCCTGGCATATGAGTCTCCACGTCGTCGGGGATTCTTCGGAAAGCGTAGATTCGACGGATTCGCTCCGCCCGATGGGTGACACGGGGAGCACCATAACGCGATGTATCGCGTCTCTCAACGGGATTCCCGAAGAAGGCCGGGCGCGCCGCGCGAGAGCCTCCGGCCGGCGCCGCCGCCGTCAGGCGATGACGGTGTACCCCGCCTCGCGCAACGCGTCGCCGACCTCGCCGCAGTGCACGGGCCCCTTCGTCTCCAGGTGCAGCTCCACCTCCGCCTCCGCGAGACCGAGTCGCGGGTCGGTCCGCACATGGCTCACGTCGAGGACGTTGGCGTCGACCGCCGACAGCACCCCCAGAAGTGTGGCGAGGGCGCCCGGACGGTCGGTCAGCCGCAGCCGTACCGCCAGATAACGGCCCTGCGCCGCCATGCCGTGCCGCAGCACCCGCTGCATCAGCAGCGGATCGACGTTGCCGCCGGACAGCACCGCCACGACCGGCCCCTCGAAGGCGCCCGGATCGCTCAGCAGCGCCGCGACCGGGCTCGCCCCGGCCGGCTCCACGACCAGCTTCGCCCGCTCCAGGCACAGCAGCAGCGCCGTGGACAGCTCGTCCTCGCTGACCGTGCGCACCTCGTCCACCAGGCCGCCGACGATCGCGAACGGCACGTCGCCGGGCCGCCCCACCCGGATCCCGTCGGCCATCGTCGCCGGGTTCTCGATCGACACCGGGCGTCCGGCGGCCAGCGAGGGCGGATACGCCGCCGAACCCGCCGCCTGCACGCCGACGATCCGCACGTCCGGCCGCACCGCCTTCACCCCGACCGCGATGCCGGCCGCGAGCCCTCCGCCGCCGACGCCGACGACGATCGTCCGCACCTCCGGGCACTGCTCCAGGATCTCCAGCCCGACCGTGCCCTGCCCCGCGATGATGTCCGGGTGGTCGAAGGGATGGATGAACACCGCGCCCGTCTCGCGGGCGTACTCCTCGGCGGCGGCCAGCGTCTCGTCCACCACCTGCCCGTGCATCCGCACCTCGGCGCCGTAGTCGCGCGTCGCGCTGATCTTCGGCAGCGGGGCGCCCTTCGGCATGAACACCGTCGACCGCACGCCGAGCAGCGACGACGCCAGGGCCACGCCCTGCGCGTGGTTGCCGGCGCTCGCCGCGACCACCCCGGCCGCCCGCTGCTCCGGCAGCAGCCCGGCGATCCGCACATAGGCCCCGCGCAGCTTGAACGACCCCGTCCGCTGGAGGTTCTCGCACTTGAGGTGCACCGGGGCGCCCACCACCCGGGTCAGATACCTGCTGCCCTCCATCGCGGTGACACGGGAGACGCCGGCGAGCATCTTCTGCGCGCCGCGCACGTCGTCCAGGGTGACCGGGGACAGAGGGGCGGCCTCGCGGTGGTTCATGACCCAAGTCTCGCAGCACGCACGCCCCGACGGCCTTCGCGACCAACCCGCGGGACGGGTTTGCGCAGCGCCGGTACGGCCCGGCGTCCGGCCGCGTACCCTGTCCCCCAACCAGCACCCAGCATGAAGTGAGCCTCCGGCCATGCCCACAACACCTGACATGTCGATGGACACGCCGACCGTCGGTGACACCGGTCTTCTCGACGCGCTGCAGCACGAGGTGGCGGTCTTCGCCCGCCGCGCCGAACAGACCCGGCTCGGCGGGGTCGGTCAGGTGCGCAACTCCATGGACCGTGCCGCGTACCTGCTGCTCAACCGGCTCGACAACGAAGGGCCGATGGGCGTCAAGGCGCTCGCCGCGAGCATGGGCATCGACTCCTCCACGGTCACCCGCCAGGTGGCGCCGCTCGTCGACACGGGACTCGTCAAGCGGACCTCGCACCCGGAGGACGGGCGCGCGGTGGTGCTCCAGCTGTCCCCGCGCGGGGCGTCGCGGCTGGAGGAAGTGCGCTCGTCCCGCCGCCGGCTGATGGCGGAGCTGACGCAGGACTGGGCGCCCGAGGAGCGGGAGGCGTTCTGCACACTGCTCACCCGCTTCAATCACGCCCTCTCCGCGCGCATGGCCGCCCACGGCGTCCCCGGCCCCGAGGCACAGTCACCGTCCTGACCTGCCACGCCGCGCCGGCGGTCGGTCGAGGGGCGCGGTGGGCCGTGCGCGGCTCTTGACCGAAAGGCGACCCCTGGCCTCAGATGAGACCCGGCCCCGTGGTCGTACGCGGGTTCGGCCTTCAGGGGGAGGCAGGGTGGCGGTTCGACACGCGTCGCGGGAAGCCCGCCGGGCGCGGGAGTTCCGGGCGTTCGTCGCGGGCGCGGGCGGCCGGCTGCTGCACACGGCGACGCTGCTCACGGCCGAGGCGCCGGAGGACAACCCCCGTGCGCGGCGGCTGCTGACGACCGCCCTCGCCCAGACGTACGCCTGCTGGGACCGGCTGCGGGGCGAGGACCCGTACGTCCGCACCCGCGAGCACCTGGCCACCCGGTTCGCCCATCAGGCGTGGCACCGGTACGGCCCTCTGGGCCGGGCCCGTCCGCATCCCGGCAGCACGCTGGCGCGTCTGACGCCGCGGGAGCGTCTGGTTCTGGTGCTCCGGCTGTTCGAGGGCGTCGCGCAGGAGCAGACGGCGGCACTGCTGGGTCTGCCCCCGGAGCACGTCGACACGCTGTGCGACCGGGCCATGGCGACGCTGCTGCACCCACCGCGCGGCCCGGCGGCCACCAAGGGCGAGGGGAGAGCGGTGGGCGTCGTGAGCCGGGGCGCGCGATGAACCGGGCGGACCGGGAGGCGGCCGTGCACCGCATCATGGCGCAGACCCCGCCGCCGGTGCCGCCGGACCTGCACGCCGAGGCCGTGCGCCACGGCGAGCGGCTGCTGCGGCGCCGGAGGCTGGCCCGCCGGACGGGATGGCTGCTGCTGTTGGCCGCGGCCGTGGCGTTCACGGTGTGGGCGCTCGCCGTGGAGCCCTGGGCGGAGCCGCCGTCACGGACGACTCCGCCACCGCTCACGGACCGCTGAGCCGGGTCCCTCCAGGGCTTCTCAGCCGAGCGCCTGCTGGAGGTCCGCCAGCAGGTCGTCCACGTTCTCGATGCCCACGGACAGGCGTACGAGGTCGCCGGGGACCTCCAGGGCCGAACCGGCCGCGGAGGCGTGCGTCATCCGGCCGGGGTGCTCGATCAGCGACTCGACGCCGCCGAGGGACTCGCCGAGGGTGAACACCTTCGCGCGGTTGCAGACCTCGACGGCCGCCTCCTCGCCGCCCTCGACGCGGAAGGAGACCATCCCGCCGAAGGCCCGCATCTGCTTGGCGGCGACCTCGTGACCGGGGTGGTCGGGAAGGCCGGGGTAGAGAACCCGCGTCACGCGCGCGTGCCGGGTGAGCATCTCGGCGATCCGGCCGGCGTTCTCGCTGTGCCGGTCCATGCGCACGGCGAGCGTCTTGGCGCCGCGCAGCACCAGCCAGGAGTCGAAGGGACCGGCGACCGCGCCCATGGCGTTCTGGTGGTAGGCCAGCTCCTCGCCGAGTGCCTCGTCGGCGACGACCAGCGCACCGCCGACGACGTCGGAGTGCCCGCCCATGTACTTGGTGAGCGAGTGGACCACGACGTCCGCGCCGAGCGACAGGG
Organism: Streptomyces sp. NPDC006610; assembly: GCF_040611575.1. Taxonomy (NCBI): domain Bacteria; kingdom Bacillati; phylum Actinomycetota; class Actinomycetes; order Kitasatosporales; family Streptomycetaceae; genus Streptomyces; species Streptomyces sp. NPDC006610. Next base: position 66,934 of record NZ_JBEXOP010000035.1, read on the forward strand.
GCTGCTGGAGGTACGGCGTGGCGAAGGTGTTGTCGACGACGAGCCGGGCGCCCGCGTCCCGGGCGACCTGGGCGACGGCGGCGATGTCGGTGATGCCGAGCAGCGGGTTGGAGGGGGTCTCCACCCACACGGCCTTGGTCTTCGGGGTGACGGCCGCCCGTACGGCGGCGGGGTCCGAGGTGTCGGCGACCGACCACTCCACGCCCCAGCGGGCGACGACCTTCGCGAACAGGCGGAAGGTGCCGCCGTAGGCGTCGTTGGGGATGACGACGTGGTCGCCGGGGCTGAGCAGCGCGCGCAACAGGCAGTCCTCGGCCGCCAGTCCGGACGCGAACGCGAGGCCGCGGCGGCCGCCCTCGAGGGCGGCGAGGTTCTGCTCCAGGGCGGTCCTGGTCGGGTTGGCGCTACGGCTGTACTCGTAGCCGCCGCGCAGGCCGCCCACCCCGTCCTGCTTGTAGGTGGACACCTGGTAGATCGGCGGTACGACCGCGCCGGTCAGGGGGTCGGCCGTGTTGCCCGCGTGGATGGCGAGCGTTTCGAAGTGCTCACTGATGTGCCTGTCGCTCATGGGAACCGAGCGTAGTGCGCCCACGACGGGAGTGACGGACGGGACGACAGCGGGCCGCCGCCTTCGGCGCGTCCGGGGCTCCTCCGGCCCGGTCGGGTCGGGTCGGTCCTCTCGGGCCTCCCGCTCCTCTCGGTCCTCTCGGTCCGCTCAGTCCGCTCGGTCCGTTCAGTCCGCTCGGTCCGTTCAGTCCGCTCGGTCTTCCCAGTCCGCTCGGTCGTCTCGGTCCTGGGAGTTGTCCACAGGTCGCGGGACGGGTTGGCCAATTGTCGGCGGCGTCTGGAACGCTGGAGGCATGGAGATTCTCTGGGTCGTGTTCGCCCTGCTCATGATCGGCTTCGTGCTGGGTCCCGTCGTCATGCGCAGGCGCGGCGCGGTCGGGCTGGTCCACCCCGGCCACCCGGACGCCGCCGACCCGGCGAACTACGGCTTCGTGCTCCAGGAGGAGCTGGACGTCCGGATGCCCGGCCCCGACCGGGACCTGGAGGACGTGCTGGACCTGGTGCAGCGCACCCAGGACCATCGGGCCGCCGCCCAGCTGCTGGCCGGCACGGACGCGGCGGGCGAGGTGCGCTGGCAGCGGGTGCAGGCCTTCGCGGGCGCGGCCTCGCTGGAGCTGCTCCAGCGGCCGGGCGGCGCCGACGGGGCGCCGGGCGGGCAGTGGCTGCGGGTGTGGCGCGCCGAGGCGGCCAAGGACGCGGGCGGCGCGGCGGTGCACGCGGAGTTCCTGGTGCAGCAGGCGTGGCGGACGGCGACGCCGGGGACGGACGAGTTCCGGATCATCATGGAGGAGGCGAAGGCGGCGTGCGGCGAGGCGGCGCTGCTGGCGCCCGGCGACCCGGTGCCGTACATCGTCGAGCTGTCGGTGGCGCGCGGGCTCGCGTATCCGCGCGCGGAGTTCGAGCAGCTGTGGCTGAAGATCCTCGACCGGGCGCCGCACCACATGGGCGCGCATCTGGCCGCGCTGCACTACTGGTGCGAGAAGTGGCACGGATCGCGGGAGCTGGCGACCCAGTTCGCGGAGGCCGCGGCGGCCCGCGCGCCGCAGGGTTCGCTGCTGGCGGCGATGCCGCTGTTCGCGGTCTTCGAGCACCTGCCCGAGGTGAACCTGGTCCGCGGCTTCTACCAGAGCGAGGTCGTGACGAAGGCGATCCACGGCGCGCTGCACGCGGTGCACTCGGCCCGGCCCGACGACCCGATGCTGGCGCACGTCCGCCATCTGCTGGTGTTCTTCCTGGTCCGGGCCGAGCGCTGGGCGGAGGCCATGCACCAGCTGATACACATCGACGGCCATGTCGGCGCCCTGCCGTGGACGCTGTCCCCGGACCCGGCGGCGGAGTTCGCGGTCTACCGGGCGCTGGCGGTCGCGGGGTACGAGGCCAACGGCGGCAGCCCGGCGAGCCTGCCGCACTGACGCCGGAATGCGCCGCGGCCGGGGGGCGTTCTCCCTGTGCCGCCCGAGACGAAGGAGCCCGCACCATGCTGTTCGGCCGTACGCCCACCCTTGTCACCCCGGAGCAGGCGCTGCCGGGCCGCCCCGAGCCGGCCTTCACCGTCCCCGACCGCCACACGGTCCTCGGCAACCCGCTGCTCGGCCCCTACCCGGAGGGCCTGGAGACGGCCGACTTCGGCCTGGGCTGTTTCTGGGGCGCCGAGCGCAAGTTCTGGCAGCTCCCGGCCGGGGTGTGGACGACGCTCGTCGGCTACCAGGGCGGCCACACCGAGCACCCCACGTACGAGGAGGTCTGCTCGGGCCTGACCGGCCACACGGAGGTCGTCCGCGTGGTGTACGACCCCGAGGTGATCTCGTACGACCGCCTCCTGAAGACGTTCTGGGAGTCCCACGACCCCACCCAGGGCTTCCGCCAGGGCAACGACGTGGGCACCCAGTACCGCTCGGCGGTCTACACCCACACCCCCGCCCAGGCCGCGGCTGCGGAGGCGTCCCGCGCGTCCTACCAGCAGGTCCTGACGTCCTCGGGCTACGGCACGATCACCACGGAGATCCTCCCGGCGGCGGACCGGCCCTTCTACCCGGCCGAGGGGTACCACCAGCAGTACCTGGACAAGAACCCGGCGGGATACTGCGGGATCGGCGGCACGGGCGTGTCCTGCCCGATCGGGGTCGCGCCGGCCCAGTGAGCCGCGCGCCGCGTGCCCGTGTGCCGCGTCCGGTGAGCCGCATCCGGTGAGCAACGCCCGGTACGCCGCGGGCCCGCCGGAGGAAGGGGTTCCGGCGGGCCCGCGTGCGGGGCGGTGCGTCAGATCGTGGCGGTGTCGATGACGAAGCGGTAGCGGACGTCGCTCGCCAGGACCCGCTCGTACGCCTCGTTGATCCGGTCGGCGCCGATGACCTCGATCTCCGCGCCGAAGCCGCGCTCCGCGCAGAAGTCGAGCATCTCCTGGGTCTCGGCGATGCCGCCGATGCTGGAGCCGGCCAGGGTCTTGCGGCCGCCGATGACCGAGAAGAGGTTGAGGGAGATCGGCTCCTCGGGGGCGCCGACGTTGACCAGGGCGCCGTCCGTCTTCAGCAGGGACAGGTACGCGCCGAAGTCCAGCGGGGCGGAGACCGTCGAGACGATCAGGTCGAAGGTGCCCGCCAGCTGCTCGAAGGTGGCCGGGTCGCTGGTGGCGTAGTAGTGGTCGGCGCCCAGCTTGAGGCCGTCCTCCTTCTTGCGCAGGGACTGCGAGAGCACCGTCACCTCGGCGCCCAGCGCGTGCGCGATCTTGACGCCCATGTGGCCGAGGCCGCCCATGCCGACGATGGCGACCTTCTTGCCGGGGCCGGCGTTCCAGTGCTTCAGCGGCGAGTACAGGGTGATGCCGGCGCACAGCAGCGGCGCGGCCTCGTCGAGGGCGATGCCCTCGGGGATGCGGACGACGTAGTTCTCGTCGACGACGATCTTCTGCGAGTAGCCGCCGTGGGTGGGCTCGCCGTCGCGGCCGATGCCGTTGTAGGTCATGACGGCGCCGTTCAGGCAGTACTGCTCCAGGCCGGCCGTGCAGTTCTCGCACTCGCGGCAGGAGTCGACCATGCAGCCGACGCCGACGCGGTCGCCGACGGAGAACCGGGTGACGCCGGGGCCGACCTCGGAGACGACACCGGCGATCTCGTGGCCGGGGACCATCGGGAAGATGGCCTCGCCCCAGCCCTCGCGGGCCTGGTGGATGTCGGAGTGGCAGATTCCGGCGTACTTGATGTCGATCAGTACGTCGTGCTCGCCGACCGCCCGTCGCTCGATGAGGGTGCGCTCCAGCGGAGCCTTCGCGGCGGGGGCGGCGTATGCGGCGACTGTGGTCATGCCGGGACTTCTCCTAGGGGTGTGGACGGCGCCCGGCTGTTTTCGGCCGGGCACGGCGTCCAGCCTGCCCGAGAATCGCGGCTTCACCCAGACCACGGGTCTGCGTACGTCCCCGGTGCCTACCACTGGCGGGGTCAGTCTCGTGTGCGTACGACCGTGAATACTGGAAGGCATGGACGAACAGCACGATGACGCCGGCGGCGCCGGGACCGGCGCGGGTCTGGACCGGCGCGCCGAGCTGAGCGAGTTCCTGCGCACCCGGCGGGCGCGGCTGCGACCGCAGGACGTGGGGCTGCCGGAGTTCGGGCGGCGCCGCAGGGTGCCGGGGCTGCGCCGGGAGGAGCTGGCGCAGCTGGCCGGGGTGTCGGTGGCGTACTACACGCGCCTGGAGCAGGGCAATGGCCGGAACGTGTCGGCGGAGGTGCTGGACGCGATCGCGCGGGCGCTGCGGCTGACCGACGCGGAGCACGCGCATCTGACGCATCTGGCGAAGCCGAAGCAGCACAAGAAGAAGCCGGGCGGGCGCGCGCAGCAGGTGCGGCCGGCGCTGCGGCAGCTGCTGGACTCGCTGGACGGGGTTCCCGCGTACATCGTGGGCCGGCGCTCGGACATCCTGGCGTGGAACCGGATGGCGGCGGCGCTGTTCGGGGACTGGGCCGGGATGCCGGAGCGGGAGCGGAACTGGGCGCGGCTGGTGTTCCTGCGGCCGGAGTACCGGGATCTGTACGTCGAGTGGGAGCAGAAGGCGATCGACATCGTGTGCCTGCTGCGGATGGACGCCGGCTGCTATCCGGACGATCCCCGGCTGTCGGCGCTGGTGGGCGAGCTGTCGGTGAAGAGCGAGGAGTTCCGGCGGCTGTGGGCGACCCATGACGTCAAGGAGAAGAGTCACGGGACGAAGCATCTGCGGCATCCGCTGGTGGGCGAGCTGGCGCTGCGCTACGAGTCGTTCCGGCTGGCGGACGACGCCGAGCAGTCGCTGGTGATCTACCACGCCGAGCCGGACTCCGCGGGCGCGGAGGCGCTGCGGCTGCTGGCGAGCTGGGGCGCGGACGCCACCCGGGCGGGGGACGCGAGCACGCTGCCGCCGGCATGAAGAACAGGAAGGGGTGGTGCGCCGGCTGCGGCGCACCACCCCCGTCCTGCCGGGTGTCTTACTTGACGCTCACTTGCCGTAGTACGCGTTGTAGATCGTCAGGGCGGACAGGTTGCCCTTCTTGTCGACGATCTTGGCGCGGTAGGAGATCGCCTTGCCCTTGGCGGGGTTCTTGACGGTCACCTTGCCGTTCTTGACGGTCAGCTTCTTCCAGGTCTTGCCGTCGTACGACGCCCAGACGGACAGCGACTTGAGGTTGCCGCCGGCCGCCGCGCCCTGGACGGCGAGCGGGACCGTGGCCGTGCGGCCTGCGGTGACGCGGCTGTCCAGGGTGGTGTTGGCCTTGAAGCGGACCGACGAGACGGGCAGCTGGGCGAAGTCGCCGGAGGGCTTCTTCGACCGGAACGTCCACTGCGCGTCGATCCGGCTGGACGCCTGCGCGACCCGGGAGGACCGCTTGACCGAGGTGGTCAGCTTGTACTGGGCGTCGGCGGAGGGGACCTTGAAGCTCTGCTCGCCGAGCAGCGGGTCGTCGTGGGCGCCGACCTTGACGCCGTTGCGGTACAGGGTGGTGTTCACCGAGGTGAACAGGGACACGCCGAAGTGCCCCGAGCTGTCCGCGAACAACGGGATGATGCCGGAGATCTCGTTGCCCTCGCGGAAGACGCCGTAGTCGGCGTTGAGGTGCGGACCGAAGACCGCCTTGTTCCAGTGGTTCGTGTACGACCTGCCGCCCTGGTAGGTGCGGAAGTGGTTGAACGTGTAGTACGCCTCCGGGATGGGCCGCCCGTCGGCGTCCCTGCCGCCGTACTGCTCGAAGTCGAACACCCACTGCGCCCGGTCGCCGGTGGAGACGTACACGGTGCGCGCGCCGGGCAGCTTCTGCTCGCTCGTGTTGCCGATGAAGACGTCCCCGGGGAACAGGGCCCAGGGGGTGAAGCCACCGGTCTTGCCGGGCGCGGGGGCGCCGAGGTTGTTCTTGACGGTGGCCAGCTCGCTCTTCTTGAAGTGGCGGACCTTGTCGCCCTTGAGCTTCGTCACCTTGGTGCTGGTGGCCACGCTGTACTCGGCCTTGGAGCCCTTGGTCCACTGGCCGCCCCAGGTCTGGGTCAGGCCGGTGACCTCGGGGCCGACGTGGGCGACGCGCAGGTCGGCGAAGGTGCCGAGGCCGAGACCGATGCCCATGCCGGCCGGGTCGTACAGGTAACTGATCGACGCGGAGTACGGCTTGGCGGCCGTGTCGGGCACGGTGATGTCCGCCGCCTTGGTCGTGCGGGCGTCGAGGGTGACCGTGGTGTCCTTCGTGACGTTCAGCTTGGGCGCGACCAGCCAGTCGACGCCGCCCTCGAACTCCTCGAAGTCCTTCACGATCCAGGTGTCCAGCAGGTACGTGCCCTTCGGCAGGCGCAGGGTGGGCGCGCCGGACGCGGTGGCGGGCACGGAGTAGGAGCGGCCCTCGGCGAGGCCGGAGTGGCCGATCAGGTCGGTGAGGTAGTCGGCGCTCGGCTGCCCGTCACGGCCGATGTGCTTGACGGTGACGTCGTACGACTCCACCTCGCGCTGCACCGCGGCGGCCGTGCGGACGGTCTGGCCGCCGCCCTTCGCGGTCACGTACGCGGAGTAGGCGCCGTCGGCCGTGCCGCCCAGCCGGGTGTCGGCGGTGACGTCGACGGAGGCGCTGCCGCCCGCCGGGACCGTCACCTCGGTCGCGCCGAGGGTGAAGAAGCCGGCCGGGGCGGGCCGGCCGTCGGGGCCGGTGGCGGTGGCGGACAGGGTCAGCTCGACGTCCTGCGTGCCCAGGTTGCGGTACGTCAGTTGCTTGGTGACCGGGGTGTCGTCGCTGTGCGGCCACTCCTGCACGCCGAAGCTGACGGACACCGGGTCGGCGATGACGGTCTGGCCGATGGCCTTGCCGACCTGGACGCGGCCCGCGCCCTGCTCGAACGGCGTGTGGGCGCCGCCCTTGGCGGAGCCGGCCAGCGCGCCCTTGATCTCGGCGTAGGTCCACTCCGGGTGCTGCTGCTTGAGCAGGGCCGCGGCGCCCGCGACGTGCGGGGTGGCCATGGAGGTGCCGGAGATGGTGACGTAGCCGGCCGGCTTCTCGCCCTCCTCCTGGGCGATGACGCTGCCCTTGGCGGAGGCGGCGGTGATGTCGACGCCGGGTGCGGTGACGTCCGGCTTGATCGCGCCGTCGCCGAGGCGGGGGCCGGTGCTGGAGAAGCCCGCCAGCGCGTCCTTGCCGTCGACGGCGCCGACGGTGAGGGCGGAGTTCGCGGAGCCGGGCGAACCGACCGTCTCGGGGCCGGAGTTGCCGGCCGCGACGGCGAAGAGGATGCCCTTGTCGGCGGAGAGCCGGTCGACGGCCGCCTCCAGCGGGTCGGTGTCCGGGGTGTCCTGGCCGCCGAGGCTGAGGTTGACGACGTCGGCGCCCTGTTCGGCGGCCCACTCGATGCCGGCGAGGATGCCGGAGTCGTCGCCGTAGCCGTTGTCGTCGAGGACCTTGCCGTTGAGGATGTCGGCGCCGGGCGCCACGCCCTTGTACGTGCCGCCGGACTTCGCGCCGGTGCCGGCCGCGATCGACGCGACGTGCGTGCCGTGCCCGAACCTGTCGTGGGCGTCGGCGGCGGTGCTGAAGTTCTTCGACGCGGTCACCTGGCCCTTGAGGTCCGGGTGGGTGGCGTCGACGCCGGTGTCGAGGACGGCGATCTTGACGCCCGTGCCGTCGTAGCCGGCCTCCCACGCCTTGGGGGCGCCGATCTGTCCGACGGAGGTGTCGAGGGTGGCCCGGCGGACGCCGTCGAGCCAGACGTGCGCGATGCCGGAGGCCGTGCGGTCGCCGTCGGTGAGGGCGTCCCACAGTTCGTCGGCGTCCTGCTGCCGGGTCTGCACGGCGTCCGCGTTGAGGGTCTCCAGGCTCTGCCGGAGGGCGCCCGCGTCACGGACCTCGGCCTTCGCGGCCCGGGCGGCGCCCTGGTAGCCGACGATGACCTTCAGGCCGTCGCGCTGCGAGGCGCGGCTCGCCGCCTTGTTCAGCTCGGTGACGTCGAAGAGCCGGCGGTCCAGTGTGCCGGCGGCGATCAGCCGGGCCGCGTCGGCGGGTATGACCAGGGTGTGCCCCTGATACGTGCGGATCTGCACGGGTATGTGCGCGCGCCCCTCGCCCCGCTGGAGGCCGACGACCCGTCCGTCGGCGTCCACGGTGACGCGGTCGCCGGTGATCAGGGTGATGCGGTGGTGCGCCGCGGGGCTCGCGGCGCCGGCGCGCGGTTCGCGCTGCTCGGGTTCCGCCGACGCCGGGCTGGTCAGGCCCGCGGCGAGGGCGACGGCGGCGGCCGTGGCAACGGTGGCCGCGCCGGCCCTTTTCAGTTGTCTGCGCAAAACTCCCCCTGGAATCGAGGTACCGGGCGAATTCCCCGTTCGCCCGGCCGGGGGGCCTCGCGCACGCGCGTGCGTGCACCCCCCGGAAGCTCGAAGTATGCCGGGGGGTGATCAACCTCCTCAAGGTCACGATCGGCCATAAATGACCATTTCGGACCGGTCTGTTACGTGGCGGCGTTCTCCCTGACCGTGATAGAGCCCTTCCTGATCGTCGCCACCCTCGGGGCCTTGCGGGCGATGACGGAGTCGTGGGTGACCATGACGAACGTCAGCCCCAGCTCCGTCCACATCCGCTCCAGGACGTCCATGATCTCGTCGCGCATGGACTCGTCGAGGTTTCCGGTGGGTTCGTCGGCGAGGAGCACCTTGGGCCGCTTCACCAGCGCGCGGGCGATGGCGACGCGCTGCTGCTGGCCGCCGGACATCTCGCCCGGCAGATGCCCGAGCCGCTCCCCGAGACCGACCGACTCCAGCGCCTCGGCGGCTCGTTCGCGCCGCTCCCGCGTCTTCACGCCGAGCGGTACGAGGGCCGTCTCGACGTTCTCCTGCGCGGTCAGCGTCGGGATCAGGTTGAAGGACTGGAAGACGAAGCCGATGGTCTCGCTGCGCACGCGGGTCAGCCGCGCCTCGGACAGCCCCGCGAGGTCGACGCCGTCGAGCACGACCTCACCGGAGGTGGGCCGGTCGAGCCCGCCGAGCATCTGCAGCAGCGTGGACTTGCCGCCGCCGGTGGGTCCCTGGATGACCAGCCGGTCGCCGTCGGCGATGGTCAGGTCGACGCCGGCGAGCGCGTCGACGCTCTCCTTGCCGCGGGTGTAGCGCTTGGTGACGCTTCTGAGTTCGTACATGGGGTCAGCTCCTGGGGTGAATCGGCAGGTTGGCGGGTGTGTCGGGGTGCTGGGCCGGGAGGGGCCGGGTGGGACCGGACGGCACCGGGACGCCGACGCGGGCAGCAGCTGCGGCAAGCGGCAGGCACCCGGGCACCGGGCACCAGGCACCAGGCACCAGGCACCAGGCACCAGGCAGCGCCTACTCCACCCGCCGCAGGGCGTCCGCCGGGCGCAGTCGGGAGGCCCGCCAGCCGCCGAACGCGCCGGCGACCAGGCCGCCGGCCACGGCGAGGCCGACCGCGAGGGCGACGGTGGTGAGGCCGACCGGGGCGGTCAGGGCGACGTCGAGGGTGCGCGAGGCCGCCTCGCGGGCGGGGCCGCCGATGCCCGGTCCACCGCCGCCGGGACCCGCGCCGGACGCCGCCCCGAGTTCGGCCTGCAGCGTGGGGCTCGCCGCGGTGACGGCGTACGCGCCCGCCAGGCCCAGCGCGATGCCGAGGACGCCGCCGACCAGCCCGTTGACCACGGCCTCGCCGACGACCTGCCGGGTCACCCGGCCCGAGCGCCAGCCCAGCGCCTTCAGCGTGCCGAACTCGCGCACGCGCCGGGACACGGCGGAGGACGTGAGCAGTCCCGCGACCAGGAAGGCCGCGACGAGGACGACGAGGGACAGCCACCTGCCGACGCCGGCCGCGAGGTCGGACGCGGTGGACAGGGAGCCGGAGACGGTGTCGGCGAGGTCGGCGGAGGTCGTCACGGTGGTACCGGAGACGTTCTTCCGGATGGCCGACTTGACCGCGTCGATCCGCTGGGAGTCGGTGGCCTTGACGTAGATCGTGGTAACCTCGTCCGCCGCGTCGGCGAGGGTCTGCGCCTGCTTCAGCGGGATGTAGAGATTGGCCGCCGCGTCGCCGCTGTCGGCGGTGGCGATGCCGACGACCTCGTACTTCGTGCCCTTGACGGTGACCGTGGACCCGGTTTCGAGGTTCTTCTCCTTGGCGTAGGCCGAGTCGGCGACGACGACCTTCGCGTCGGCGTCGGCGGTGGTGAACGCCCGCCCGCTGGTGATCTTCGAGGAGGTCAGCGGGCCCAGTTCCGGCCGGGTGACGTCCGTGCCGAACAGGGAGTAGCTGTCGACGTCGAAGTCGGCGCCGCCGCCCTCGACCCGCCCCTGCGGCTGCACCTGGTCGGTGGGCCCGCCGCCCTCACCGCCGTCCTGGCCGGGCGCCTGCCGCAACTGGCCGCGGGTGAACTGCCCGCTGACCTTGACGACCTGGAGGCTCAGCCCGCCGACCGCGGCCGAGACGCCCTCCTGGCGGGCGACCTTGCCGACGGTCGAGGCGCTCAGGGTCTGGAAGCCCTGCACCATCACGCGGTCGCTGCTCTGCTCCTCCTCCAAGTCGCCGTCCTGCGCGTCGAACCGGAACCTCTGCCGCTCGGCCCCGGCGTCGTCCTGCGCGGCGGCCTTGGTGACGGTCATGTCGGTGCCGAGGCCGTACAGCGACTGGAGGACCTTGTCCTGCGCCCTGCCCATGCCGGAGGACACGGAGGTGACCACGATGACCAGGGCGATGCCCAGCGCGAGACCGGAGGCGACGACGAGCGCCGCCCTTCTGCGGCGGCGCAGTTCGCGCCTCAGATAAGTGAAGAACATGCGCCGCAAGCTAGGTACGGCGCGTGATGAAGCGGTAAGCCCGCCATAAGAGGGGGATGAGAAGCCCGGCGTCCGTCCCGGGAGCGCCGGGACCCCCTACGCGAACACCGGTGCCGCCTGCGAGAGGCGGCACCGGTGCGACGAAGAGGGAGAGGTGAGGAGCCGTCAGACGGCGGAGCCCGCCTTCCACTGCTCCCAGCTCATGTTCCAGCCGTTGAGGCCGTTGTCCGGCGCGACGGTCTTGTCGCCGGTGTTCTGCACGATCAGGACGTCACCGATGATCGAGTTGTCGTAGAACCAGGCGCCCTCGGTCTTCGGGTCGTTGGCGCCCTTGGTGTCGTTCAGACCGATGCAGCCGTGGCTGGTGTTGACGTTGCCGAAGATGGAGTCGGCGCCCCAGTAGTTGCCGTGCACGAAGGTGCCGGAGGTGGTCAGGCGCATGGCGTGCGGCACGTCCTTGATGTCGTACTCGCCCTGGCCGTCGTCGTCGGTGAAGCCGACGGTCGCGCCGTTCATCCGGGTCTCCTTGAACTTCTCGGAGATCACCATCTGGCCTTCGTACGTCTTGTTCTCGGGCGAGCCGGCCGAGATCGGGATGGTCTTGACGACCTTGCCGTCCTGCGTGACCTTCATCTGCTTGGTCTTCGCGTCGACGTAGGTGACCTGGTTGCGGCCGATGGTGAAGGAGACCGACTTCTGCTGGACGCCGTAGACGCCCTCGGCGCCCTCGACGCCGTCGAGCGCCAGCTTCAGCGTGACGGTGGCGCCCTCCTGCCAGTACTCCTCGGGGCGGCAGTCCATGCGGTTGGCGTTGAACCAGTGGCAGGCGACTTCCTGGCCGCTGGTGGTGGTGACCGTGATGCCCTTCTGGACGGCCGCCTTGTTGGTGATCGCCTTGTCGAAGTTGATCGACACGGGCATGCCGACGCCGACGGTGGTGCCGTCGTCCGGGGTGAAGGTGCCGATGAAGCTGTTGTCCGGGGAGACCGTGGTGAAGGAGGCGTTCTCGTGCGCCTTGCGGCCCTCGGAGTCCTCGGCCGTCACCGCGAGCTTGTAGGTGGTGGAGCGCTCCAGCTGGGCGCTCGGCTTCCAGCTCGTCCCGTCCGCGGATATCTCGCCCTCGACGGCCGTGCCGTCGGTGGTGGTCATCTTGACGCTGGTGAGCGTGCCCTTGCTCACCATGACGCTCGCGGAGTTGTTGATCGAGGCGTTGGAGGAGCCGTCCTTCGGCGTGATCTTGATCTGGGCCTCGGAGGTCTTCTTCGCCGCGGCCTCGTCGACCTGGGCCTGCGAACTCTCGTTGCCGGCGTCGTCGGCGGCCGAGGCGTCCTCGCCGCTCGAGCATCCCGTGAGCACCAGTACACCGCCGAGCAGTGCGGACGCGACCGTCAGGCCCCTGCGCCGCTTACTGTCCGTCATCACACGCTTCTCCATCGTTGCCGATTCCCCAATACCCCGAGAGTCCCCGTCGAGGACTCAAGGAGGTCCCCTCAACGAGCTTCAACGCTACGACCGGTTCGTCCCGTTCCCCATTCCCTGTTCCTGTGGGGCACACCACGTCCGCCGGAAGAGCGGGCGCGGTGCGGGTGGTCGGTCCGTGCGCCGTGTGAGACGAGGAAACCCCGGGTGGCGGTTGCCGCCCGGGGCCGGGAATTCCCCAGGACGGTCAGCCGGTGCGCGTCGTGCCGCCCGCGTCGCTCCCGCCGTCCTCGTCGTCCACGCCGTAGTCGTCGTACCCGTCCTCCCCATCATCCCCGTCGACGTCCCACTCGGGCGAATCCGGGTCGTAGTCCACCGGCTCGCTGCTCCACGATGCCTGCTGGAGTTCGATCCCGGGCACCTCGCTGACCAGGTCGAACGGGTCCACGAGATAGGCCAGGGCCTCCGCGGTGTCTTCCGTCACAGCGTTCTCGGCGTGGACCCGCTCGGCGGCCGGCATGTCGGTGTCGGCCGCGATCCGCCGCAGCGCCGCCTTGGTCAGGGCGTCGCCGTCCTCCACTTCGAGGACGAGTTCCACGCGAACGCGAACAAAACGTGATGTCTCTGGAGTGCTCATGCCCGGAGCGTACGGCCCTTCCCTCCGGTGACTTTCCCGCGACCCGCGCCTTTCACTAGCATCGTCCGCACGGCCAATTCGCCAGCATCACAAGGGGATCGATATTCCGTGTCATCCGCTCGCCGTCCGCTGCTGACCGCCACCGTCGCGGGCACCCTGCTGGGCGCCCTGTGGTTCGTCCCGTCCGCCAAGGCGACGGTGGAGGACCCGGCGAGAGAGCGGCTGCCCGCGACGGTCTCGACGACGCAGGCGAGGGCCGTCACGGCCGCGGCCGCCGACACCGCGACCGGCCCGCGGCTCGCGGACACCGGCAGTTTCGACAGCACTCCGTACGTCGTCGGCGGCACCTTCTGCCTGGCAATGGGCGCCGGATTCGTGGTGTATTCGGTGCGCCGCGAACGTCTTGGGTTCTGATGACCGGTTGACTGCCCCGGCTTGACTGGCCGTTGACCCGAACCGCATAGTCCGCCCATGAAGAGATCATCGAGGGCGCGGCTGTGCGCCACGGCCGCCGTGGGCGCTCTGTCGCTCGTCCTCATCACGGGTTGCTCGGAGAGCGGGTCCAAGGACGACTCCAAGTCCTCCGAGTCCTCCGGTACGGGAGAGTCGGCCGCCGCGAAGGCGTACACCGCGGCCGAGTTGAAGAAGCTGATCGTCGCCCAGGGCGATGTGGACGGATACAAGTTCGGCGCGGTCGACGAGTCGGAGTTCCCGTCGGACAAGAGCGCCATCACGGGCGAGGACAAGTGCAAGCCACTGGTCTACGTGATGAGCGGCGTCGCCCCGGGCGACGCCGCGGCGGAGACCAACACCATGGCCACCGCGGAGAAGTCGCCCACCGACACCGCCTCCAAGTCCCTGGAGGACCTGACGTCGGGCGAGGCGGAAGACGCGCTCGCCGAGTCGATGAACGTGGACGTCACCATCGTGACGCTGTCCTCGTACGACGGCGGCGGCGCCGAGGAGACGATGAAGTCCGTCTCCGACGCGATCGCGGCCTGCGCGGGCGGCTTCACGGCCGGATCGGGCGGCGAGGAGCAGAAGTTCACCAAGGTCGGCGAGGAGCAGGCCTCGGGGACCGGCGACGAGTCGGTGGCGTTCTCGGTGACCGGTGAGATGGAGGACACCGGCGGCCAGACGGCCACGCTGCAGGGCGAGGTCGTGCGGCACGGCAGCACGATCGCCTCGTACTACACCCTGAACATCGGCGCGATGCTGACCGGTGCGGAGTACGACATCCCGGCGGCGCTGATCGACGCCCAGGCGGGCAAGCTGAAGTGACGCTTCGTCGGGGCCCCGCCGGTTGTCCGACCCTCACCCCGAGGGCCACGGCCGGGCCGCGGGCGAGCAGGATCACG